>NZ_BCQR01000072.1 GCF_001552175.1 Actinomadura kijaniata NBRC 14229
GCCTCCACCGGCCGCAGCCGCGCGACCCGCCGCGCCGCGACCCGCGCCGCCAGCCACGCCGCCGGGACCGTCGCCGCCACCGCCACGACCGGCGGGAACACGCCCACGCTGAGCGGCAGGTTCGCCGGGATCGCGCCCAGCGCGGTGAACGCCCCGTGCAGCCACCCGCCCAGCAGCATCCCCGCCAGCGCCCCCGGCACCGCCGCCGCGAGCCCCAGCACCAGCGCCTCACTCCCGATCATCTTGCGGAGCTGCCGCGGCGTCATCGCCACGGCCCGCAGCAGCGCCAGCTCGCGTTCGCGCTGCTGCATGGCCAGGCCGAACGTGCCCACCACCGACAGCAGCGCCACGATCAGCGACGTTCCGCCGAGGGCCGCGCCCATGCTCACCAGCCGGGCCCGCGCCCCGTCCGCGCCCAGGAACTCCACGCGCCCCCGGCCGTCTCCGACCTGCACGACCGCGCCCGACCCGCGCACGG
This sequence comes from Actinomadura kijaniata NBRC 14229, assembly GCF_001552175.1. Taxonomy (GTDB): domain Bacteria; phylum Actinomycetota; class Actinomycetes; order Streptosporangiales; family Streptosporangiaceae; genus Spirillospora; species Spirillospora kijaniata. The sequence goes on from NZ_BCQR01000072.1 coordinate 479, forward strand.
CCTCCCGCACCGCGCCCTCGGCCCCGGCGGGCCACACGCCGACGGCGTTCACCTTCCCGGCCCGGACCGCCAGCCGCCGCGCCTCCCCGGTCGAGAGGAACACGACACGCTGGTGCTCCAGCCGCTCCCTGGTGACGCCCACGACCCGGTAGGACCCGACGCGCGCCCCGACCCCGGGCCCGCCGGCGTCGACCACGATCTCGCCGTCGGCCACCGGGGCCCGCCCGGCCCGCAGCGTGAACGGCGTCAGCGCCGCCGACTCCCAGCCGTGCCCCTCGGCCCCCGTCCCCGGCACCGGGAAGCTGACCTCGGTCACCACCGAGCGCACGCCCGGCACGCCCCGCAGCCGTTCCGCCAGCTCCGCCGGGATCCACGCCCGCGCGGTGTTGGGCTTGCTCTTCACCTTGGTCTTGACCTCGTCCCCCTTCACCTTCCGCTTCTGGAAACGGGTCTCGGGGTCCCCGGCGACGACGATCGGCGCGCCCGCGTACCGTTCGGGCTTCACGGTCCCGCGCAGGCCGGTGTCCAGCAGCATCCCGCACGCGCACACCATCGCCGCCGCGCAGAACAGCGCGACGAACGCCCCGGCGAACGCGGCCTTGCGGTACCGCAACGTGTTCAAGGCGAGTGACAGCATCAGGCGTACGCCCCCAGACGGGTCATGCGCTCGGCGACGGCCTCGGCGGACGGCGTGTGCATCGTGTCCACGATCCGCCCGTCCGCCAGGTAGAGGACGGTGTCGGCGTACGAGGCGGCCACGGGGTCGTGCGTCACCATCACCACCGTCTGCCCCAGCTGGTCGACGGTCTCCCGCAGCAGCCGCAGCACCTCCCGCGCGGTCATGGTGTCCAGCGCCCCGGTCGGCTCGTCCCCGAACACCACCTCCGGCCGCGTGACCAGCGCCCGCGCGATCGCGACCCGCTGCTGCTGCCCGCCCGACAGCTGCGCGGGCCGGTGCGACGCCCGCGCGCCGAGACCCACGCGTTCCAGGACCTCGCCGAGCCAGGCCCGGTCGGCCCTCCGGCGGGCCAGGCGCAGCGGGAGGGTGACGTTCTGCTCGACGGTCAGCGACGGGACCAGGTTGAACGCCTGGAACACGAACCCGATCCGCTGCCGCCGCAGCTCCGTCAGCCGCGCCTCGCCCATCCCCGACAGCTCCGTGCCGCCGAGGCGCACCCGCCCGGCCGTCGGCCGGTCCAGCCCCGCCGCGCAGTGCAGGAGCGTGCTCTTGCCCGACCCCGACGGCCCCATCACGGCCGTGAACCGGCCGCGGGGCAGCCCCACCGACACCTCGCGCAGGGCGGCGACCGCCCCGCGCCCCTTCCCGTACACCCTGCTGACCGCGTCCAGCTCCACCGCATCGCTCATGTCTCCAAGCCTGCTGACCTGCGACGTCCCGCAGTAGAGCGCCGATCACGCGGCACCCGTGAATTCCTCACGGGTAGGCTCGTGATCGTGATCCGGGTTCTGCTCGCCGAAGACCAGCACATCATCCGCGGCGCGCTCGCCGCGCTGCTGAACCTGGAGGCGGACCTGGAGGTCGTCGCCGAGGCGTCCGACGGCGCCGAGGCCGTCGACAGGGCCCTGGCCCTGCGCCCCGACGTCGCGGTGATGGACATCGACATGCCCCGCAAGGACGGCCTGGCGGCGGCGGCCGAGCTCCGCGAGAGGCTGCCCGCCTGCAAGGCCCTGATGCTCACCGCCCACGGCAAGCCCGGCCACCTGCGCCGCGCCCTGGACGCGAGGGTCCAGGGCTTCCTGCTCAAGACGGCCCCGCCCGAGGAGCTGGCCGCCGCGATCCGCCGCGTGGCGTCCGGCGAACGCGTGCTGGACCCGTCCCTGGCGCTCACCGCGTGGGACCTGTCGGACAACCCCCTGACCCCGCGCGAACGGGACGTCCTCGCGCTGGCCGCCGAGGGCGCCGAGCCCGACGAGATCGCGACCCGGCTGCACCTGTCGCCCGGCACGGTCCGCAACAACCTGACGGCGATCATCACGAAGCTGAACGCCCGCGGCCGCACCGACGCGGTCCGCATCGCGACCGGGTCCGGCTGGATCTGACGGCCGCCCCTCAGCGCAGGGCGGCGAGCGCCAGCGAGCCCACCGCCAGGGCGAGGAAGGCGCCGGGGAACGCGATGTTGTGGAAGACCCGCGCCCGGACGTGCGCGACGACGGCCCCGAGGAAGAACAGCACCAGCCCGGCGGCGGCGGCGGTCCCGAGGAGCTCCACCCCGAGCAGCCCGAGCAGCAGCCCGCCCGCACCGGCGGCCTTCAGCAGCGCCAGCGCGGGAAGGGCCGACCGGGGCACCCCGACCTCGGCCGAGTTGGCCAGCACGAACCGGGCCCCGGCCAGGTCGGCGACGGCGATGGCGGCGTTGGCCACGATCGTGGCGACGGTGACGGCGACATAGGCGACGAACATCGGTCAGCCCTCGATCCGCAGCAGGTCCAGACGCCGCGGGTCGGCGACGACGTCGTAGTGGACGATGAGCCCGTCGACGACCCGGAAGACCAGCGCGAGGTGCGACCCGACGGCGATCCCGGGCCGCCCGTCGACGGTGACCAGCCGGGCGTTCCTGGCGTTGTCCCGTAGCGCCCGGGTCTCGGCGACGACCTCCCGCGCGCCCCGGATCCGCTGGGCGGCCCCGGCCGGAACCGCCTGGGGGTCGGCGGTCCGCACCACGTCCGGGTGGAGGACGGCCACGAGCCCGTCGAGGTCGCCCTGCCGGGCGGCCCGGAGGAACGCCTCCACCACGGGCCGGGCCCGGCCGGGCTCGTCGCCCCCGGGCGCGTCGGCCCGGCGCAGCCGCCCCCGCGCCCGGCTGGCCAGCTTCTTCGCCGACGCGGGGGAGGTGTCCAGGACGCGGGCGACCTCCTCGAAGGGGACGCCGAACACGTCGTGGAGGATCAGCGCGACCCGCTGCGGCGGCGTCAGCTCCTCGACGACGACCACCATCGCCGAGGTCAGCTCCCCGGCCAGCGCCACGACCTCCTGCGGGTCGTCGCCCCCGTCCACCGCGGGAAGCTCCTCGGGCCGCCGGGGGACCTCCCGGGCCCGCCGCAGGAAGTCCAGGCACAGCCGGGTCACCACGGTGGTCAGCCACGCCTGGGTGTTGCGGATCTCCGCGGGGTCGGCGGCGGCGTACCGCTCCCAGGCCTCCTGCACGACGTCCTGGGCGTCGGCCTCCGAGCCGAGCACCCGGAACGCCACCGCGAGCAGACGCGCCCGCTCCCGCTGAAAAACCCCGTTCCGATCCACAGAACGCTCCCTTCGAGTCACCCACCAGACGCACGGCGCCCCCGAAAGGTGACCCACCACGCCGAACCGGTCCGAGCGAACCCGATCACGGCCGATGATGGAGTGGTCCGTGCGCCGGAGGAGGGAACCGCTATCAGATCAGCTCGCGACGACACCTCCAGGGCGAGGCGGCGCCGGGCCGCGGTCGCGCTCGCCGTGGCCGCCGGAGGCCTGTACCTGGTCGGCCTGTTCCTGCTCGTCCCCTGGGAGAACGACTACCACTCCTGCAACCTGTGGCGTTACGGCGTTCCCGACCCGCCCGCCGCGCAGGGCCCCGGCTTCGACGACATGGAGCGGAGGGCGTTCCCGCCCCAGGCGACCTGCCGCTGGGAGGACGGCTCCACGGTGGACCGCGTGCCCTGGTACCTCGGCCTCGGCGTGCTGTTGTGCTCGGCGGCTTCGGTCGGGGCCGCCGTGGCGGGCCGCCGCGGCGGCCGGGGCGCGACCTCGACGTGATCCGCTCGGGGCGTCGCGGGCTCAGCGGCTCAGCGCGGTCTCCCGCCCCACCCGCGACAGCTTCTCGGGGTTGACCACGAAGTAGAGCCCGGTGACGAGACCGTCCTCGATCCGCATCGCCGCGACGCCGTGGATCCCCCCGTCGCGTCGCAGGACCAGCGCCGGGTGGCCGTTGACCTGGACCGGTTCGACCGACGTCCAGGCGCCGACCTTGTTCCAGCCGACGGCCAGCAGGCGGGCCACCTTGTCGGCCCCGGTGATGGGCCGCCGCACGGCGTGCACGACCCCGCCGCCGTCGCTCAGCAGGACGACGTCGGGTGCGAGGACGTCCAGCAGACCTTGCAGGTCGCCGGTTTCGAGCGCGCGCTGGAACGCCTGGAGCGCGGCCCGGCTCTCGGCCGGGGAGACGACGTCGCGTGGCCGGCGGGCGGCGACGTGCGCCCGTGCCCGGTGGGCGATCTGGCGGACGGTGGCCGGGGTCCTGTCGACGGCCTGGGCGATCTCGTCGTAGTCCAGGTCGAACACCTCGCGCAGCACGAACACCGCCCGCTCGGTCGGGCCGAGGGTCTCCATCACCAGCAGCATCGCCATCGAGACGCTGTCGGCCAGCTCCACGTCCTCGGCCACGTCGGGCGTGGTCAGCAACGGCTCGGGCAGCCACGGCCCCACGTAGGACTCCTTGCGGCGGCCGAGCGTCCGCAGCCGGTCCAGCGCCTTCCGGGTGGTGATCCGCACCAGGTAGGCCCGCCGGTCCCGCACCTCGTCCAGGTCCACGCCCGCCCACCGCAGCCAGACCTCCTGGAGGACGTCCTCGGCGTCGGCGGCCGAGCCGAGCATCTCGTAGGCCACGGTGAACAGCAGATTGCGGTGGGCCACGAACGCCTCGGTGGCGGCGCCCACGGAATCGCCCTCGCTCATACCCGGCTCCCGCCCGTCCGTTCTCGACCGTGCTCCTGGCAGAAGACTCCGCAACCCGCCGCTTCGTGACATCCGCGGCCGGTGACGTACGTCACGTGAACGGCTCTGTCACGGGGGACGGGACACCGGCGTCTCTTGCTCGTCAGCATGCCGCGCCGACGATCCGCGCGGCACACGACCCCCACGAGTGAGGACGAAACCATGGCGACCACGAAGGCGCAGCGCCCGGCGGAGCGGACCACGGTGCTGGTCACCGGCGGCAACAAGGGGCTCGGTTTCGAGGCGGCCCGGCGGCTCGGCGAGCGGGGCTGGACGGTCTTCCTCGGCTCGCGCGACGAGGGCCGGGGACGGGAGGCCGCCGCCCGGCTGGCCGACGGCGGCGTGGACGTGGTCATGGTCCCGCTGGACGTGACCTCGGACGCGTCGGTGGCCGGCGCGGTGCGGCTCGTCCGGGAGCACACCGACCGGCTGGACGTACTGATCAACAACGCCGGTACGCCGGGGAACGTCGTCGCGCCCGCGGACGCCACGGCCGAGGAGATCCACGCGGTCTACGACACCAACGTGTACGGGCCGGTCAGGGTCACGCACGCGTTCCTGCCCCTGCTGCGGGCGGCGGACGAGCCGCGGGTGGTCATGGTGTCCAGCGGCGGCGGCTCGTTCGCGGTCGTGACCGACCCGGACCAGCCCGTCTCCCGGATGCACGAGCTGGCCTACAGCTCCTCGAAGGCGGCGCTGAACATGATCACCGTCCGGTACGCCCAGGCGCTGCCGGACATCAGGTTCAACGTCGCCACCCCCGGGGAGGTCGCCAACCGGAAGTTCGCCGCCACCGACATGAACCACCACACCGGCGAGCTGACGGTCACCGAGGGCACCGACTCGATCGTCCGGCTCGCGACGCTCGGCGCCGACGGGCCGACCGGGATCTTCGTCGACCGCCTCGGCCCCGTCGCGTGGTGACCGCGCGCCCGGTCCCCGGGCGGCGGCACGGCATCCTTGGACCCTGACCGCGTGCCCGGCGCGGGGCCGGGCGATGGGAGGGGCCGAGATGAGCACCGACGACGCCACCGCGACGGCGGCCGGCAAGGCGCGGTCGATGCCGCCGGTGTTCGCGGCCGGGGCCGCCGTGGGGGTGCTGGGCGGGATGATCGGCCTGGGCGGGGCGGAGTTCCGGCTGCCGCTGCTGATCGGGGTGTTCGGGTTCGCGGCCCTGGCGGCGGTCATCCTCAACAAGGCGATGAGCCTGATCGTGGTGCTGACCGCGCTGCCCGCCCGGCTGGCCGCGGTCCCGGCCGCCGAGGTCGCCGCGCACTGGACGGCGGCGGCCAACCTGCTGGCCGGAAGCCTGCTGGGGGCCTGGGTCGGGGCGTCGTGGGCGGTGCGGACGCGCACCGCCACCCTCCACCGGGTGCTGGCGGCGCTGATGGTGCTGATGGCCGCGGCACTGGTCGCGACCCACGCCGCGCCGGGCTCCCTGGCGCTGCCCGGCCCGGTCCAGACGGTCGCCGGGGCGGTGGCCGGGTTCGGGATCGGCGTGGTCGCCGCCATCATGGGCGTGGCCGGGGGCGAGCTGCTGATCCCCACGATCGTGCTGCTGTTCGCCGTGGACATCAGGACCGCCGGGAGCCTGTCGCTGGTGGTGTCGCTGCCCACCATGCTGGTGGCCTTCGCCCGCTACAGCCGGGACGGCAGCTTCGCCGTGCTGGGCGCGCACCGCCGGTTCGTGGCGGTCATGGTCGCCGGGTCGGTCGCCGGGGCCCTGCTGGGCGGCCTGCTGCTGGGCACCGTCCCCGACCTGGTCCTGATCCCCGCCCTGGCCCTGATCCTGCTGGTCTCGGCGGTGAAGACGGCCCGCCACGCCGCCCCGGAGACCGAGAACCGGACCGCCTGACCCGGCCGGGCGTGGTGGGGAGGGGCCGGAAGCCCTCGCCCCGGAACCAGCGGAACGTCTCCAGCATGGTCTCCGGGGACCTGTCCGCCCACCGCTCGTCCATGTCCATGGCCTTGAACGCGCTCAGCCACGGGCCGCGTCCTCGGGCGTCGGGGGCGCTCCGGGACCGGCACCGACCCGTTCTCCGTGGTGGTTTCCGTGGTCGGCACGGAAGCGGCCCGTGCCCCGGCCGGGGGACAGTATGACCACGGAGGTCGACCCGGCACCACCGGGCGGACCAGGACCCACGAACACCAGGGAGTGACCATGGCCGGCACCGCGAACAGCAGCTACGAGGGGTTCACCGCCGAGGAGCGGGCCGCGATGAAGGAGCACGCCCAGGAGCAGAAGAAGGCGGCCCGCCGGGCCTCGCGGGCGGACAAGGCGGCCGAGGCGCTGCGGGACGTGCTCGCGAAGATCGCCGAGATGCGGGACCCGGACCGGGTCATGGCCGAGCGCGTCCACGCCGTCGTCACCGCCAACGCCCCGGCCCTCGAACCGAAGCTCTGGTACGGGATGCCCGCCTACGCGCTGGACGGCAAGGTCGTCTGCTTCTTCCAGAGCGCGGAGAAGTTCAAGGCGCGCTACGCGACGCTCGGGTTCAACGACCTGGCGAAGCTGGACGACGGCCCGATGTGGCCGACCGCGTTCGCCCTGACCGAGGTGACGGCCGAGGTGGAGGAGCGGATCGGCGAGCTGGTGCGGCGGGCGGCCGGCTGAGCCGCCCGGTGAACGGACGCGGGCTACGGGGTCGTCGGCGTGCCCGCCCGCAGGAAGGCGGGCGGCGCGCCCGCCCATTCCGGGACGTTCAGGGCGTCGAGCGCCTCGACGATGCTGCGCTCCTCGTACCGGAAGTGCGACTCCACGATCGCCATCAGGCCGTCCAGCTCCCCGCGCACCCGCTGCGCCTCCCGAGGGTCGCCGGTCTCGGGGCCCAGCCCGCCGGCCAGCTCCTGGAGCCTGCGCAGGATGCCGGAGACCAGCCAGTGGTCCTCGCGCAGTTTGTCCAGCGTGGGGGCCAGCTCGGGGTGTCGCTCGGCCAGCGCGGGGAACGCCCCGGCGTCCTCGCCGGTGTGGTGGCGTTCCAGCGCGGCGCAGAAGGCCAGGCAGTGCGCGCGCAGGTCCCGGGGCCGCGTGCCGCCGTCGAGGTAGGCGTCCACGTCGTCGCTGAGGCGGGCCAGCTCCCCGCGGAGCCGGTCATGGACTTCGACCAGCTGGGAGCCGAACGCCGTCAGGCGCGCGTCCGGTGCGTCGGAGGATTCCATCTGCGCCTCATCCTGGGGCGCGCCGGACCGCCCGTCAAGATCGGAAGCCGGGTCGTGCTCTACGGTCGTCGTGTGGTCGGCGGTCGTGGGAAAGGGTGAGCGTGGCGGACGAGACGGAGCGGCTGGCGGGGTTCCTGTACGAGATCGGGCTGCTCAAGCGCTACCGGCGGACGGGCTGGCTCGTCGCGGGTGTCGGGGACCCCGAGAGCATCGCGGACCACTCGCTCCGCGCGGCGGTCATCGCGAGCGTGCTGGCCGCGCTGGAGGGGGCCGATCCCGCGCGGGCCGCGCTGCTCAGCCTCTTCCACGACAGCCAGGAGACCCGCCTCACCGACATCCCCTACCTGGCCCGGCCCTACGTCACGAAGGCGTCGAACGAGCGGGTCACCGCGCACCAGACGCGCGGGCTGCCCGAGGCCGTCGCCGCCATGATCACGGGCGCCGTGTCCGAGTACGAGGGGAAGTCCAGCCCCGAGGCCGTCTGCGCGCGCGACGCCGACAAGCTCGAATGCCTGATCCAGGCCGTCGAGTACCGCGAGCAGGGCAACCGGAACACCCAGCCGTGGATCGACAGCTCCCTGGAGCAGCTCCGGACCGAGTCCGCCAGGCGCCTGGCGCGGCAGGCCCTGGAGACGGGCTCGCTCGACTGGCTCGCCCGCGCGATGAACGGCGACGACCCCGCTCCTTGACCCTCCGGCAGGTGGAGATCCCAGACTCGGGGACGGCGGCGCGCGGCAGGTCAGGGGAAGGAGACGCGACGGTGATCCACTGTCCGGAATGCGGGGCCCCGGCGGAACCGCGCTCCTGCGAGGAGCTCTTCCACGTGCTGCTCGCGCTGGACCACTCCCGGCGGCCGCCCTGGGGTCCGCTGCACGGCGTCTCGGTCTCCTGCTTCCTGCTCCAGCACCCCAGCCGGATCCCGGGCACCGACGCCGCGCCTCCCTGGAGCCTCCTGCACGCGTACCTGCGGGACGGTCCCGACGGCGCGGACCGGCGGGTCCGCCACGCCCGGCGCGGCAACTCCCACCGTGCCCCCGGCAGGGCCCTCGCGGCCGCCCCCGAGGTCGCGGCCCCGGCCGTGGACCGCCCGCCGGTGCGCTTCGCCGTGACGATCGCGGAGGTCGCCGGGGACGGGGACTTCCCCGCCGAGGGGTTCCCCGAGCGCGTCCGGGACTGGGCCGCGGCGACGGTGGACGCCTGGACCTCCCGCCCCGGGTGAGGCGAGCGCCGTGGCGCGGGACGCCGACCCCTCGTCCAAGAAAACTCTGTACAACGTACAAAGATTGGCTATGGTGTATGGCGTACAGAGTTTCCTTGGACGAGGAGATCCATGCGCACCTTCCCCATCGCCGCGGCCGCGCTGGCGTTCGCGGCGTTCGCGCCGGTCCCGGCGGCGCACGCCGCCGCCCCGGCCCGCTGCCAGGGCGTCACGGTCGCGGTGTCGATGGCGCCCGGCGAACCCGCCGACCAGCGCGTCGCGGGCACCCTGTGCGCGCCCCCCGGCCGGCGGGCGACCACGGTGCAGGTCCTCGTCCCCGGCGGCACGTACGGGCAGGGGTACTGGTCGACGCGGCCCGCGCCCCGCGTGCCGTCGTACGTCGAGTCCATGAACCGCGCCGGGTACGCGACGCTGGCGATCGACCGGCTGGGGGCCGGGCGCAGCTCCCGGCCGTCCAGCGACCGCTACCGGCCCCAGACCCACACCGGGACCGTCCAGCAGGTCCTGCGCGAGCTCCGCGCCGGGCGGATCGGCGGCCGCCACTTCGCGCGCGTCGTCCTGGCGGGCCACTCGCTCGGCTCCGCGATCGCCATGCGGATCGCCGTCGACCAGCCCCGGGCCGTCGACGGCATCGTGCTCACCGGGGTGGCGAGCCGGCAGAACGACGCGGCGTTCGCCGAACTGGAGCAGGCCCTCCACCCGGCCGGCCGTGATCCGCGTTTCGCCGGTCTGGGGCTCGACGACGGCTACGTGACCACCAGGCCCGGAACGCGCGCGGACTTCTTCTACCACCGCCCGACGATGGCGCCCGCCACCCTCGCCGGGGACGAGGCCGCCGCGCAGCCGGACGTCTTCCCCTCGTTCGAGGCGTTCCCCACGCCGGAGGAGTACCGGCGCATCCAGGTCCCGGTCCTGCTCGCGGTCGGCCGGCACGACCGGCTGATCTGCGGCGGCGCCGGTTCCGACTGCTCCGGCCCCGCCGCCCTGCGGGCGCAGGAGGCTCCCTGGTACGGGCCGTCCGCGCGCCTGCGGGCGGTGGTGGTCCCCGGTTCCGGCCACTCGATCAACCTGCAGCGCACCGCCCCGATCCTGTTCGAGGCCGTCCGCTCCTGGGCCGACCGGCACGTCGCGCCCCGCTGACCCCCGGGCTGAGCCTCAGGGCGCGGTGAGGACGCGGAAACCGGCGTCCACCGGGATGCGGGCGCCGGTGACCGCGGGGAAGCCGCCGTCGAGCAGCGCGGCGATCACCGGCGCCACGTCGGCGGGCTCGACCATGCGGCCGAGGATGGACCGCGCGCTCAGCTCGGCCTCGGTCTGGGTGCGCGCGGCGGCCGGGACGTCGGTGCGGACGGCGCCGGGGGAGACGACGTTGACGGCGACGCCGTGCGGCCCCGCCTCGGCGGCCACGTACCGGGCGAAGGTGTCCAGCGCGGCCTTGGCGGTGGCGTGGGCGATGGCGCCGGGGCGGGTCAGCTCGGCGCTCAGGCTGGAGACGTAGACGATCGCCCCGCCGCGCCGCTCGCGCATGCCGGGCAGCAGGGCGCGCGTGACGTGGAAGGCGGCGGCCAGCTCCCCGCCCACCTTGTCCATGAAGGCGTCCCACGGGATGTCCTCGAACGGCGCGAACGGCGGGGTGATGTTGGCGTTGCAGACCAGGGCGTCCACGGGACCGCAGGCCGCGGCCATGTCCGCGACGCCGGCGGCGTCGCGGACATCGGCCTGGAACGGGCGCGCGGTGCCCCCCGCCGCCTCGACGGCCCGGGCCGTCTCCCGGGCCGCCGCCGCGTCGCCGCGGTAGTTGACGATCACATGGAAGCCGCGACGGCCCAGCTCCACGGCCGTGGCGGCGCCGATGCCGCGCCCGCCTCCGGTGACGAGCGCGACGCGCTGTGTGTTGTCCATGCCCCGACGATAGGAAAGCAGCTTACTTTCAGGAAGTACGTACCTTTGGGTAAGGTACTGAGCCACAAGAAGGCTCGCAGGTGGGGACGGTACGGCGATGGACGATGTCTTCCGGCGGGACTGCCCGGCGCGGATGGTCCTCGACCACGTCACCGGCCGGTGGGGCGTCCTGGTCCTGACCGCGCTGCGCGAGGGCGACCTGAGGTTCTCCGAGCTGCGCGCGAAGGTGGAGGGGGTCAGCGAGAAGATGCTGTCCCAGACGCTGCGCACCCTGGTCCGGGACGGGCTGGTCAGGCGGACCGTCGAGCCGACCGTCCCGCCCCGGGTGTCCTACGGGCTGACCCCGCTCGGCGCCGGGATCACCGAGCCCCTCCAGGCCCTGACCGGCTGGATCAAGAGCCACGCGGCGGAGATCATCGAGGCGCAGACCACCTACGACGCCTCGCCCTCCTGAACCCGCGCTCCGGCCGAGGACGGTGCCCGCCCGGTAGGTGACCGTCCTGCCCTCGACCGTGTCCGTGCGGGCGACCGTGTACCGGGTGCCGAGGTGGCGGTAGGTGGCGGGGTCGAGGACGATGCTGTGCCGGTCGCCCAGGTGGTCGGTCCGGGCGGACGCCACGCCCTGCGGCCCGCCGCGCCGGTCAGGGGGCGGGGCGGAGTGCAGCGGTGAGGACGAAGCCGCCGTCCCCGGCCGGTCCCGCGGTCAGGGCGGCGTCCACCGCGGACAGGCGGGTGGCCAGGTTGCCCAGCCCGGAGCCCGGGGGAGTCACCGCGCCGGACACCCCGTCGTTGCGGACCGTCAGGCCGGCCGCCGAGACCTCGACGGCGCAGCGCGTCGCGGCGCTGTGCCGCAGCACGTTCGTGACCGCCTCGCGCAGCACCACCGCCAGGACCGGTTGGGCCTCGTCCGGGGGGTCGCCCGCGACGGTCACGGTCACCTCGATGCCGGCCGCCGCCAGGATCGACCGCGCCGTCTCCACCTCCTTCGCCAGCTCCAGTCGCGGGGCCTCACCGGCGACGGTCGCCATGTCGGCGCGGGCGCGTTCGGCCATCGCCGCGATGTCGGCCAGCTCGGCGCCGGCCCGGTCGGGCGGCAGGCGGCGGGCCAGCTCCGCCTTCAGCAGGATCGCCGTGAGGCTCTGGCCCAGCAGGTCGTGCAGGTCGCGGGCGGCGCGCAGCCGCTCGGAGACCACCGCCGAACGCGCCAGGTCCGCCCCGGCGGCGCGCAGCTCGTCCGACAGCCGCGCCAGGGACGCCATCCCGTAGACGATCAGGCCGGTGACCAGGGCGCTGACCATCGCGTTCGCGGTCGTCGCGGCGTCCGCGCCGAGGACGGGCGCGAGCACGCCCACGCTCGCGACGACCAGCACGGCGACCGGCCACGCCGCCGCCCCGAACAGCAGCAGCAGCGACCCCAGCAGGAACCCCGGCACCGGGGCCCACGCCCCGCCGAGCCACGGCATCGGCAGGTAGCTCAGCACCGCCTGCGCGCCCAGGAACCACGGCCAGTGGCGCACGCGCGGCCGCGTCCACAGGAACTGCGCCCCGCAGACCACCGCCAGCGCCGGGACCGCGATCCACAGCCGCGACGGGGGGACCTGCAACAGCCCGCGCAGCGACAGCCCCACCAGCACCACCCCGAGCAGCGCCAGCGACATCCGGCGTTCCGCGCTCGGCCGGGGCCGCGGCACCGCGGTCACCTGCACCGACGCCGCGACCCGGAACCTTCCGCCGGCGTCCAGCCCGGTGTCCAGCCGCCCCCCGGCCGCCGCCAGCCGCCGCCGCACGTCCTCCAGCGCCTCCGCGCCCCGCGCCGCGGTCGGCACGCCGTCGCTGATCACCCGCAACGTCAGCAGCCCGCCCTGCTCGTCGGTCTCGATCACGCACCGCCGCGCGGTCCCCAGCCGCACCACGTCGGTCACCGCCTCCCGCAGCACGGTCGCCAGCAGCGCCCCCGCCTGCCCCAGCGGCTCGGCGTGCCGGACGTCCACCGCCACCTCGACCCCGGCCGCCGCCAGCAGCGACCGCGCCGTCGCGATCTCCGGCGCCAGCGACAGGCTCCGCAGGTCGGCGGCGGCCTCCCGCGCCGTGCTCAGCGCCGACCGCGCCACCGGCAGCGCCGCCGCCGCGTCCCCCGGCCGCGCCAGCGCCTCCAGCGCCCGCCCGATGCTCGCCTCCAGCAGGGTGGCGACCCGCAGCCGCTCCTCCCGTACGGCCGTCAGCGCCCGCGTCAGCCGCGCCGCGCCCGCCGCCTCCACGCGTTCGGTCAGCGCGCACAGCCCGTAGGTCGCCAGCGCGGCCAGCACGACCGTCCCCGCCGCGTCGAGCGCGCCCGCCACCGACGCCGCCCGCGCCGCCGCGACCCCCACCCCGGCGGCGACGACCAGCGCCGACGCCCACCACCGCGACCCCAGCAGCAGCGCCCCGGCCGCCACCCCGAGCAGCCCGACCGGCCCGCCGAACCCCGCCACGGCCACCGCCGCGGCCCCGGTCTGCGCCACCGGCAGCCACCACCGCCGGAACCGGGCCAGCCCCGGCACCACGTGCGGCAGCAGCGACGCCAGCACCGCCAGCTCCAGCGGCACCAGCGCGACCGCGCCCGGCCGCCCGAACGCCCCGACCACGTACACGCCGACGAACGCCGACAGCGCCGCGACGGCGATGGTCCGGGCCGTCCGGGGTCCGTCCAGGGGGATCACCCTGAAATGGTACGAACCAGACGGTGCTGCGGGATCAGGCGGTGACCATCCGCAGCGTTCCCGGCCGCCGCCCCGTGATCCGGTCCAGGACCCGCGCCGTCGCCTCGTCGTCCGGCAGGTACACGACCAGCTCCTGGCCGTCGGTGTCGGGCAGCGCCAGCGACTCGAACGCCAGCCGCAGCTCCCCCTCCGGGTGCGCGATCCGCTGCGTCCCGCTCCGCGCCGCGAACGCCGCCGCGGCCGCGACCCGCTCGGTGAACGCCGCCCCCGCCACCAGCGTCAGTTCCCGCGCGAGGGCCGCCGCGTGCTCGTCGATCCGCACCGCGTCGTCCTTCAACACCGCCGCCTGCTGCGTCGCGACCCACTCCCAGTCGGGGAACGCGTCGCGGGAACGCGGGTTCGCGAACACGTAGCGCACCAGGTTCGGCCGTTCGCCGTCCAGGATCCCCAGCGGCCGCACCAGGCGCTCGTAGCCGGAGGTGTAGGCGATCAGGTCGTTGAGGCGGTTGACGACCACGGCGGGCGTCGGCTCCAGGCGCTCCAGCAGCGCCAGCACCGTGGCGCGGGGCCGCAGCGTCGGCGGCATCTCGGCCGGGCAGGTCAGCAGGCTGGTCCTGCCGCCCGCGTGCTTGGTCGCGAACAGCAGGTGCATGCGCTCCTCGTGCGACAGCCGCAGCGCGTCGGCGATCGCCGCCAGCACCTGGGGCGACGGGTTGCGGTCCCGGCCCTGCTCCAGCCTGGTCAGGTACTCCACGCTGATCCCGGCGAGCGTCGCCAGCTCGGACCGCCGCAACCCGGGCGTCCGCCGCCGCGGCCCGGTGGGCAGGCCCACCTCGGCGGGGGTGACGGACTCGCGGCGCAGCCGCAGGAACGTTCCCAGCTCGTTGTCGCTCACAACGGCCACGGTAACCGCCGCCCCGCCGTCTTATCGTGGCCGTGTCAGGGCCAGTCTCAGCGCGGTCTCCCTCCCCGCCGCGCTCCCCGGCAGCGTGGGGGCCATGAGCACCGAAACCGTGAACACCGGAACCACCGCCCTGCCCCTGGCGCCCGGCGACTGGGCGCTCGACCCGCTCCACTCGTCGGTCGGGTTCGTCATCCGCCACCTCGGCATCTCCAAGGTCCGCGGCCGCTTCAACGACTTCACCGCGGCCCTGCGGGTCGGCGAGACCCTGGCCGACGTCGAGGTCACCGCCACCGTGGAGATCGCCTCCATCGACACCGGCAACGCCGACCGCGACGCCCACGTCAAGCAGGAGGACATGCTCGACGTCGCGCGCCGCCCCCGCATGACGTTCCGCTCCACCGCGATCACCGGCTCCGGCGAGGACTGGACCATGGCCGGGGACCTCACGATCGGCGACGTCACGCGGCCGATCACGTTCGCCGTGGAGTTCGACGGCGTCCGGGAGTTCCCCGGCACCGGCAGCCGCCACGCGGGCTTCGAGGCGACCGGCGAGCTGAGCCGCAAGGAGTTCGGCCTGGGCTTCGGCGCGGGCATGCTCGGCGACACCGTCAAGATCCAGCTCGACATGCAGTTCGTCGAGCCCTCCTCCTGACGCCGACGAGGCGGGGGAACCTCCACGGGCTCGCATACCATGCGCCCGTGGAGGTTCTGGAGGAACGGGAGTGGCGGGCCCGCGCGCAGGCGCACCGGGCCCGGGTCGACGCGTGGGTGAACCCGCACCTGGAGCGCCGCGAGCAGGGCCGGAGCCATCCCGTCGAGGACTTCCTGTTCACCTACTACAGCCACCGCCCCGCCAAGCTCCGCCAGTGGCACCCCGGCGCGGGCGTCGTCCTGCGGAACGCCGCCGACTACGGCCGCGACTACCGCGACACCCCCGACGGCGCGACCCTCGACACCGCCGCGCTCATGGAGCGCCGCAAGAAGTCCGTCGACTGGATCGCCGGGCTCCTGGCCGCCACCGCCTCCCGGCCCGCGTTCTTCGGCTGCTTCGGCCTGCACGAGTGGGCGATGGTCTACCGCACCCCCGAGGTCCGGCACGCGTCCTGGCCGCTGCGCCTCGGCCCGGACGGCGTCGCGGCCGTCGTGGAGGAGCGCGGCGTCCGGTGCAGCCACTTCGACGCGTTCCGCTTCTTCACCCCGCGGGCCCGCCCGCTCAACGCGCTCCAGCCCACCCGCGACGGCCAGAAGGACCTGGAGCAGCCCGGCTGCCTGCACGCCAACATGGACCTGTACAAGTGGGCCTACAAGCTGTCGCCGCTGGTCAGTGGCGATCTGGTGGCCGACTGCTTCGAGCTGGCCCGCGACGTGCGCACCCTCGACATGCGCGCCAGCCCCTACGACCTGCGCGCCCTCGGCTACGAGCCGGTCCGGATCGAGACGCCCGAGGGCCGCGCCGACTACGCCCGCCGCCAGCAGGAGTTCGCCGAACGCGCCCGCCCGCTGCGGGACCGCCTGCTGGCCGCCTGCGAGGCGCTGCGCACGGCGCTCTGAGCCCCCGGCCGGTCCCCCTCCGCCCCTGAGGTGTGAAACGCCCCCACGGGGAACGAATCCCAACCCAGGCGTACACCGAAGGAGACGACGATGACCAGGGCCGGAGGAATAGGCGGCGAGTCCGACATCGTGGCGCTGCGCGCCGGAACCGAGATCGGCGAACCCGCCCCGCCGGGGGAGGCCCCGCACATCGTTCCCCGGGACGTCCCGATCGACGACTTCACCGATCTTCCCGAGGGTCTGAAGGAGTACCACGCCAGGGAGCGCGAGGCGCTCGACGACGACCCGAAGACCGAGCCCACCCGGGAGGCGGGCCCGGCCTCCTGACCGTCAGGACCGCTCGGGGACCGCGCAGGCCCCGTCGGCGCAGGCGTCGCCGTCCTCCCCGACCAGGGTGATCGACGGCTGCGCGTCCGCCCACGCCCGCCGGAGCACCTCCGCGAACGCCTCCGCCGGCTGCGCCCCCGCGACGCCGTACCGGCGGTCCACCACGAAGAACGGCACCCCGGTCGCGCCGAGCTCCCGCGCCTCGCGCTGGTCGGCCGCGATCTCCGCGGCGTACGCCCCGGACTCCAGCGCCGCGCGCGCCGCGTCGCCGTCGAGCCCCGCCTCCACGGCGACCGCCACCAGCTCGTCCCGGTCGAACAGGGATCGCCGGTCGGTGAAGTGCGCCCGGTAGAACGCCTCGACCACCGCGTTCTGCACGCCGTTCTCCCGCGCCAGGTGCAGCA
Source organism: Actinomadura kijaniata NBRC 14229 (assembly GCF_001552175.1). GTDB lineage: Bacteria > Actinomycetota > Actinomycetes > Streptosporangiales > Streptosporangiaceae > Spirillospora > Spirillospora kijaniata. Next base: position 17,355 of record NZ_BCQR01000072.1, read on the forward strand.
GCCGGTGCGCGTCGGCGGTGTTCCCGACCCGGCCCCCGTCCAGGTGGTACTCCAGGCCGTCCTCGGCGGCGCGGCGCTCCATCTCGCGTTCCATCGCGGCGGCGCGTTCGGGGGTCATCCCGTACTTGGCGGACAGCATGTCCACCGTCAGCCGGGTCTCGTCCCGCGGCGCGTCCGGGTCGAGCTGGAACGACCGGTGGACGACCTCCACCCGGTCCCGCTGCGGGAACGCCGCCAGCGCCTTCTCGAACCGCCGCTTACCGATGTAGCACCACGGGCAGATCACGTCCGACCAGATCTCGACGCGCACGGGAAACACCTCTCCGAAAACGGGACAATCCCCCGGACAACACGCCATGACCTGGATTGATTTCCGGCGCGGACTGGATGGGCCCCTATCGAGGCAGGCCCGGACCCGCCGTCCGCGGCGCGCCGCCCGGCCCTGCATTCCCCTCCGGCCACATCCAGCCGCGCCCGCCCCGCGTCCGCCGGAGGCCACGGGACGCGGACGGCCGTTCGGGTTCCCACCGTCCCGGAGACCCGGCCGGCCGCCCGAGAACGCCGGGCCCAGGAACGCGTCTCGGCGGTGCCGCGCGCGCCGCCGCCTGAGGGCACCACTGTAGGCACAGCGGGCCGGACGGCGGGGCGGCCTCCGGCGAATCGGTCCCCGACCAGGCCGAACCGCCGGGCCGTCCGGGGAGTCTAAGGAGCGACCGCTCCACGATCACGACAGGAGGACCATGTCGGCCCCCGCACCCGACATCATCGGTGACGCCCTGCTGCGCGCCTTCGCTGAACGCGGCATGACGGCGTCGCTGCTCCGGCCCGACACGTTGCGGCTCACGCTGCCGGACGGCACCGCCACCACCCAGGACATCACCGAGTGGCGGCGGTACGCGGGCCGCAACTCCCGCGCCGACCTGCCCGGGATCGCGGCGCAGTACGCCGAGCAGACCGCCACGATGTTCGCCCGCAGCGCCACCCACTCCGACACCCGGAACCTCCTGGACGGCGAGCGGTTCCGGCTGCGCCTCTACCCCGACGAGGCGCTGACCCCCGAGATGCGGTCGGCCCTGGTCACCCGTCCCCTGGCCCCCGGCCTGCTGGAGACGGTGGTCGTGGACTACCCCGACTCGCTGATGCCGCTGAACCGCGGCGAGCTGAACGGGGTCACCGAGGAGGCCGCCTTCGGCGCGGCCCTGGAGGCGTCCCTGGACCGGGAGGAGCACTACTCCCGCACCGACGACATCCAGGGCGTCCCGATCATGCACGTCGGCGGCACCCACCGCTACGTCGGCTCCCACGTCCACGTCCTGAGCCGGTACGTGGACCCGGCGGCGGCCCGGTACGGCGCGCTGGTGGCGTTCCCGATCCCCGAGTACGTGGTGGTCCACGTGATCGGCCCGGTGCACCTGTTCGCGGCGTTCGAGACGATGCAGGAGCTGGTCGAGCGCCACTTCCAGGCGGGCGAGAAGGCGATCACCCCCCGCCTCTACTGGTGGCGCCCCGGCCCCTACGAGCAGCTCCCCGAACGGCAGGCCCTGCACAGCGGCCAGGTCCCGGCCCTGGTCCCGGTCGGCCTGAAGGTGGACCACCAGGAGAAGAGCATCCAGCCGACGACGGCCGAGACCGACCAGCTGATCGAGCTCTGGCTCCGCGACAACCCGATGTGACGCGCCCGGCCCGCCCCTCGCGGGCGGGCCGCCGGCGGCCCCTGCCATGATCCTCCGGTGAGCGACTTCGTCGTGTCGGTGATCCCCACCGACCCCCGCTGGCAGCCGTCCCCCGAGGCGGCCGACGCCTGCGCCGACCTGCTGCGCGCCCTGCTCTACCCGGAGGAGCCCGACCCCGAGGTCGAGATCGACTGGTACGACCGCGTCGCGATCGTGCACCCCCACGAGAACCTCCAGCACGTCACCTGCCCCCGCTGCGGCCGCGAGATCTCCGACTGGTTCGACGAGCTGGCCGAGGAGGCGGAGGAGCGGGAGGGGCTGACCGCGCTGGAGGCCACCGTCCCCTGCTGCGGCGCGCGGATCCCCCTGACCGACCTCCGCTACGACTGGCCGTGCGGCTTCGCCCGCTTCGAGATCGCCGCCTGGAACCCCGAGCGCCAGCCCCTGTCCGGCGCCGACCTGGCCGCCCTCGGCGAGGCCCTGGGACATCCCGTCCGCCAGATCGAGGCACACATCTGACCTGCGCGGGAACCGCCGCCACCACCGTCACGTCAGAATCGCGAACCCCACGGACGACACCACCGGACGGAGCACGGATGCGGGTCAAGGCCATCACTCTGGGCGCGGCGCTGGCGCTCCTCACCACGGGCCTCACCACGGGCTGCGGCGCGTTCACCCCCGTGATGGCCGAGGGCCGCGTCAAGGCCCGCGTCGCCGAGAACCCCATGTTCGCGTCCGAGGACTCCAACGTGAACGTCACCGTCCTGTCGTCCACGGTGAAGCAGGTCCGCAAGGACGACAGCGGCACCGTCCCGCGCACCGACGTCCCCTGGCTGCGCCGCGGCGACCTGCCCAAGGAGATCCGCCAGGGCAGCGTCGTGGAGTGCGACGTGGAGATCCGCCGCAAGTTCCAGAGCAACGACTGGGGCCAGCCCCGCGCCACGGACTGCGAACTCGTCGGCTGACGGCCGGACACCCCACCCGCGGAGCGCGGGCCCGTCCGGCCGTGTAGGGTCCATACCAAACATTTTGGTATGGAGGTGGACGCATGGAGAGCGGGGGAGCCCGGGAGTGGCTGGCGGAGGGCCTGCGGCTGCTGGCCGAGCAGGGCGCCCCGGCGGTGACGCTGGAGCGGGTCTGCGAGCGCATGGGCATGTCGAAGGGGGCGTTCTACCACCACTTCGGGTCGGTGCCGAAGTTCCGGACCCGGCTGCTGGCCCACTTCGAGGCCGAGTACACGACCGCGGTCATCGACGCGGTCGAGGGCGCGGCCGACCTGCCCGCGCGGGAACGGCTCGACCTGCTGGTCGCCGAGGCGCTCCGGGACACCACCCCGGACCTGGAGATCGCGGTCCGGGCCTGGGCCAAGCAGGACCCCGAGGCGGCGGCGGTGCAGGAACGCGTGGACGCCACCCGCGTCGCCTACGTGCGGGACCTGTGCGAGCGGGCCGGCCACGCCGACCCGGACCGGACGGCCACGCTGGTGTACCTGGTGCTGATCGGGGGCGCGCACCTGGCGCCCCCGCTCCCGCACGAGGACAAGCGCGCCCTGTGCGCCCTGGTCCTGGGGCGGGCGGACGCGACGGCCGCCGCCCCGGAGAGGAGCCCGGCGCCGTGAGGCCCGTCGCCGCCCTCACCGCCGTCCATCCGCTCCACCACCTGATCGTCGCCGCCATGGCCGACACGGGCGCCGCGCCCGGGAAGAAGGGACCGTCATGAACCCCACGGGACTCCACCGCTGGCTCCCCCGCCTGATCCTGGCCGCCGCCGCCGCGCACCTGGCGGTGGGCGCGGTCGAGTCGGCCCCGCACTGGCGCGACATGCTGGCGGAGGGCCTGTGGAACACCGTCGCCAACGACGACGCCCCCCGCATGACGGCGCTGTGGTTCATGTTCAGCGGCGTCGCGCTGGTCGGCCTCGGCCTGCTGGCCAGGAGGAGCGTGCTCGCCACCGGCGCGCTGCCCGTCGAGATCGGCTGGCTCCTGCTGCTGTCCGGCGTCCCGGTGGCCCTGCTCGAACCGGTCTCGGGCGGCTGGGCCCTGCTGGCCCTCGGCGCCCTGGCCGTGTACGCGACACGGCGCTCCGCGCCGGACCGGGCCTAGCCCTCGGCGGCCGGGACCTTCGGCGTCGCGCGCATCCCCACGTACACGCACTCCGTGCCGTCCGACAGCGTCGAGAACACCACCGGCATGTGGTCCTCGCTGAACGACGGCCCCGCGCCCGACGCCGCGAACACCGTCCCGTGCTCGGTCTCCATCACCGGCGTCAGGTCCATGTCCAGCGGCGGCGACACGTCCTTCATGTCGTCCACGAACTCGTACCGCATGTGCGGCGCGCCGTCCCTCTCGCCCACGGTGACCACCACGCCCGCCCGCCGGTAGGTGCCGGTGAACGGCGCCACGTCGATCGCGGGCGGCGTCGCCGGGGCGCCGAACGGCTCCGGCATCCGCACCCCCGCCAGCTCGGCCAGCAGCTCGCGGAAGAGCTCGTGGTACAGCCGCCGCGCGCCCCCGCCGTTGGTCAGCAGCACCACCGCCACCCCGGCCGACGGGACGACGCGCAGGTAGGCGTACTGGCCGATGGCCGCGCCGTCGTGGCCGTAGCCCGCGACGCCGTCCCAGTCGTACAGCGTCCAGCCGAGGCCCCAGCCGTCGGCGCTGACGGTCCACTTGTCGGGGACCTCGGCCTCGCGGCGCCGCATCGCCGCGACGGTCCCGGGCTCCAGCACGCGCGTCCCGTCGGGGGCGAGGCCCCCGTCCAGGTGCATCCCGGCGAAGCGGGCCATGTCACCGGCCGACGAGATGATCCGCCCGGCGGGCCCGACGGAACGCGGCATCAGGTCCCACGCCGGGGCCGGCTCCGGGTCGGCGCCCGCCTCGCCCAGATGGCTCATCGCCGCCCGGAACCGCAGCGCCTCCTCCGGCAGCGTCATCGTGTGCTCCAGCCCCAGCGGCGCGAGGACCTTCTCGCGCAGCGCCCGGTCCCAGGTCATCCCGGTCAGCACCTCGACGATCCGGCCGAGCACGACGTAGCCGAGGCCGCCGTAGGAGATCGCCGTGCCGGGCGGGCAGTCCAGCGGCACGTCGCGGGCCGCCGCCACGTAGCCGGCCAGGCAGTCGTCGCCGCGCCCGCCGTCGTGGTTGAAGTCGTTGGTCACGCCGCCGGTGTGCGACAGCAGCCGCCGGACGGTGATCTCCCGCGTGGCCGCCGGGTCCGGCGTCGCGAACTCCGGCAGCACGTCGGCGACCCGCGCGTCCAGGTCCAGCAGGCCCTCGTCGACCAGCCGCATGACCAGCGTCGCGGTGTAGACCTTGGCGATCGATCCGCACAGGAACACCGAGTCGGGCGTCGCGGCGACCCCGGTGCCCCGGTGCAGGACGCCGCTGGCCAGCTCGTGGACGCGGCCGTTCACCAGCACCGCCAGGGTCGCGCCGGGAACGCGGTGGGCGGCGCGCAGCCCGTCCAGCCGCGCCTGCCAGCGCGCCAGGTCGAGGTCCCGGCCCCGGGAGTCGCGGGCGCCCCACCCGCCGCCGGCCTGCCAGTCGCCGTTGTCGTTCCAGGTCACGTCGTTCGTCACGGTGGTCTCTTTCAAGAGGAAGGGGGTGTCAGTGGAGGGCGGGGGCGGGCGTGTCGGCCCCCTCTTCGGCCGTGGCCGGGGTGCCCCTGGGGTCGCGCATCACCACCAGGGCGAGCACCGCGGCGGCCAGCACCCCCGCGGCGGCGATGGTGAAGCCGGTGCCCATCGCGGAGGTGAACGCCTCCCGCGCGGTCCCCGCGAGGCCCGCGTCGCCCAGCGCCAGGGCCTCGCCGAGGGAACGCCGCGCCCGCTCGGGCGCGTCCTCCGGCATGGCCCCGGTGAAGCCCGCGGTCACGACGCTGCCGAGGATCGCCACGCCCAGGGCGGCGCCGGCCTGCTGGATGGTGTCGTTCAGCGCGGACCCGACCCCGGCCTGCTCCGGCGGGACCGTGCTCATCAGGGCCGAGATCGCCGCGGGCGCCGCCAGGCCGCCGCCCGCGCCGAGCACGAACAGCGCCACGCCGAGCGGCCAGAACCCGTCGTCGGCCGACAGCGAGGCCAGGATCGCGAACGCGGCCGCGACCACGGCCAGCCCGCCCGCGGCGGCGGCCCGGTTGCCGATCCGCCGGCCGAGGGCCGCGCCCAGGCCGTTGAACAGCAGCGACGCGACGGCCATCGGCAGGAACGCCAGCCCCGCCTCGGTGGGGGAGTAGCCGAGCACGAGCTGCAGGTACTGGGTCAGCACCAGCAGCAGGCCGCCGTTTCCGATCTGGACGAGGGTCAGCGACAGGCTGCCGCCGGAGAAGTTCCGGGCCCGGAACAGGCCGAGCGGGACCATCGGGGAGGCGGTGCGCAGCTCCCAGGCGACGAACCCGGCGAGACCGGCGACGGCCAGGCCGGACGCCAGCAGCGTGACCGGGTGCGTCAGGCCGTGCCGGGGCCACTCGATGATCGCCCACACCAGGGCGGTCATGCCGACGACCGACAGCACGGCGCCCAGCGGGTCCGGCCTGGTCCACGGGCCCTTCGACTCGGGCATCAGCACCAGCGCGGCGACGATCGCCAGCACCGCGATCGGAACGTTGATCAGGAAGATCGCGCCCCACCAGAACCAGGCGATCAGCGCGCCGCCCAGCACCGGGCCGCCGACCAGGCCGACCATCGCGACCGCCGACCAGGCGGCCATCGCCGTGCGCCGCTCCGCGTCGTCGAACACGGTGATCAGGATCGACAGCGTGCTCGGCATGATGAGCGCGCCGCCGATCCCCATCACCACGCGGGCGACGATCAGGTGCCACGGCTCGGTGGCGAGGGTGGCAGCCAGGGACGACAGCCCGAACAGCGCCAGCCCGACCAGCATGACCCGGCGGCGGCCGAACCGGTCCGACAGGCTGCCCGCCGTCAGCAGCAGCCCGGCGAACACCAGGATGTAGGACTCCAGGATCCACTGCGCGTCCTGCGGGGTCGCGCCGATGTCCTCGGCCAGCGGCGGGATCGCCACCGTCAGGACCATGTTGTCGATCACCAGGACCAGCGTGCTCAGGCAGAGCACGACCAGGATCCACCAGCGGCGCGGGTGCCGCCCTCGCAGCGCTTCCATCACAGCCCCTCTCGGCGCCGCCCCTTCCGGGAACGGCGTTCTCTCGTTGCGAACACTGTACGCAGGGGGATGCATGTACGCAACAGCGCACAGCGTTCGCAAGGATCGAGGGGGCGGTGTCAGCCCTTCTTCGCGCCGGTCAGCGCCTCGTCAAGGATCTCGGCGGCGGTGTCGATCTCGTCGTCGGTCACCGTCAGCGGCGGCGCGATCCGCAGGCACGAGCTGAGCCCGCTCCGGTCGCCGCGCACGACGTTCATGCACAGGCCCGCCGTCTCGCACCGCCGCGTGACCTCGTCGCCGAACTCCACCGCGGGCTCCCGCGTGTCCCGGTCGCGGACCAGCTCCACGCCCCACAGCAGCCCCATCCCCCGGACCTCGCCGATCTCCTTGTGTCGTTCGGCCAGCTTCCGCAGGTGCCCGCCGAGGCGCTCGCCGCGCTCCCGCGCCCGCGCCGCCAGGTCCTCCTCCTCGACGACCTCCAGCACCGCCAGCGCGGCCGCCGCCGGAAGCGGGTCGGACTGGTGGGAGGTGTAGTAGAACAGCCCGGCGTCGTAGGCGGCCCGCTCGATCCCCGCCGTGGTCGCCACCGCCCCGATCGGCAGCCCGCCGCCGAGCGTCTTGGACAGCGTCACCAGGTCCGGCGTCACCCCGAACAGGTCCATCGCGAACATCGCGCCGAGCCGCCCGAACCCGGTCTGCGCCTCGTCCAGCACGACCAGCAGGGAACGCTCGTGCGCCAGCTCCACCAGCCGCGCGAAGTACCCCGGCGGCGGCACCAGCACCCCGCCCGCCGACAGCACCGGCTCGGCGATCACCGCCGCCGGGGCCCCCACCGACTGCTGGTCGTACAGCTCGAACCCGACCTCCAGGCAGGTCGTGTCGCAGGTGCCCGCGCAGTGCCGGACCGGGCACCGGTAGGCGTACGGCGCGGGCAGCGCGAAGATCCCCGGCGGTGTCGGCCCGTGCCCGCGCCGCCCTCCCGAGAACGTCAGCGCCTGGCTCCCCGCCGTCATCCCGTGCCAGCTCCGCGTCAGCGCCAGCACCTCGAACCCGCCGGTGGCGAGCTTGGCCATCCGCAGCGCGACCTCGTTCGCCTCCCCGCCGGTGCTGACGAACATCGTCCGGTCCAGGCCCTCCGGCAGCACCCCGACGAGGCGTTCGGCCAGGTCCAGCACGGGCGTGGACAGCATCCGCGAGTTGAGGTGGACGACGTCGCGCAGGGAGCGCTCGACCGCCTCCCGGATGCGGGGGTGGCCGTGCCCGATCGTCGCGCAGATCTGGCCCGAGGTGAAGTCGAGGACGCGCCGCCCCTCCGTGGTCGTCAGCCACGCGCCGTCCGCGCTGTCGATCACCTCCGGCCAGAATCCGCCCGCGTACCGGACCATCAGTTCCACACGTGCGTCCATGCGGTCTTCCCTTCGTGAGCGGCCTCACGGAGGATCGTCGGACGGCGGGATCCGGCCCGTCCATCGCAAGATTCCGGCCGAAAACATCGGAGGTTCCCGAACGATGCTCGACCTCCAGCGCCTTCGCCTGCTCACCGAGCTGCACCGGCGGGGCACGGTCACCGCCGTCGCCGAGGCGCTGTCCTACTCGCCCTCGACCGTCTCCCACCAGCTCGCCGCCCTGCAGCGCGAGGCGGGCGTCCCGCTGTTCGAACGCGACGGCCGCGTCCTGCGCCTCACCGAGGCCGCCCACGTGCTGGTCCGGCACGCCGACGTCCTGCTGGACCGCGTCGAGCGCGCCGAGGCGGAGATGGCGGCGGCCGCGGGCGCGGTGACGGGCGTGGTGCGGATCTCGGTGTTCCAGACCGCCACCCGCCTGCTCGCCCCGGTCCTCGCCGACCTGTCGGCCCGCCACCCCGGGCTGCGCGTCGAGACCCGGATCGAGATCGACCAGGCGCTGGGCGCGCTGGAACGCCGCGACTGCGACCTCGCCGTGGTCTGGGAGGACGAGCACGCGCCCCGGCCGCGCCCGGCGGGACTGGCGTTCGAGGTGCTCCACGAGGAGCACATGCTGCTGGTGCTGCCCGCCGGGCATCCCGCCGCCGCGCTCCCGCACGCCGACATCCCGGCCCTGGAGTCGGCGGTCTGGGCGGGCGGCCCGCCCGGCTTCGGCCACGGCCGCACGATCCAGGACACGTGCCGCAGGTACGGCGGCTTCACCCCCGACCTGCGCCACCACACCGCCGACGAGGCGGCCCTGCTCACCCTCGTCGCCGCGGGCCAGGCCGTGACGCTGCTGCCCGAGTTGGCCCACCCCGAACGCGCCCCCGGCGTCGTCGTCCGCCGGATCACCGATCCGCCCGTGATCCGCCGGGTCCTCACCGTCGCCCGCCGCGCCAGCCTGTCGCGCCCGGCCCTCGCCACCGTCCGCGCCGAACTCGCCCGCGCGGTCCGCCGGGACGGCGCGCCGGACACGGATCCTCCTTGAAAAGACAGGAACGTCCGGATGGTCGTGATCCCGGTGGTCACCTGCGGGTCCGGCTCGCCCCACGGAAGGGGGCAACGCCCCTATAGTCCAGCCTCATGGGTTTTGTAACGGTCCTGGTGATCCTGCTCGCCGGGGTGGTCGTCGTGCTGGAGATCATGATGCTGCGCACCGACAAGCAGCGCCGCGCCGAACTGGCGAAGCTCCGCGACGACCTGGCCGAGCTCACCGGGAACGCGCGCTCCCTCGCCGCCGCCACCGACCTGGCGGCCGTCGAGACCAGGACCGACGAGGAGGCCCGCGCGCTGCGCGCCACGCTGGACGAGACCGCCCGCCGCACCACCGGCGACCTGGACGCCCTGCGCGCCGACGCCGAGACGGCCTCCCGCACCCTGAACACCCTGCGCAAGGAGGTCGCCGACCTCCGCCAGTCCCTCGGCCGCCTGGAGGCCGCCCGCCGCTCCCTCAACGAGCTGCGCGAGACCGCCGCCGCCCACCGCGAGACCCTGGACGACCTCGCCGAACGCGCCACGGCCGCCGCCGCCCGCCTCGACGAGCGCGAGACCGCCCACCTGTCGCTGGTCCGCGCCCTGGAGACGACCGAGGCGGAGCTCGCGGCCCTGCGCGCGGCCGTGACCGCCGACTTCGACCAGCGCGCCACCACCGTCCTGCCCGGCCGGATCACCACCACCGACGAGGCCGCGCGCCCCGTCCTCACCGACCTGTACGAGGCCCTGGCCGCGTCCGTCGGGCTGCGCGTCGGCTACACGCCGCCGTCGGGGGACACCCGCTACCTGTTCGGCACGGCCCCCGACCTGGACGAGCGCCTCGACGCCCAGCTCCGCGCGCAGGAACCGTCCCCGGAGCTGGCGGCGCTGCTGGTCGCCGCGTTCCACGCCGCCGACGCCCGCGTCCAGCTCGGCCCGCTGCGGATCGAGCAGCGCGGGGGCCAGCTGCTGGTCGGCGTGCACCCGATCGGCGGCCGGGCGGCGCGCCCGATCGACCTCACCGAATGGGCACGACGCCAGCGCGGCTAGGCACCTCCCACAGCGTCAGCCGCTCCCCGTCCGCCGCCAGGATCTGGCTGCACCGCGGCACGCCGTCGACGACCTCGACGTTCAGCGCGATCCCGGCGTCCTCGTCGGCCAGCACGACCTGCCGGACCGCCCGTCCGGTCCGCACCGACCGGGCGGCGGTCCACGGCAGCCCCTCCTGGTAGGTCATCAGGTGGACGACGCTGCGCGCGTACCGCAGCACCGCCGGGCCGTCCACGATCCGCGCCCCGAGGTCGCCCAGCGCGCACCGCAGCACGACCCGGAACTCCGCGCCCCTGCCCGGGACCCGCGCCGGATGGTCGCGCCGCGCCCGCCGCCGCCATGCGGCGGCGACCGCCTCCTCCCCGAACGCCTGGCACTCGGCCACCAGGTCGTCCAGGGCGCGCTGGAAGCGCTCCTGCTCGTCGCGGCCGCTGAGCCCGTTCAGGACGCGCTCCACGTCACCGGGGTCCATGCCGAGGGCCGGGGGCAGCAGCAGCGCGACCTGCCGCGCCCGCTCCCGCGACTTCGGCTCCTCCGACAGCGCGGCCAGCGCCGACACCGCCCGCGCCACCGTGAGGATCCGCTCGTCCTCGGGCCGCTCCTCCTCCGCGGGGGGCTCGGCGACGGGCCGTTCGCCCTCCCGCGGCGACCGGACGGGCCGCCGCACGGCCAGCACCTCGTGGAACTCGTCGTCGCCGCCGGAGCGCGGCCGTTCCAGGAGCATCGCGTCGTGCGGCGGGCGCTGCCCCGGCGCGAGCCCCGGGACCGGCGACCCGAACCGCGGCCGCCCGCCCTCCCCGGCCGCCAGGGTGAGCGACAGCCACCGCTCCGGGTCGAACGCGACGGGAGCGCCCACCGTCCCCTCGGCGGAGTCGACGATCACCCGCGTCCGCCGCGCCGCGCTCCCCAGCCCCGGCAGCGCCGCGTCCAGCGCCGCCGTCAGCATCAGCCAGGCGACCCGCTGATAGAGGCTGTCGGCGAACCCCACGCGCACGTACGCGGGACCACTCACACGACCACACGGCATGGGCGCCTCCCCAACCGGACGATCTCCACGGTAAACCGGCGGGGCGTTCGGACACAGGCCCAGAAAACGGCGGTGTCAGCGGTGGGCGTTCGGGCCGGGACGCGACCCGAACGCCGTCAGGAACCGGTCGCGGAAGTCCCGCATCGACCACACCGGGGCGTCCGGCCCCGGCCTCAGCCCGTCCCGCCAGCCCCAGCCCGCGATCCGGTCCAGCACCTTCCGGTCCCGCGCGACGACGGTGACCGGCACGTCGCGGCCGGCGTTCTCGCCGGTGATGAGCGGGGCGGGCTGGTGGTCGCCGAGGAAGACCAGCACCAGGTCGTCGTCGCCGTGGGTCTCGGCGTAGGAGATGAGGGTGTTCAGCGAGTACTCGATGGAGCGCCGGTACGCGCCGCGCACGTCGGCGGGCATCCGCGCGTCCAGCCCCGCGCCCTGCCCGTTGAACACCGACCCGTCCCCGATCCGCCGCCAGTCGACGACCCCGTTCGGGACGGCCGCCCAGGGCGCGTGGCTGGACACCAGCGCGGTCTCCACCATCACGGGACCGGCGTGGGCGTCCCGCTCGAACCGCTGGACGGCCGACAGCGTGTACTGGTCGGGCATGGTGGCGTAGGCGAAGCGGGGTCCGCGGTAGCCGAGGTTCCGGGCGTCGTAGACCTTGCCGTACTCGAAGAACCCGCCCTCCGGCCAGGCCCGCGTGATGGCGGGCATGAACGCGCTGGTCCGCCAGCCCGCCCGCCGGAAGGCCCCGTTGAGCGTCAGCCGGTCGCCGGAGACGAGCGCGCGGTACCGCTGCTGGCTGTCGATCCACACCCCCGACAGCAGCGTGGCGTGCGCGAGCCAGCTCCCGCCCCCGGCCGTGGACGAGGTCAGGAAGGCGCTGCGGGCCCCGACCTCGGCCCGGCGCAGCCGCTCGGTCCCGGCGTCGAGCACGGCCCCGACCCGCCGCGCGTACCGCGGATCCTGGACGGCGCTGCGCCCGTAGCTCTCCACGAAGGCGATCACGACGTCCTTGCCCCGCAGCGCCTCCAGCATCCGGCCCCCCGGAACGCCGCGGAAGGCGTCGGCCCGGGACTCCCTGGCGAACGCCCGCTTGTCCCGCAGCCCGTCCCGCACCTTGAGCGCGCGCCCGACGGCGAGCCGGGCCGTGTCCCGCGACGCCACCGGAACCCCCGGCACGAACTGCGTCCCGAACACGGTCCCCGCCGTCCACACGGCCCACAGCCCGATGACGACGCGGCCCGCGACGTCGCCGTTCCGCCCGGCGACCCCGGCCACCCGCAACGAGGACAGGGCCATCAGGACGACGGCGACGATCCCCGCCACCACCGCCCCCACCCCGGCGAACGTGCCGCCGTACGAAGCGGTGAAGAACTCCCACCCCGCCCCCACGAAGGCCCAGTCGAGCACGGGGTCCCAGGGCCGCACGAGGACCTCGTGGAACCCCATGTCGAGGACCTTCACCACCAGCACGACCCCGAGGAGCGTTCCACCCAGGACGGCGGCGGCCTTCCGCCAGCGCCCCCGCAGCAGGAGCAGCGCCCCGAGCCCGCACACCCCCTCGACGGGCACCCGGACGAACGCCTCGGGGGCGACCCGCCCCACCCGGTTGGGAAGCAGCAGGGCGAACAACACGAACGCGAGGGCCGCCCCGGTGACGACCCACGACACGACCCTCCGCCAACGCCCCGCAGACACCCGGACCCCTCCCCACAGCAGCACACGAAGCCCTACGTCCACCGCCCCCCACCGGGTTCAACAGGGGTGTCCGGGGGCGCGGAGCGGCTCCGGGCCGCGCGGGCGCACGAGGAACGATCCTTCCAGGCGGCGGCGGAGCTCCACGCCCCGGCTCGCCCGGCTAGCCGAACAGCCCGGTGAGCCAGAGGGCCTCCACCGGGCTGTCGGCGTAGCGCACCCCCTCGACGGGCCGTCCCTTCTCGTCGACGACGCGCCAGCCGCCGAGCTGGACGACGACCGTGCCGTTGCGCCGGGCCAGGGCGAGTTCCGACAGGGTGCCCCAGGAGCCGCCGACGACGATGACGGCGTCCCCGGCCAGGGCGATGACGGCGTTGCGCGCCTCCCCCATCCCCGTGGGGATGGCCACGGTGAGGTAGGGGGTGGAGCCTCCCCGGGTGGGGCCGGACAGGACCCCGACCACCAGCCCGCCCACCGAGGACGCGCCCTCGGCGGCGGCCTCCATGACCCCGCCGTAGCCCCCGCAGATGACGGCCGCGCCCCGTTCGCCCAGCAACCGCCCGATTTCCCGGGCGTTGGCGACGTCCTGCGGCGCGGCCTCGCGAGGGCCGCACACCGAAACCTGGATCACCCGAACCTCCTCCGCCGTGCACCGCCACCGCCAGGGCATCATGCAGGCACGGCGGGCCGGGCGGGAAGGCGTCGGACACGCCGGGGCCCGAAGTCCGGCCCGGCGGGATCTCACCGTCCGGCGGCCGCGCGCTCGGCGGCGTCGGCCCCGACCGGTGCGGGTTCGGCGCGCTTGGCCCCGACCCCGGCCGCCCCGAGGGCGACCGCGATGAAGACGACCTGCTCGGGGATCCGGAACCACAGCGGGGTGGCGGGGTCCCCGTTCAGGGACACGTCCTCCAGGTCGGCGTAGATGTTGGCCGGGAGCATCAGCACGAAGAGGACGGCGAGGCCGACCCCGGCGGCGAGGCGCGTCCGCCCCACCACGAGCCCCAGCGCGCCGAGGAGTTCGAGCACGCCGGTGGCGTAGACCGCCAGGTGGGGGAACGGTACGAACGGGGGGACCATCGCGACCATGTCGTCGTGACCGGGCATCACGGTGACGCTGCCGGGGACGAAGTGCGCGGCCCCGGTGAACACCAGCATGAACGCCAGTCCGTGCCCGGCGGCCACGCGCCAGTCGGCGAAGCGGCGGACGCCCAGCGCCCCCAGCAGACGGAACCCCAGCAGGGGACCCAGCAGCAACAGCAGAGTGTCGAACATGGCCACCGTCTCCTTCCGCGGGAGGCCGGGCCTGCCGCCTCCGCATCTTGTCGATGGAAAGATTGAGCCACGCAGAACTAGTCACTGTCAAGTTTTGGTGGGAGTCCCTCCCCGACGACCGCGCCGCCGAGGTGGTCTGCTCCCACTGCCACGCGCCCCTGCGCGTGGAGGACGTCGCCCCGCGCCCCGGCCCCGGCTACCCCGACGGGCTGCTGAGCCGCCCGGACGTCCGCGACCGCTTCGGTCTCGACGCCCCGCCCGACGACCGGACGGCCTGAGGGGGACCGGTCAGGTCCCCACCGCGGGGCAGCGGGTGCCGCGCGGCGGGACCGCCAGCTCGACGAGGTAGCGGTCGACCGCGTTCTCCATGCACGGGCCGCTGGTGACGCTGCCGTGACCCGCGCCCTCGTAGGTCAGCAGCACGCCCTGGCGGCCGAGCTGCCGCGCCACCGAGACCGCCCACGGGTAGCCGGTGGCGGGGTCGTGCACCGCGTTCGACACCAGGATCGGCGGGGCGCCGCGCACCTTGAGGCGGTGCTGCGGGTTGTCCGCGGGCCATCCCAGGCACGCCGCCACCGCGTGGAGCGGCATCAGGTACGGCATGTCCGGCGCGACCCTGTCCATCTCCCGCACGATCGAGGCGTACTCGCGGTGGTCGCGCACCGGCAGGCGCCAGTCCGAGCAGAAGACCGGGACGGTCATCGGGATCGGCGCGGGCGTGGTGGCCGACGGCGGCAGCGGCGCGCTCGCCTCCATCCCGGCGACGGTCTTCGCCAGGCCCGCGTAGTCGGCCTTGTAGAACGACCTGAAGGCGATCAGGTTCACCAGGTCCATCGGCGACAGGGAGGTGCCCCGCCGGCCCGGGTTCTCCAGCTCGCCGCGTTCGGCGCGGGCCAGCAGGCCTCGCCAGACCGCCCGCACGTCACGGCCGTGCAGCGCGCAGTCCGCCGTGCGCCCGCACCACCTCACGAACTCCTCGAACGAGTCCTGCGCCGCGGCCCCCTGCGCCCTCAGGAACCCGCGGGCCGTGGGAACGCTGTGGTCGATCACGCTCTCCAGCACCATCGCGCGGATCCGGCGCGGGTAGGTCTCGGCGTACTGCGCCCCGAGCATCGTGCCGTACGAGCTGCCGTGGAAGGTCAGCTTCTCCTCGCCGAGCGCGGCCCGGACGGCGTCCAGGTCCCGGACGGTGTTCCCGGTGTCCAGGTGGTCGAACACCGGGCCGCTGCGCGCGCGGCAGTCCGCGCGGAGCCGCCGGTTGTACTCCACGGTGCGGTCGAAGTCCGCCTGGCCGGTCATCCTGGGCGACGGCCGCTGGGCCAGCAGCTCGCCGGAGCACACCACCGCGTCGCTGCCGCCCACGCCGCGCGGGTCGAAGCTGACGATGTCGAACCGGCGGAGAACCTCGGGGCTGAACCGCTGGATCCCGGTCACCACCCTGCTCACGCCCGAGTCGCCCGGCCCGCCGGGCCCGAAGACCAGCGAGCCGACGCGCGCGCCCGGATCGGCGGCCCTGCGGCGGGCCAGCGCCAGGGCGAACCTCGGCCCGTCCGGGCGGGCCCAGTCGACCGGCAGCCAGAGATCGGCGCACTCGGCCCCCGGATACTTCGGGTCGCACGGAGCCCACCGCAACTCCTGGGAGGCGACCGGCGCCGCCTGCCGGGGGGAGGGGGCGGTGAAGCCGCTGACGGCGCCGGCGACCATGGCGGCCCCCGCCGCCACGGCCGCGCCGCGCGCCACCAGACTTCTTCGAAAAGGCATGGGCTGTCCCTTCAGGACCAACGTGCCGGTGAGGCGGCCGCGGCCGCCCGAACGTCGATCACGCTAGGTCCGCGCCGGCCCTTCCGAGGCCCCTCCCAGGGGAGGTTCAGGGTCGGCTCAGGGCCGCGTCAGGGTCGGCCCCCTCAGCCGATGAAGCGGAAGTCGGGGTGCCGGGGGGAGGGGCGGTCGAGGACCGGACGGTGCCGGCCGCGCAGCGTCCGGTCGAAGAACGCCGTGACGTAGGCCCGCGTCGAGGCGGTCATCCGCCGGGGATCGACCGTTCCGATCAGGGCGGCGCGGTCCCGTTCGGGGATGTCGAGCCTCTCGTCCAGCGCCGGAAGGACGGCCTGGACGTCGGTGTAGGAGTAGTGGCTCGCGGCGGGCGCGTTGAGGTCGCGCTTCCAGCCGGTCGAACGCTTCCAGAACGATCCCCAGGACGGCGAGGTCAGGTGCGTCTGCGGCGTCCCGCCGGTCGCCGCGCCCATCAGCAGGAACGGCCGGTCGAGCCCGGTGCGGGCCACCTGGACGAGGTCGCCCTCCGCGTACTGCAGGGTGCCGTCCATGTCGATGCCCGCGTCCAGGCGCCGGTCGACGCGCATGGTCTCGGCCGCCTGGATCCCGCCGGCCGAATGCCCGGCCATGCCCACCCTGGACAGGTCGAGCAGCCGTCCCAGCCCGCGGGGCAGGCGGCGGTCCCCGGCGTCGGGGTTGCGCCCGCGCCGCAGGTCGGCGAGCCGGTCCAGGACGAAGCGGGTGTCCCTGACGCGGGTGTCGAGCGCGGTCCTCAGCCGCGCCGGGCCCTGCTCGGGCAGGCGCTGGACCTCGACCCGCCCGCCGGGGAACTCCACCGGCGCCGTCTCGTAGGTGTGGTCCATGGTGACGACCACGTACCCGCGGCTGACCAGCTCCTCGGCGACCGTCGTGCCGAGGGCGCGGGGAACGCCGAAGCCGGGGGAGTACAGGACGACCGGCCGCGCGCCGCGCCGGACGTCGGCCGGGGCGGTCTCGGCGGCATGGGTGCGCGCGCCCGCCCAGTCGACCGTTCCCGCCTTGAACACGCCGAGCGCGTCGGCCTGGGCGAGCGTCCGGGCCACGCCGGGACGCAGGTACGGCGCGGTCCGGCCGGACGGCGCGGCCGCCGGGTACCAGACGCTGACCATCAGCTCACGGGGCCGGCCCGGCACCCAGGGGTCGGGGCGGTCCCGGTCCACCAGGTGCAGTTCGGTCGTCCCGATGGCCTGGTGCGGGCCGGTCGGGCGCGGCAGGGCGAACCCCGCCGGGGCGGCGGTGGCCGTCCTCACCACCGGAACGGACGTGCCGCACGCGGCCAGGGTCAGGGCGCCCGCGGCGGCGAGCGCGGGGAGGAGCACAGGTGATCGCATGCGGACCACCCTCGACGGCCCGGCGCCTCCGCACCATGGCCGTAGGAAAGCCGCCCACCCCGACCTTCGTCGGGGTGGGCGGCGGAAGCTGTGGACTGGTGTGCGGGTCGCCTCTCGGCGAGTGGCACGACGCGGCTCCGGCCGGACGGTATTCCGCGAAGGCGATGGGTGAGGCCCGGGGACACCAGGCACACCAGCCATCAGGGGTAACCGCGCGGCCCGCGTTGTTGTTCCCGAGCCGAGCGGCGGCGGCACGGGGCCGGGCCCCGCGCCGCCGCTCAGGCCCGGTTACCGATGGGTGCCGTGACCCCGTCGCCGGAACGCGGCGACGGCGGCGACACCGACGACGGCCAGGCCGATCTGGAAGACCAGCTCGATCCAGTCGATGCCGTCGGTGGTGGCGACGCCGACCGACTGGGCGATCGCGGTGCCGAGCAGCGCGGCCACGATGCCGATACCGATGGTCAGCAGGATCCCGATGGGCTGCCGCCCGGGCAGCGCCAGCCGTCCGAGCGCGCCGATGATCGCACCGATGACGATCGCGGTGATGATCCCGGTAACAGTCATCTCCGTCCTCCTCACGAAGGTTACGCCGCCTCTATGCCCAAATAAGCGGGCCTACACCTTCGGCGGGCCGGACGGCGGAGAGGGGATGCGCGTTCAGCCGAGCGCGTCGAGGGCGGCGAGGATGTCGGCGGGCTCGGCGCGGGCGGTGTAGTCGGTGGTGACGAAGGCCCAGCGGATCGCGCCGCCGCGGTCGATGACGTAGGTCGCGGGCAGGGGCAGCGTGCGGGCGTGCCCGGCGTTGGAGCGGAGCAGGTCGATGCCGAGGCCGTCGTAGACGGCGGCCAGGTCGTCCGGCAGGTCGAAGGCGAGGCCGTACCGCCTGGCGACGTCGCAGCCCAGGTCGCTCAGCACGTCGAAGCCCAGCCCGTGCTTCTCGGCCAGGGACAGGGACTCGTCGGGGACCTGCGGGGAGACGGCGACCAGGCGGGCTCCCCGGGCGGTGATGTCGTCGTGGTGCCGTTGCAGGGAGCGCAGGGCGATGTTGCAGTAAGGGCACCAGGCGCCGCGGTAGAAGGTCAGCACCACCGGTCCCCGCGCGAGCAGCCCGTCCAGGGCGACGGTCCGTCCGGTGGCCGAGGGGAGGGCGAAGGACGGGGCCTTGGCGCCCGCGTTCAGGGCGCGGCCGGCCTGGCCGGACTCCTCCTGCTCACGGGCCGCCCGCCGCATCACGGCGCGGATGTCGGCGGGGATCTGCTTCTGGCGGCTCTCGTAGAAGGCGCGCAGCTCGGCGTTGACGCTCACGGGGGTCCTCTCACCGCAGTTCTTGGAACGACCGTTTCAAGATAGACGCCGCCGCGGCTCCCGGGCCACCCCCGGAGCGGAGTATCTTGGAATCCTCATTTCAAGATGACGGGATGGACCATGCCGGACGTCAAGCACTTCGATCCGGACGCGGTCCTGGAGACGGTGGTGCGGCTGTTCTGGCGGCAGGGCGTCGCCACGACCGGCGTCCAGGACATCGTGAACGCGACCGGGCTCAACCGCTCCAGCCTGTACGCCACCTTCGGCGGCAAGCAGCGGCTCTACCGCGCCGCGCTGGAGCGCTACGTCCAGAGCCGCTCCCGCCCGGCCCAGGAGCGGCTCGCCGGGGACGACCGCGGGCTGCCCGCCATCACCGACTTCTTCACCGCGCTGATCGAGGCGCGCTGCACGGGCGAGCACGCCCGGTGGGGCTGCATGGTCTCCAACGCCCACGCGGGCGCCGAGAACGGCGATCCCGAGGTCCGGGCCGTCCTCGACCGGCAGCACCAGGGGTTGCGCGACGCCCTGCGCGCGGCGCTCCTCACCGCCCGCGACCGGGGCCAGCTCGCCGCCGGGTCCGATCCGGAGTCCGCCGCCGAGGTCCTGGCCCTGCTGGCGCACGGGGTGAACCTGCGGTCCCGCGCCGGAGCCGACGCCCGGGAGCTGCGCGGGAGCGTCGCGGCGGCGATCGACGCGGTGACCGGCCGGATCACCGAGCGGCCGTGAGGACGCGTTCGGCGACCAGTTCCGGGTGGTCCGTCGGCAGCGCGTGACCGGCGCCGGGCACGATCTCCACCCGGGCGGTGGGCACGAGCGCGCCGACGCGTTCGGCGACCTGGCGGGAGTCGTGCAGGGCGCTGCGCGCGCCGAGGAGGAACAGGCAGGGCACGCGCACGCGGCGGAGTTCCTCGTCGGTGAGGACCCGGGCGGCCGGGAGCCCGCGGCGGAAGCCCATCGTCGACCGCATCATGCGCATGAGCTCGGTCTCCAGGATCGTGCTGTTGGAGACCGCCCGCGCCAGCGGGGGGCGCAGCGGACGCGGCGCCATCCCGGCCAGCCCGCCGGCGATCGCCCAGGTGAGGAAACGCCACCCCGGGTCGGCGAAACCGGCGGGGTCGAGCAGCACGAGGGAGGCGGTCCGGCCGGGGTGGTGGATCTGGTGGAGCAGGGCCAGCCAGCCGCCGTAGGAGCAGCCGACCACCCGGGCCTCCGTCACCTCCAGCGCGGTCAGGAGCTCCTCCAGCCAGGCCGCGCCGTCCCGGCCGTCACCGATCGGGGCGGTCTGCACGCTGGCGCCCGGCTCGCCGACGGTGTCCACCGCGACGACCGGATGGCGGCGGCTCAACGCCTCGACGTACCGGTGCCACATCAGCGCGTTCCCGCCGGCCCCCGACAGCAGCACGATCGGCCGGCCGCCGGGCGGCCCGGCGCGGTAGACGCGGGTGGTCCCGAAGGCGGTCGGGACGTCGAGCGTCTCCTTCGGCCCCGGCCACAGCTCCCGCAGCGCCCGCTCGTAGGCGGCGCGGAAGCGCTCCCCGCTCCTGTCGTCCCTGAACCCACCGATTTTCATGATACGTCTGTATCATGATACGCCTGTATCACGAAAGGGGCGGTGCCCATGCCCGCGCGGGTCGACCACGAGGAGCGCAGGAAGCGGATCGCCGAGGCGCTGCTGCGGATCGCCGACACCCAGGGACTACAGGCGGCCAGCATGCGGGCGGTCGCCGCCGAGGCCGGCGTCTCCCTGCGGCTGGTGCAGTACTACTTCACCACCAAGCGGGCGCTCCTGCTGGACGCGCTGGACCGCCTCGGCGCCCAGCTCCAGGCCCGCATGCTGGAGTGGATCAGCGCGGCGGGCCCCTCGCCCGCGCCGCGCGCCATCGTGACCGCGATCCTGTCGTGCGTCCTGCCCACCGACGCGGAGAGCCGCCGGATCACCAGGACCTACGCCGCCTACTACACGCTGGTCCTCAACGACCCCGAGGTGCTGGCCGAACACGCCACGGCCCAGCCCGACGGCCTGGAGTCCTTCCTCGCCGAGCAGATCCGCACCGCCCAGCGGTCCGGGGAGATCGCCCCCGGCAGGGACCCCGAGATGACCGCGGCCGGGCTGCTGGCCCTGGTCAACGGCCTGGGCCAGAGCGTCCTCGGCGGCCAACGCGACGGCGACGCGGCCCTGGCCATCCTCACCCACCACCTGAACGAACTCTTCGGCACACCCTGACGCGGCAAGGTCCCGGACCGCCCGGGACCTTGCCGCACAGCGGGTCAGACGGCGGCTCCCACCGCCAGGGTGGCCACGACCGGGACCAGGTACAGCACCGGGAAGGCCACGGTCTTGTACGACCGCGCCCGCAGCACGGTGACGACGGCGCCCAGGAAGTAGGCCACCAGGCCGACCCCGGCCGCCACACCGATCGCGGGCACCGCCAGCCCGGCCAGCAGGCCGACCGCACCGGCGGCCTTGGCCGCGCCCAGCCACGTCCACCAGGCCTGGGGCACCCCGTAGGCGATCAGGGGCTGGACGACGAAGTCGGCGCGACGCAGCAGCGAGAAGCCGGAGAACCCGACCCAGGCGGCGGTCAGAACGGTGACGACGACGAGCGTGACGGACATCGGGGCCTCCCGGCGGCTGGTGGAACTTCGTTCACTCACTGCCCTGACGGACCCCGCCCGACGAATGTGACCGGACCGCCCCGGGTTTCTCCGGCGGGGATCAGATGACCTCCAGGTTGGCCATCATCCCCATGTCCTCGTGCTCGGCGTTGTGGCAGTGGAACAGGTAGCGGCCGCGGTAGCCGTCGAACCGGGTGATGATCTCGGCCGACTCGCCCGGCCGCAGGGAGATGGTGTCCTTGAGGCCCGCGTCGTGGGGCAGCGGGGGCCGCCCGCCGCGCGACAGCACCCGGAAGCCGACCAGGTGCAGGTGCACGGGATGGTGGACGTCGGCGACCAGCCGCCACACCTCGACGTCGTCGAGGCGGACGGTGACGTCGGAGCGGGCCGGGTCGAACGGCAGCCCGCCGACCAGCCACCCGTGGCCGCCGTGCATCCGTCCGGCGCGGAAGGAGAACTCGCGCACCCGGACGGCGTCCGACCGCCGCCAGGTCGGCAGATCGTCCGACAGGACGCGCGGGACGCGGCTGTCGTCGGCGGCCCTGCGGGCGACCCGGAAGGCCATCACGTCGCGGGTGCGCCCGGAGCCCAGCCGGTTGACGAGCCGGACACGGCCGCCGACCGGGACGGACGAGAAGTCGACGACCAAGTCGTAGCGTTCGGCCGGGGCCATCGGCAGCCGCCGGTGGGTGACCGGCGCGGCGAGCAGCCCCTGGTCGGCGCCGACCTGGACGAGGGCGAGCGGGCGTCCGTCGTCGGTGACCGCCTCAAGCTCGTAGTGCCGGGCGTTCGAGCCGTTCAGGACGCGCAGCCGGTACCGGGCCGCGTCGACCTCGTGCACCGGCCACGGGGCCCCGTTGACCAGGATCACGTCACCGAGGACCCCCGCGAGATAGGGCTCGCGGACGCCCGGCCGGCGCCGCAGCGCCGGATCGAGGGCGGGGTAGACGAGGCTCCCGTCGGCGGCGAACGCCCGGTCGGCGATCATGAGGGGCAGCTCGCGCCGCCCGGCGGGCAGGCCGAGCGCCTCCTCGGCGTCGTCGCGCACGATCTGCAACCCGGCCAGGCCGCGCCAGATCGCGGGAGCGGTGAAGTCCATGCGGTGGTCGTGGTACCACAGCATCGTCGGCCGCTGGTCCAGCGGGAACGTGTAGTCCCGCGTCCGCCTGGTCACCACGGCCCGCGGATCGTGCATCCCGTGCGTCCCATGGCCGCCGTGGGCATGGCCGTCCGACCACCCCTCGGGCAGGACCAGGTCGGTCGGATAACCGTCGGAATCGGCCCGGGTCCGTCCACCGTGCAGGTGCACGACGGTCGGCACGGGCAGCTCGTTGCGGTGCGTCACGACGACCGGCCGCCCCCGCCGTGACTCGATCGTCGGCCCGGGGAAGGTGCCCTCGTACGTCCACAGCGGCGTCCGGACACCGGGCAGGATCTCCGCCGTCGCCTCGCGTTGGGTGATCTCGTAACGGTCGATCCCGCCCGCGGTGCCGACCGGCTTCAGCACGGCGGGAACCGGCAGCGGCACCTGGAACGGGGGCGGCAGCGGCACGGCGCTGCGCAGTTCGGCGCCGGTGTGCGACGGGCGGCGGGCCAGCGCGGCCGAGGTCGAGACCCCGGCGAACGCCATCGTGCCGAGGGCCCCGCCGATGCCCAGCACCCGACGCCGCGTCACCCCCCGGACCGGGGCGGTCTCCCGTTCACTCATCGCCGGGCTCCTTCGCGGACCGTCCGAGGGGCTGCCGCCACACGTCGATGAACATCACGGTGAGCCCGACGATGGTCAGCACCCCCAGCGGGAAGTGCAGCCACAGCGCGCCCTCCATCCCGGCGAAGTACTGCACCGTCTCGGCCACCACCACGACCAGCGTGGCGAAGAACGGCCACGCCCGGCGCAACCGCACCCAGACCACGACCGCCACGACCACCTGCAGATAACCGATGGAGGTGACGACGTTCGCGCCGGTCAGATGCCAGCGCAGGCCGTCGTAGTCACCGCTCAGGAACACCCCGGCGAACACCGGCTGCCCGAACCCCGCTATCGCGTGCGCGCTGACGACGGCCCGCAGCACCCACCCACTGGCTCTCGTCCGGCGCGCGGCGCGCACCGGCACGGACCTGTCGGCTGCGATGACCATGGCGTCCTCCTCACTACTGATCCATCGACGCCCACAAGCTATGCCTCAACCGCTATCCCGTCTAAGATCAATATGGCTATGAAGCTATGATCCCGAGGGCATGACGAAGCCCCCGGAAGAGAGCCGACGATCATGGACCTGCACATGCTCAGGCAGTTCCTGGTGGTGGCGCGCCTGGAGCACCTCAGCCGCGCGGCCGAGGAGCTCCGCGTCGCCCAACCGTCCCTGAGCCGCACCATCGCCCGGCTGGAGAACGAACTCGGCACCCCCCTGTTCGACCGGGCGGGCAGGCTCCGGCTGAACGAGGCGGGAAGGCTCTTCCGCGGCTACGTCGAACGCTCCCTCGGCGAACTCGACGCGGGACGGCGGGCCGTGGCCGAGTCCACCGGCGAGGGATTCGGCACCGTGAGACTGGCGTCGGAGACCTTCCTGACGTTCACCGGGCCACTCGCGGCGTACAAACGCGCCCACCCCGGCATCGAGGTCGAACTCCACCAGATGCCGGCCGCGGAGATGGCCCGCGCCCTGCGGGCCCAGGAGATCGACCTCTGCGTCGCCTCACAGCCGATCCCCGCCGACGACCTGGAATCGGTCCGGCTGTTCGAGGAGCCGGTGGGAGTGGGCGCATCACACGACCACCCCCTGGCGGGCCGCCCGTCGGTGAGCATCGACGACCTCGCCGACGAGTCCTTCATCTCCGCGAGCAGGGGACACTGGCAACGGCGGCTGCTCGACCGCCTCTTCGCCACCCGGAACCTCACCCCGAAGATCATCTGCGAGGTCGACGAACTCAGCGCCATCGCCGAACTGATCGGCGCGGGCCTCGGCATCGGCCTCGTCCCCGGCATAGCCCGCAACACCACCACCCGCCTCCCCGGCACCTGGATCCCCGTAGACCACCCCGACTGCCGCCGCGCAGTAACCCTGTCCTGGTGGACCGGCGCCCACCTCTCAACAGCCACCCGCCTAATGCAAACCACAATCACCACTTGGAACTGGACCCCAAACAACAATGGCCCCGCAGTACGACACGAATAGCTGTCGGGCCCACCTCTCCAGACGCCCGACACGTCAAGCAACCCTCGCGGCCCACATCGCACTAGAGAACGCCGGAGGGGGACTTCACCTCCTGTGTTCTCCGGGGTTATTTCTGGCGGTCGACCTCGGCGTTGAAAACGATGGCGCCGCTCTTGGGGATGCACGAGGCGGGCAGGTCCTCCGGGGTCTGCTCGGCGGCTCCGGCGCCTCCGGTGTTGAACTTGTCGCCTTCGAGTAGATCACCGAAGCCGGGGATGTTGACGCCGCGCTTGCCGCCCTTGAGAAGGGGCTTGGTGCCCTTGAGCCACACGGGACCCTGCGCTCTCCGGACTCGAACTCGAAGTGCAGGGCCCCTCGGCGTGCTGCGGGCGGGTGCGCCAGGGGGAACGGGGAGTCGGTGAAGACCGCGTGGTAGCGCCGCAGACCGAACAGCTCGTCCTGCCCGGCGGCTTGGGGGTTCAACCGCCTCGCCCGGCGGATGATCAGGCGGACGATGACCGCCTGGCCCGTGGGGCGATGGCTGCAATCACGGTCTTGACCTGCGGGTTCATCTTCGCAGTGACCGAAAAGCACGCCCGGGCGCGGCGGGGTGGATCAAGGCCCCCGCGTCTCGGGGCGGCGCCGAGGAATGCGGTCACCTCATCGGCCACGATTTGGCGCACGGCGGAACTTGCCCAGGGCCTGGGCTCCGTCAGATGGGCGCTGGGTCGTCGGCGGCGTTGAATAGACGTCCGGTCCCGTCCCCACGGGTGTGAGGATGGGACCGGAATGCTCCTGTCAGGAGCGCTTGGCGTACTCGGAGATCTCCCCGAAGTCGAGCAGGACGCACGTCTCGTCACCCACCACCTCGGCGTCGTGGCCCGGCGGTATGGCGACGGCGTCGCCGGGGTTGACCTCCTGCTCCGTGCCGTCGGCCATGTACACGCGCATGTGCCCGGAGACGCAGTAGCCCAGGTGCGACACCTGACACAGGTCGGTGCCGGCGATCGGCTTGACGTTGTTGGACCAGCGCCAGCCGGGTTCGAAGACGCCGCGCCCCACCGCCCGGTCGGCCATCATGACGATGTCGGCGTGGCCCTTGCCCTCGAACGAGCGTGTCTCGTCGGGCTTGTCGAAGTTCTTGACTTGAATGTGCGCCATCATGTCCCCCCGTGGGCGCAATGTGACTTTTGCGGCGTTACCCCTACCCCGCAGCCTTGATCGCCTAACCACGATGGGAGCGCTCCGGTTTGGTTGGAGGCCCTGATGCGCCCCGGCTCGCGTCCTACCGGCGATGGAGCGACGGTCAGAGAGGCAAGGGCGAGCAGACTGGGGCGGCTATGTAGGTGTGGTGAGTTCGGCGCGGTAGGCGTAGGGCCCGCAGGACCACTCCGCGGTGCGAAGAAGCCGGGGCCGGGGATGCTGGCTGGGATGGACTCGGCGGCTTGGGCGGTGCCCGTCCACGGTTTGCCGCCGCGTTTGTGCTCAGGGACTTCGACGACGCGTAGCCAGGAACGAGCGTGACCGTCCCGCACGGGGGCGCCGAGGGTGCGGGCCTCCGTGCCCCAGGCGTCGGCAGTATTGGGGAGAAGGGCACAGCCGAGCTGGTTGGCCGCGGTGGCCAGTGCGGTGTGCGTACGGTCGCGGACGGCCGGATCGTCAGGCTCGGAGAACACGGCAGATCTCCCGGAGATGCTCGGGCGGTAGCGGTGCGCGTTGGAAGACGGTTAGTGCGTCTTGCAAGTGTGCCGCGGTCGAGGCGGACGGCAGGACGCCGGTGATACCCGGTGTGGAGGCGACCACGGTCAGCGCGGCGGCGCTGGCCGACAGCCCGGGGGCGATCAGCTCGGCGAGTTCCTCGCTGACCAGGGTGGGCAGTCCGCCGCCGCTGCGAGGGACGGACGCTCATACCTCGAGCCCTCTCGGGTCGCCTGCCGATCGGACCATCCTCGTTGAGGGCTTGGGTGAGTGGCGCGAGGTGAACCAGACTGACCGGAAGCTGGATGGCGGTGAAGTGGTGCTTGGATCCGTCGGCGGCTTGCTGGGCGACGGCGAGCAGTTCGGGGACGGTGAACACGTCGCTGGAGAAGCCGCTCCAGGTCGCGACGCCGTATCCGGTGATGCGGCCTTGGTGGACGGCTTGTTCGCATACTTCGAACGCGCCGCGGATCTGGTGAAGGAGTTGGTCCCGGTCTACATGTGCGCCGTGCTCGGGGGTGTGCAGGTACAACAGGTCCAGACGGGGCCGTCGTAGCTCTGCGGTGTTGTGAGCGAGCTGGTAGTCGATGTAGGCAGGTGTGATGCAGTGGCCGTGCTCGGCCTGCTGGGGGTGAGGACGCCTGTGGCCTGTGCGGCGCTTGCTTGCTGGCGGGTCATGGGTTCGACCTGGCTCGATACCCGCATGGTTGGCTGGTCGGCAACGCAAAGCGGGACGAAGCTGCCTTCGTCCCGCTTTGCCCCCATATATGGAGTTCGGTGTCCGAGGGGGGACTTGAACCCCCATGCCCCGTAAAGGGCACTAGCACCTCAAGCTAGCGCGTCTGCCTATTCCGCCACCCGGACAGGTGTGCATGTCGCGGCTCTGCGCGACGGGGTTCACCATACCAAAGGTCCGGACTCGCGGCGAAGTCGATCGAGGGGGCACCATGGGCGGGTAGCTGCTGTCCAGGGTGAGGGGTCGCTGTGGCCGACGGGAACGTCGCTGAGGACGAGGTCGTCCGGATCTGCCAGGAGCTGATCAGGATCGACACCAGCAACCCCGGGGACAACTCGGGGCCGGGGGAGCGCGTGGCCGCCGAGTACGTGGCGGGGCTGCTCGACGAGGTCGGTCTCGAGGCGCGGATCTACGAGTCGCACCCCGGGCGGGCCAGTGTCATCGCCAGGATCGAGGGGACCGATCCGGGGCGGGACGCGCTGTTGCTGCACGGGCATCTCGACGTCGTGCCCGCGCGGGCCGAGGACTGGACGCGGGACCCCTTCGGGGGTGAGATCGCCGACGGGTGCGTCTGGGGGCGCGGGGCCGTCGACATGAAGGACATGGACGCCATGATGCTCGCCGTCGTGCGGCAGCGGCTGCGGGAGGGGCGGCGGCCGTCGCGGGACGTCGTGCTCGCGTTCCTGGCGGACGAGGAGGCCGGGGGCAAGTGGGGGGCCCAGTGGCTGGTCCAGGAGCACGCCGAGCTGTTCGAGGGGTGCACCGAGGCGGTGGGGGAGGTCGGGGGCTTCAGCCTCACGGTGCCCGGTGACAAGCGGATGTACCTCATCGAGACCGCCGAGAAGGGCATCGCCTGGATGCAGCTCACCGCCGGCGGGACCGCCGGGCACGGGTCCATGGTCCATCCCGACAACGCCGTCACGGCGCTGGCGGGGGCCGTGGCGCGGCTGGGGGAGCACCGGTTCCCCGTGCAGATGACCAAGACCGTGCGGGCGTTCCTGGAACGGGCCTGTATGGCCTACGGCGTCGAGTTCGACCCCGCGGAGCCCGAGAAGTGCCTGGCGGAGATCGGGCCGCTCGCCCGGATGATCGGGGCCACGCTCCGGCACACGCTGAACCCCACGCGCCTGGACGCCGGATACAAGACGAACGTCATTCCCCAGACCGCCACCGCTCAGGTCGACGGGCGTTTCCTGCCGGGATATGAGGAAGAGTTCTTCACCGTTGTGGACGAACTTATCGGTCCGGACATCAAGCGCGAATTCGTCTATCACGACCAGGCGCTGGAGGTCGAGTACGAGGGGGCCCTGGTTGCCGCCATGGAACGGTCCCTGATCTCGGAGGACCCCGGCGCCCTACCCGTTCCGTACTGCCTGAGCGGGGGGACGGACGCCAAGCACTTCGCCAAGCTCGGCATGCGCTGCTACGGCTTCGCGCCGCTCAAACTCCCCCCGGAACTGGACTTCTCCGGAATGTTCCACGGGATCGACGAACGCGTCCCGGTGGACGGACTGCGCTTCGGCGTGCGCGTTCTCGACCAATTCCTTGATCACGCCTGATTTTCTCGCCGAAACGCCGTCACGAGTGCGAAGCGTGGTGCTACGGTCACCAAACGTGGAGGGCGGGATGACCCGCTCTTGGTGTGAACGGTGAGGAGCACCTGTGACCTTCGGCGCGGCACTTCGGCGGGCGGTCTCCGCCGTGCCGTGCCGTGGCGCGGTCCGCAGGCTCCTGGTCGTCGTGGGGCTCGCGGCCGCGGGCTGGCTGCTCGGTGGGGCCGCGCAGGCCGAGGCCGAGACCCCCGACGCCCGGCGCGTCGTCGCGGACACCCCGGTCGTGGGTGACGCCGTGCGCGTCGCCGAACGGCGCGTGCTCCCGGAACGACCCGTCCGGGAGATCGTGCGCGCCGTCAAGGACCGCGAGGTCGAGCCTCCCGTGAAGGTCGAGCGGCCCCCCGCGGACCCGCCCGTCCGGCAGGTCGTGCCGGACGCCGGCGCGGTCCCGGCGGCCAAGGCCGACAAGGGCGAACCGGTCGCCAAGCGCTCCGTGAAGCGGAACGCCTCCAAGCGCGTCCACCGGACCGCGGGCGACGCGCACGTCTTCGCCGGGACGTTCGAGAAGAACGCCTCCCACTCCGGCGCCGCCGACCAGGCGGCCCCGGTCGCGCCGATCCCGGCGCTGGCACAGGCCGGGGGCGTCAGCCCGGCCGCCGGCCTGATCCTCATCGGTGGGATCGGCGCCCCCCTGGCCCGCCGGGCCTGGGTTCCGGGCCGTCCGCAGGGCGTGCTGCTGCGCGCCCCCGGCGCGGTCCCGCCGGCCGTCCGCACCGCCGCGGACGAGCCGAGCTTCGCACCTGACTAGTTCCCTCTCTGAGGTCCCCCGCCCGTGCGGCTCGGGCGAATCGGACCGCGACGCGACGCCCCCTGGCGGCGCGTCACCCCCGGGATGACCCCGCGCGACTCCAACCCATGGCCTCGCCATGCCCTCGCGCGCCCGCATCTCGGCTCTTCCCTGCAAGTCATCAGTTCTCCCCCGAACAAGAGGAGCATCATGCGTACGTGGGCCATCGGTACCGCCCGTACCGCCGCGCTCACCGCGAGCTTCGTCGCTCTCGGTGCGTCCGCCATCCCCGCCGCGGCCTTCGCCGACACCACCTCCGGCCAGTCCGGTGTCCTCGGCGGCAACCAGGTCAACCTGCCCATCTCCGCCCCGGTCGACATCAGCGGCAACGGCCACGGCAAGTCCAAGGGCGGCGCGACCGTCCACAACAACAACGGCGGCGGAGGAGGCCAGAAGACCTCCGGCAAGCACGGCGTCGCCTCCGGCAACCAGATCAACGCCCCGATCTCCGCGCCCGTCAACGCCTGCGGCAACGCCCTGGCGGTGCTCGGCTCGGCCGAGGCGGGCTGCAAGGGCGGCGCGACCGTCCACAACAACGGCGGCGCGAGCGGCCAGCAGACCTCCGGCAAGAGCGGCGTCGCGTCCGGCAACCAGATCAACGCGCCGATCTCGGCCCCGGTCAACGTCTGCGGCAACGCCCTGGCGGTGTTCGGTTCGGCCGAGGCGGGCTGCAAGGGCGGCGCCAAGGTCGACAACGGCGGCCACGGCGGCCAGGTCACCGACGGCACGAGCGGCGTGATCGCGGGCAACCAGGTCAACGCGCCGATCTCGGCGCCGATCAACATCTGCGGCAACTCCGCCGCCCTGTTCGGCGACGCGGTCGCGGGCTGCGACGGCGGCGCCAAGGTCAAGAACGGCGGCCGCACCGGCGCCGGGCAGCAGACCTCCGGCAAGTCCAGCGTCGGCGGCGGCAACCAGGTGAACGCCCCGATCTCCGCGCCGGTCGACGTCTGCGGCAACGCCGTCGGGAACGCCACCGCCGACTGCGACGGGGGCGCCAGCGTCCGCAACGGCGGGCACGGCACCGGCAGCCAGACCACCAACGGCGACCACTCGGTCCTGGGCGGCAACCAGGTGAACGCCCCGGTGTCGGTGCCCGTCAGCGTCTGCGGCAACGCCGTGGCCGTGCTGGGCGAGGCGGGCGCGTTCTGCCAGGGCGGCGCGCACGTGCGCAGCAGCTCCGGCGGCGACCAGACCACGAGCGGCACCGGCGGCGTGCTGGCGGGCAACCAGGTCAACGCGCCCGTCACCATCCCCGTGAACGTGTGCGGCAACGCCGTGGCCATCCTCGGCGACGCCGCCGCGGGCTGCCATGGCACCGCCGTCGTCGAGGGCCCGCAGAGCTCCGGCAACCACACCAAGGGCGGCAACCAGACGCACGCGCCGACCAAGGCCCCGGTGGACGTGTGCGGCAACATCGTCCAGGTCGCCGGGAAGACCGACCCGCAGTGCGGCGGCAGCGGCCCGAGCTGGGGCGGCTACCACTCCTACGAGAAGAACGGGAAGGCCGCGCGGACCCCCGGGCTGCC
This sequence comes from Actinomadura kijaniata NBRC 14229, assembly GCF_001552175.1. GTDB lineage: Bacteria > Actinomycetota > Actinomycetes > Streptosporangiales > Streptosporangiaceae > Spirillospora > Spirillospora kijaniata. The sequence goes on from NZ_BCQR01000072.1 coordinate 48,191, forward strand.
CGCCGTGCGGGAGCTGCCCCGCGCCCTGCCGATGAGCCCGGCCGCGGCGCTGCCCGCCCTGCCGAAGCTGCCCGCCGCCGACGCCGCCCGCGCGGCGAAGCCCGAGCCGCTGCCCGCCGTCCCGTCGCTCGGCAACGGCCTGCCCCAGCTCCCGCTGGACACGGGCAGGACCGTCAAGGGGCTTCCGGTCCAGAACCCCGCCGCCCGTACGGCCACGCCCGCCCCGGCGATGGACCTGCCGATGGTCGGCGCGCTGCCGGTGAAGCCCTCGGCGCTGCCACTGGACCCGGCCGCGCTGCCCGCCGACGCGGCGACCCTGCCGGTGGACACCAAGCGGCCCCCGGTGGCGCTGCCCAAGGTCCCGCACCTGCCCGGCACCGGCGTCCTGCCGAAGGTCCCGGTCGTCCCGATGGCCCCGGCGCCCGCCGAGCGGACCCAGGCGGTCAGGAGCGGCGACCTGCCCGGCGTGGACGGCGTGCAGCTGCCCCAGCTGTCGAGCCTGCCGGTGGGCGGCGACGTGAAGGCCCCCGAGACCGGCGGCCTCCCCGAGGTGGGGAACGTGACCGACACCCTCGGCGCGGTGAAGCCGGTCGCCGCGACCGAGCCCATGGAGAAGGAGCCCGGCTCGGTGTGGGTGCTGGTCGCCGCCGTCGTGATGACCGCCCTGTCGGGGACGCTGGCGCTGGGCCGCCGGCTGCGCCCCGGCCGCCGGTGATCCGGACGGTCCGACCGTAAAACCGTTCACGGTATGTCCGTGAACTGCGGAACGCCGATCCGGCGGCCGGGCCCCGTGTCCGGCCGCCGGAGAGGACGAGCCGCCGGTCCGCCCGGGTGGCAACGGCCGCGAGGTCCGCACGGTTGACCGAACGTGGCCGCTGGGCGCGGCGGGGCACGGCGCCCCGCACGGCCGGTCGGCACGACGAAACCCCTGATCGTGGCGGTGTCGGGAAAACCGCACACCGCCGCGGGAGGGGGCCACAAGACGCTTTGCCCGTCCCGGAGGCGCGGTCCGGGGCGGGCAAAGCCCTGTCCGGACACCTATCATTGCGGCACCGAATGATTACCGCACGTCATAGCATTGGTACGTAGTGCTACGCTCCGGGCGGGACCGGTCAGAACGTCCGGACCTGACGAATGATCTTCCGGCGCAGTTGGATCCACCGGCTACCGTCGGGGTGAACGCGCAGCCGGTCCAGTTCCCAGCCACCGTGCTCGGCGTGCTCGGTGAGGACCTGCCGGGCGGTTTCACGGGTGGTGCCGCGGGGCAGTCGCAGGACGAGGTAGGTGTACTCCACCATTGCGGCCAATTATGGCCCGCCGATGTACGGCGGAGGAGCCTCCGGTAGCGGGCGCGGTCCGTGCAGCGGCGCGGACGTGTCATCCTGTCGGAGTCGCGGCACCTCTGGCGCCGCCCGTCCCGAGTGGACGGGCGACGGCCACGGAGCGGCGGCGGGTGGGCGGACCGCCGCCTGTGGGAACGCCGGCGGGAGAGCGCGGGAAGCAAAGCGCCGCCGGGCGGCGTTGACGTCGGTTCGGGGTAGAAGAGACCAGACAGCGAGGTTGGAGCGACTGTGCCAGCCAACAACGGCACTGCGAAGAGCGGCGGGACCCGCCTGGTGATCGTGGAGTCGCCGACGAAGGCGAAGAAGATCGCCGGATACCTGGGCCGTGGCTATGTCGTGGAGTCCAGCATCGGCCACATCCGGGACCTTCCCGGGAGTGCCGCCGAGGTCCCGGCCAGGTACAAGGGGGAGTCGTGGGCCAAGCTCGGCGTGAACGTCGAGCACGACTTCGAGCCGCTGTACGTGGTCAACGCCGACAAGAAGGCCCAGGTGGCCAAGCTCAAGAAGCTGCTGGCCGAGGCCGACGAGCTCTATCTCGCCACCGACGAGGACCGGGAGGGCGAGGCGATCGCCTGGCACCTCCAGGAGGTCCTCAAGCCGAAGGTCCCGGTGCACCGGATGACCTTCAACGAGATCACCGAGGACGCGATCCGGCACGCCGCCGCCAACCCTCGCCAGCTGAACCTGCGCCTGGTCGACGCCCAGGAGACCCGCCGCATCCTCGACCGCCTCTACGGCTACGAGGTCAGCCCCGTGCTGTGGAAGAAGGTCATGCCGAGGCTGTCGGCGGGCCGCGTGCAGTCGGTGGCGACCCGCCTGGTGGTGGAGCGGGAACGCGAGCGCATCGCGTTCGTCCCGGCGAACTACTGGGACATCGCCGCCGAGTTCGACACCGGCAAGGGGGAGGAGCCGCGCGTCTTCAAGGCGACCCTCGTCTCCCTCGACGGCAAGCGCGTCGCGCAGGGCCGTGACTTCTCGCCCCAGGGCGTGCTGAAGACGCAGAACGTCCTGCACCTGGACGAGGCCGCCGCGCGCGGGCTGGCCGAGCGGCTCACCGGCCGCCCCTACGAGGTCAGGTCGGTCGAGAGCAGGCCGTACACGCGCAAGCCATACCCGCCGTTCCGGACCACGACGTTGCAGCAGGAGGCCAGCCGCAAGCTGGGGTTCTCCGCCAAGTACACGATGTCGGTGGCGCAGAAGCTGTACGAGAACGGCTTCATCACCTACATGCGGACCGACTCGATCACCCTGTCGGAGACGGCGATCACGGCGGCGCGGCGGCAGGCGTCGACGCTGTTCGGCGCGGAGTACGTGCCGGACCGGCCGCGCGTGTACGCCTCCAAGGTCAAGAACGCCCAGGAGGCGCACGAGGCGATCCGCCCGGCCGGCGAGGTGTTCCGCACCCCGGCCGAGACGGGGCTGAGCGGCGACCAGTTCCGGCTGTACGAGCTGGTGTGGAAGCGCACGATCGCGTCGCAGATGAAGGACGCGGTCGGCCAGTCGGTGTCGGTGCGGGTGGCCGGGGTGTCGACGCGGGGCGAGGCCGTCGAGTTCGGCGCGACCGGTAAGACGATCACGTTCCACGGGTTCCTGAAGGCGTACGTGGAGAGCGCCGACGACCCCGCGACCGACCGCGACGACGCCGAGCGCCGCCTGCCGAACCTGGCCGAGGGCGACCCGCTGGCGGCGCGCGCGCTGGAGGCGCTGGGCCACACGACCAAGGCCCCGGCGCGCTACACCGAGGCCAGCCTGATCAAGGAGCTGGAGGAGCGGGAGATCGGCCGCCCGTCCACCTACTCGTCGATCATCTCGACGATCCTGGACCGCGGCTACGTGTTCAAGAAGGGCACGGCGCTGATCCCGTCGTTCCTGGCGTTCGCCGTGACGAACCTGCTGGAGAAGCACTTCGGCAACCTGGTCGACTACGACTTCACCGCGCACATGGAGGACGGTCTCGACGAGATCGCGCGCGGTGAGGCGCAGCGGGTGCGCTGGCTGACCCGGTTCTACTTCGGCGACGGCGGCGTGGAGGGTCTCAAGCAGCTCACCGAGGACATCGGGGACATCGACGCCAAGGGCATCTCCTCGTTCCCGATCAGGGGCACCGACATCATGGTGCGGGTCGGCCGGTACGGGCCCTACCTGGACCGCGACGGCGAGCGCGTCAACATCCCCGAGGACCTGGCGCCCGACGAGCTGACGGCGGAGAAGGCCGAGGAGCTGTTCGCGCAGCCGTCCGGCGACCGCGAGCTGGGCGTGGACCCGGGGACCGGGCACCGGATCGTCGCCAAGTCGGGGCGGTTCGGCCCGTACGTGACCGAGATCCTGCCGGAGCCGGCCGAGCCCGCCGAGGGCGAGAAGAAGAAGCGCACGAAGAAGGCGGACGCGCCGAAGCCGCGCACCAGCAGCCTGTTCAAGTCGATGAGCCTGGACACGGTCACGCTGGACGACGCGCTGAAGCTGCTGTCGCTGCCGCGCGTGCTCGGCGAGATCGACGGCGAGCCGGTGACCGCGCAGAACGGCCGCTACGGGCCGTTCATCAAGCGGGGCACCGACTCGCGTTCGCTGGGCTCGGAGGAGGATCTGTTCACCGTCACGCTGGAGCAGGCCAGGGAGTTGCTGGCCCAGCCCAAGCAGCGGGGGCGGGGCCGGGCCGCGGCCGCCGCGCCGCTGCGCGAGCTGGGCGACGACCCGGTCAGCGGCAAGCCGGTGGTGGTGAAGGAGGGCCGCTTCGGCCCGTACGTGACCGACGGTGAGACCAACGCGTCGCTGCGCAAGGGCGACGAGGTCCAGTCGATCACCATCCAGCGCGCCGCCGAGCTGCTCGCCGAACGCCGTGAGAAGGTGGCCGCGGGCGGCGGTCCGAAGAAGCGGACGACGACGCGCAAGCCGGCGGCCAAGAAGAGCACGGGCAAGTCGAGCACGGGCAAGTCGGCGAAGTCGGCGCCGTCCTCGGCGAAGTCGGGCTCCTAATGACATTCCCGCCGATACCCTGACGTGCATGACCAGAACGGGCGTCACTCGGCCGCGTTCCGCCGAGCCGCAACCCGGTGACGAGCCGCTGCGGCGGCTGCGTCCCATGCTGTCGCTGTCCAGCCTCGGCCACTGGCTGACGGTTCCGGCGTTGACCGCGATGGCGGCGACGCTGACCCGCGACGACGCCCTGGCCACCCGCGCGCAGTCGGTGGGCCTGGTGCTGGTGGCGTGGCTGCTGCCGGTGCTGCTGGCGCCGGTGTTCGGCACGGCCGCCGCGCGCCTGGACCGCCGGATCGCGCTGGTGGCCGCCGACGGGCTGCGGGCGTTCCTGATGCTCTCGGTGCCGGTGGTGGACCTGCTGGTCACGGCGGTCAACCCGGTGCTGTGGACGGCGATCGTGGCGGTCCTGGTGTCGTGCGCGGGCATGGTGTGGAGCGCGGCGGCGGCCTCCGCCGTCGAGGGCGTCGCCACCGGCGTCGCCGACGACGAGGACGGCACGGTGGGGCGGGCGGTGCGCCGCCGCGCCCTGCGCCTGGTCTTCGGGACGGCCCCGCTGGCGGCGCTGGCGTTCGTGCTGCTGGCGCTGCTGGCGGACGCGCTGCTGGGCGGCGCCGACCGCGTCCACCTGGTGCTGTACGCCACGGCGGTGGTCTTCGGGGCGGCCGGGTTCGTGACGGCGATGCTGGGCGGCCTGCCCGGCGGCGAGGCGGAGTTCCCCGCGCCGGTCGCGGCCCTGCTGCGCCGCGAGGGCGGGGTCCCCGGCCTGTCGGCGGCGGTCGTCGGAACGGTCCTGCCCGTCGCGGCGCTGCTGGCGGCCGCCCGGGTGCACGTCCGCGTGCTGGGCGGCGGCGACCCCGGCTACGGCGCGCTGCTGCTGGGCCTGACGGCCGGGCTGGCGTACGGCGTGTTCGCCGGCCCGCGCCTGCTGGCCCCGCTGAGCCGCCGCCGGCTGCTCGGCCTGGCCGTGGTCGCCGGGGCGGTCGCCCTGCTGGTGGCGGCCCTGGTCACGAACCTGGTCGTCGTGGTGGTCGCGGCGGCGCTGACCGGCGTGTGCGCCGGGGTCGCCTGGGCCACCGCCGCCGCCGTGGACGACGCCCCGCGCCCCCGCGCGCTGGCGCTGGTCACCGCCCTGGTCGCGGTGGTCGCCGCACCGCCGCTGGCCGGGGTCCTCGGCGACCGCCGCCTGAGCCTCGGCGACGCGGCCTACACCTTCACCGGCAGCGGCGCGGCCCTGCTGGTCGCGGCCGTGCTGGCGCTGGTGGCGGGC
>NZ_BCQR01000073.1 GCF_001552175.1 Actinomadura kijaniata NBRC 14229
CCGGCCGCGGACCGGCGCCGTCCCGCCCGCCCGGCCGCCCTCGGAAGGGGAGCGGGCACCGGCCGACCCGCGCACCGTCGACCCGGTGTCCGGCGCGGGCCCGACCCCGTTCGCGGGGCCGCCGCCCGGGTTCTCCCCGCCGCCCGACGACGCCTGGGGCGAGACCGTGCCGCGGGGCCCCGGGACGCCGCCGGTCGATCCGCCGGTCGACCCGTGGGACGTGACCAGGCCGGGTGGTCCCCCGGCCGCCCCGGCCCGCGACGGGCCGCCCCAGGTGCCGACCGGCCACCTCGGCCACCGGCCCGAGACCGCCCCGGCCCGCACCAGGGGCGAACCGCACCCCACCCTGCGGCGGCCGCAGGAGATCCCGACACCCCGCCAGCCCCAGCCGTACCTGCCGCCACAGGCGCGCTGGCCCGCGCCCGAGACCGGCACCGAACCCCTCCCGGGCGCCGAACGGCGGCCCGCCCCGGCCCCCCGGCGGCTGCGACGCGGCCCCGTGCTGGTCCTCGGCCTGCTGGCGGCGGGGACGGCGGCCGCGTTCGACATCACCGGGCTCGCCATCGTGCTGGCCCGCCCGGACCTGACGCCCTACGCCAGCCTCGCGCTGTTCCCCGGCTACGCCATCGCGCTGGTCGCGCTGGTGATGATCTCGCTGATCGGCGTGGTGCTGGGACTGATGGGCCGCCGCGCGGCGGTCTGGACGGTGCTGGTGGCGCGGGTGGCCCGGGTCGTGCTGCTGGGCGGCTGGAGCCTGCTGGCCACCGTCCGGACCTGGGAACTGGCGGTGCACGCCTCCGTCGCGGCCGTGGTGGTGCTGCTGCTGGCCTGGGCCCTGTACGCCCCGGCCCGCCGCCGGAGCGCGGAGGCGGCCCGAGGGTAGGGGCCGGGACCTGCTTCCAGGCGGACTTCGGCCACGCACACGAGCGCGTCACCCGGCCTGCGGGCCCGACGCCGGAGGCGAAGGCCCGCAGGCCAGATCCCGAAACGACGCCGCACTCACCAAGCCCCCGGGAGGCGCGGGCCCCCGGGCGGCACGGGCCCCCGGGCGGATTCCCAGGCCGGCGCTGTGGGCCAGGGCTGTGGGCCAGGGCCTGGGCGTACGGGTCACAGGGCGCGTTCGGCCCATTCCTTGAGGTCGCGGCGTTCCACGGCGGCGGCCATCAGGTCGGGGAACGCGTCGGGCGTGCAGGCGAACGCGGGGACGCCCAGCGCCGCCAGCGCCGCCGCGTTGTCGTGGTCGTAGGCGGGCGCGCCCTCGTCCGACAGCGCCAGCAGCACCACCACCTGGACCCCGGCGGCGGTGAGCGCGGCGACGCGTTTCAGCAGCTCGGCGCGGACACCGCCCTCGTACAGGTCGCTGATCAGCACCATGATGGTGTCGGCGGGGCGGGTGACCAGGCCCTGGCAGTAGGCGACGGCGCGGTTGATGTCGGTGCCGCCGCCGAGCTGGGTGCCGAACAGCAGCTCCACCGGGTCGTGGAGCTGGTCGGTCAGGTCCACGACGTTGGTGTCGAACACCACCAGCGACGTGCGCAGCGTCCGCATCGACGCCAGCACCGCCCCGAACACGCCCGCGTACACCACCGACGCCGCCATGGAGCCGCTCTGGTCGATGGCGAGGATCACGTCGCGCCGGACGGCCTGCTGCCTGCGGGCGTAGCCGATGAGGCGTTCGGGCACGACCGTGCGGTGCTCGGGCAGGTAGTTGCGGAGGTTGGCGCGGATGGTGCGGTTCCAGTCCACCTCGGCCGGGCGGCGGGGCCGCAGCGTCCGCGCCGACCGGTCCAGCGCCCCGCCGATCGCCGACCGGGTCCGCTGCGCCAGACGCTTCTCCAGGTCCTCCACGACCTTGCGGACGACGGCGCGGGCGGACTCGCGGGCCTTGTCGGGCAGCACGCGGTTCAGCGACAGCAGCGTGCCGACCAGGTGGACGTCGGGCTCGACGGCGTCGAGCATCTCCGGCTCCAGCAGCAGCCGGGTGAGGTCGAGGCGCTCGATGGCGTCCTTCTGCATCACCTGCACGACGGTGGAGGGGAAGTAGGCGCGGATGTCGCCGAGCCAGCGCGCCACCGAGGGCGCGGAGTTGCCGAGCCCGGCGCCGCGCTCGCCCGAACGCCCGCGCCCGCCGCCGGGCCGCGCGCCGTAGAGCTTCTCCAGCGCGGCGTCCATACGCGCGTCGTCACCGCTGAGCGAGCACCCGGTGCCGTCGGAGCCGCCGTCGCCGCCCAGCACGAGCCGCCACCGCCGGAGCCGCTCCTCATCGACGACGGCCTGCGGCACGGCGGGGTGATCGTGGGGGGTGGGGGTGTTCGTGTGGGTCATGAGGGGGCCTTCCAGCCGAGGATGCGGAGGGCGGTGGCGGCGGCCGGGGCGGCGCGTTCGGGGTCGAAGGCGTCCGCCTCGGCGTGGCGGGCCGCGGGCGCGGCGTCGAGACGGCGGACGCGTTCGCCGATGGTGCGGCGCTCGGCCTGCGCGTAGGCGCCGAACGTCCGGCGCAGCAGGGGCAGCACGTCGGTGAACGAGTCGCCCGGCAGCGTCGCGATCCACCCGTCCAGCAGCCGCAGCAGCTCCTCGTCGTGGACCAGGACCAGCGCGCCGCCGGACAGGAAGCCCTCCACCCACGCCGCCGCGCGGTCGGGGCCCGCGCCCACCGACACCGCGCGGGCCATGCGGTCGGCGACGCCCGGCAGGTCGCCGGAGTCCAGCAGCAGGCGGGTCAGGCGGCCCTCCAGCAGGCCGTGCAGGTGCGGATGGTCGATCAACGCGGCCAGGGTGCGCCGCCAGCGGGCCAGGTGGTCGGCGTCCGACAGCAGGGACAGGGCGGAGTCGACCGCGTCGACCTGCTGGAGCAGGACGCGCGCGGCGTCGTCGTCCAGGTGGGCGGCGGCGGGCGGCAGGCCCACGCAGATCCGCACGGCGACGGTGTCCACGACGGTGCGGAGCGGCCCGGTGGGCGTGCCGCGCACGTCGCCGTACCGCAGGGCGCGCACCAGCGCGGGCAGCGCCGCCATCAGGTGCGCCACGTCGGTGTCCACGGCCGCGCGGTCCGACAGCGCGCGCATCACCGTCGGCAGCGCGTCGCCGAGGTCGGCCAGCAGGCAGCGTTCGGCGAGGGAGGTCAGGTCCGCGAGGGTCTCGGCGTCGGCGGCGAGGTTCCCGGCGTGGGTGGTGGCCGCGCCGAGCACGGTGGTGCCCCAGGCGCTCGCCTCGATCAGCTCGACGTCGAACTCGGGCCGCCACATCAGCGTCCACGACTCGCGGAAGGTGCCCTTGGAGCGGCCCTCCTCGCGCGGCACGCCCCAGTCCACGTTCAGCAGCCGCAGCCGGTGCAGCAGGCGGCTGCGGTCCAGGTCCAGGGGCCTGCGCAGGTCGAGGTCCTGCTCCTGGTCGAGCGCCGACGGCTTCAGCCGCAGCCGCCGCTGCTCGGCCGCCAGGTCGCGTTGCAGCGGGACCATCGGCGTGGAGTCGGGGACCGCGCCGAGGCGCTCGCCGACGACCATGCGGCGGTGGATCAGCTCCAGCGGCAGGTCCGCGCCCTCGCACAGCACCGCCCGGGTCGCCTCGGTGACCTCGTCGAGACCGGCCAGGGGGCGGCCGCGCAGCGCGGCGAGCGCGCCGGCCAGCCGCACCGCCTCGATGACGTGCGCGGACGACACGTGCAGGTCCTCGGCGCGCAGCAGCCGGGCGGCGTCGGTGAGCCAGCGTTCCACCGGCCGGTCCGGCGCGGTGAACAGGTGGTGGTACCAGCCCGGCGAACGCACGCCCGCGCCGTACCCCGACCAGTGCGCCAGCCGCCCGTGCGTCCACGGCACCCACGTCATGGCGACCTTGGCCCTCGGCAGGTTGCGGAGCGTCTGGTCGTCACGGGACGCGGGCACCCTGGCCAGCAGCGCCGGAACGTGCCACGCGCCGCAGACGACGGCGATCCGCTCGTGCCCCTCCTTGACGGCGCGGCGCAGGGCACGGCGCATGTGCGCCTCGCGCTGCTCCTCGCGCCGCAGGTAGCCGGGCGGCAGTCCGGAGGGCGGCAGCTCCTCGATCTGGGCGCGCAGCTCGGCCATCGCCTCGGCGATGGCCGGGAACGGCGAGACCGCGTCGTCGCGGTGCTCGACCACGTCGTCCCACCAGCGTTCGGCGTCGTCGTAACCGGCGGTCCGCGCCAGCCAGGCCAGGGGGTCCAGCCGGACGCCCTCCTCCGGCGGGGCCTCCTCGGCGGAGAGTTCCTCGGCGGAGGGCTTCTCGGCGGAGGGCTTCTCGGTGGAGGGCTCCTCGGCGGTGGGCTCCTCCTCGCCGGAGGCCGGGACGAGCTGGTTCGCGGCGGGCAGGTCGCAGAACCGGACCGCCGCGCCCGCGCCCAGCGCGTACCGGACCGCCTGCCACTCCGGGCTGAACTCCGCGAACGGCCAGAACGCCGCCCGCCGCCCGCCCGCCCCCTCCGCGCCCGGCGTCACCCCCGGCGCGTAGGCCAGCAGCGCCACCGGCGGCTCCATGCCCGGGTCGGCGGCCAGCTCCACCAGGGGGTCGGCCTCCGGCGGGCCCTCGATCAGCACCGCGTCCGGCCCGAACTCCGCCAGCGCCCGCCGCACCGCCCGCGCCGAGCCCGGCCCGTGGTGGCGGACGCCGTAGACCTCGACCCGGACGCGTTCGCCGAGATCGATCCGGTGGGCGGTCAAGACACCTCCCGGCAGGCGCGGTAGAAGTCGCGCCACTCGGGGCGCTCCCGCACGACCGTCTCCAGGTACTCCTGCCACACCACCCGGTCCGACACCGGGTCCTGCACGACCGCGCCGACGATGCCGCCCGCCACGTCGCCCGCCCGCAGCACCCCGTCGCCGAAGTGCGCCGCCAGCGCCAGGCCGCTGGTCACCACCGAGATCGCCTCGGCGGTGCTGAGGGTGCCGCTGGGCGACTTCAGCTTGGTGCGGCCGTCGGCCGACATGCCCGACCGCAGCTCCCGGAACACCGTCACGACCCGCCGGATCTCCTCCAGCCCCGCCGGGGTCTCCGGCAGCTCCAGCGCCGAGCCGATCTGCGAGACGCGGCGGGCGACGATGTCCACCTCCGCCTCGACGGTCTCGGGCAACGGCAGCACCACCGTGTTGAACCGGCGGCGCAGCGCGCTGGACAGCTCGTTGACGCCCCGGTCGCGGTCGTTGGCCGTGGCGATCACCGTGAAGCCCTTGCGAGCCTGGACCTCGGAGTTCAGCTCCGGGACCGGCAGCGTCTTCTCCGACAGGATCGTGATCAGGGTGTCCTGCACGTCGCTGGGCATGCGGGTCAGCTCCTCGACGCGGGCGACCGACCCGCGCCGCATCGCGCGCATCAGCGGGCTCTCCACCAGCGCCGCCTCCGAGGGGCCCTCGGCCAGCAGGCGGGCGTAGTTCCAGCCGTAGCGGACCGACTCCTCCGACGTCCCGGCGGTGCCCTGCACCAGCAGCGTGGAGTCGCCGCTGACGGCCGCCGCCAGATGCTCCGACACCCACGTCTTGGCGGTGCCGGGAACGCCGAGCAGCAGCAGCGCCCGGTCGGTCGCCAGCGTCGCGACCGCGACCTCCATCAGGCGGCGCGGCCCGATGTACTTGGGGGAGACCGCCGTCCCGTCGGGCAGCTCTCCACCCATCAGGTAGGTGGTGACCGCCCACGGCGACAGCCGCCAGCCGGGCGGGCGCGGCCGGTCGTCGTGCTCGGCGAGACGGGCCAGCTCGTCGGCGTACAGCTGCTCGGCGTGGGGCCGCAGCACGGCGTCGGTCGTCACAGGTCAAGCTCCTTCAGCATCTCGTCGCGGAAACGCAGCGTCTCGGTCAGGTCCAGCAGCGCCCGCACGGCCCCGCCGCCGGTGTCGCCGGCGCGGGCCAGCGCCTCCAGGCGCGGCGCGGCCGTGGGGGACAGGCGCTGGTCGGCCAGGCGGCACAGCTGGGTCAGGGTGTGCTCGGCGGGGGCGCTCGGGCGGCGCGCGGCGGCGGTCAACGTCGTCACGACCGCCTCGGCCAGCGGCCCCGCCCAGGGGCCGGGCACGCGTTCCAGCACCCGCAGCAGCTCCGGCTGCCCCTCGGTCCAGCGGATCAGGTCGGCGGCGGCCGCGTCGCGCTCGCCCTCGGGCAGCACGCCGAGCAGGTCGGCCAGCGCCTCGGGCTCGTCCACCATCACCCCGCCCTTGAGCAGGGCGCGCGCCCACTCCACGTCCCGCTGCCGCAGCGCCGCCCGCGCCCAGCCCACGTGCACGTCGCGGGCGCTGCTGTGGGCGTCGCCGCCGGTCAGGTCGGTGACGGGCAGACACACCACCTCCACCGGCGGCAGCCCGAACACCTCCGTCCAGGTCCGCAGCGGCGTGCGCGACAGGATCTCGCGCAGCCACGCCGCCCGCGTCCCGATCGGCCCGCCCGCCCGGCTGCCCGGCGCGAACGACCCGCTCGGATGGAACGGCACCCCGTCGCGCGCCAGCTCCTCGCCGTGGGCGCGCGGCGGCTCCACCATGATCCAGGTCTGCCTGCGGCGGCGCACGGTGCGCTCCCGGGGGGTGAGGCAGGCGCGGGCGCGTTCGGCCATGCGCCGCCCGTACGCCGAGTCCGGCAGCCGCGCCAGCAGGTCGGCGGCGACCTGCCGCACGTCCTTGCCCCGGTCCCCGAGCGCCGTCTCCAGGAACTCCTCGTCCTCGCCCGACAGCCCGTGCCCGAACGTCGCCAGGAACACCGCCCGGTCCGGCGCCGGCTCCCTGGCCCACACCTCCCCGAGGGCGTCGCGGGCCGCCGCCGGGTCGGTCTCGCGCAGGCGCGTCAGATGGGCGATGCGCTGGCTGCGCGTCCCGGTTCCCCAGACGTCGTCACCGCCGCCGGGGTCGTCACCGGTGCTGATCAGATACGCCCAGTCGGTGTTCTGCAACGCCAGCCACACGCCGCGTCGCCCCGCCGCCCGCACGATCGACGGCCGCAGCATCCGGTCGCTGCGCCCCTTCTCCAGCAGCTCGGGCAGCAGCCGCGCGGGCGCCCTCCGCCCGCGCGCGGCGGCGGCGTCCAGCCACTCGGGCAGCACCTTGACCTGCTCGCCCGACAGGATCCGCGCCAGCCGCCGCCCGGCCGCCTCCGACACCACCGGCAGGTCCTCGGCCGGAGCGGGCGCGACCGTCTCGACCCCGGTGACCGGCGGCGCCCCGGCCCGCCGCCGCACCGCCAGCACGGCCGCCTGGTCCAGCAGCCGCCCGGCCGGGTCGCCGACCTGCTCCGGAGCCTCGGGCAGCGGGGGAGCCGGACGCCGCTCGGTGCCGAGCAGAGCGGCGCTGACATGCTCGTTCCACGCGTTCACAGGATCACGACCTTCTCGTCCGGATGCCAGGCCGCCAGCGGGCGCATCCCGCGCGTCGACCACTCCCCGGCGAACGTCACCGGAGCCCCGCCCGACACCGCCAGCAGCCGCCACGGGTCGGCCATCCGCAGCGGCAGCGCGTCCCCGGCGTCGTCGACGACGAACAGCCCGCCGCCGTCCCGGCCCAGCCGCACCCCCGCCAGCACGGCGGGCCAGCGCTCCAGCCAGGGGTCGTCGGCCAGCGCCGCCGCGTACTCCTTGAGGAACACCCCGACACCGACCCCGTCCGGCACGGCGCTCCCGGCCGCCCCGAACCGTTCGGCCACGAGCGCCCGCAACGGCCGCGCCCCCGGATAGAACGCCAGCTCGGCCTCCACCTCGGTCCCCACGACCAGCGACGCGTCCAGCGTCCGCCCCGGCGCGGCGAACGACAGCACCAGCGCGTGCCGCCCGCTCGCCCGCCCCTTCAGCCAGACGCGGCGCGTGGTGAGCTGCTCCTGCGCGACGTCCCGCGACCCGACGACGCACCAGCGGTCGCGGACGCGCTCGCCGCGTTCGAGCACCTCCTCCTGCGAGAGGGTGAACCCGATCCGCGCCCGCACGGTCTCCCGCAGCCCCTCGGGCAGCTCCTCGCGCCGCTGGTGGGCCCGCACGAGCAGCCGCAGCAGCGCGTACTCCTCCAGCAGCCGGTCCGGCCACCCCTCCCGCCGGGCGACCGACGCCAGCCCCCTGACCTGCCCGGCCAACGCCCCGGCCTGCGCGTCCACGAGCCGCCGCGCGACCTCGTCCCACACCCGGTAGGGGGCGTTCTCCGCCTGGGCCAGCCCGTGCGCGACCTGGTCGCGAAGCCACTGGTCGAGATCGGCGATCCCGCCGTCGACGCGCTGCTCACGGCGTTCGGCGGTCTTCGGGTCACGCTGCCTGACGGTCTTCTCGGTGCGCTTCCGCTGCGTCTTCTCGGCCCGCTGCCGCCGCTCCTCGATCCACTCGACGACCCACGCGGGCCGTTCCCCGGCACCACCGACGGTTTCGCCGCCGACGCCGTCGCTCCACAACAGCAACAACCCGAGGGCGTGCTTGCAGGGGAACTTCCGGCTCGGGCACGAACACCGGAACGCGGGCTCGGTCAGATCCACGCACGCCCGGTAGGCGCTCTTGCCACTGCCCGCGCACTCACCCCACACGGCCTCGTCGTCGGCCCCGAGCCCACGCCACTTGGCGGGCACGGCGACCTTACCGGCGGCCTTGGCCGACGCGTCGTCGGGCGCCAGCCCGAGCACATGCTCCCGATCCCATCGATCGCTCACAGCGTCGAAGCTATCGGGAACGTCCGACAATCAAGGACGCTCCGTGACGGCTGGGGTGGGGGCTGGGGGAGAGGGGTGGGGGGCTTGTGGGTTGGGGTCTCCGGTCATGTGTAGACCCTCGGGGGTTTAGGGGGTGTGGGGGAGGCTTGGCGAAAGCGGGGGTTGGGGTTTTGGGGGGTTGGGGTTGTTGGTTTTGTGTAGACCCTCGATATCGCTAGTGGTCTGTGATCGGGTGC
>NZ_BCQR01000074.1 GCF_001552175.1 Actinomadura kijaniata NBRC 14229
CCCCCTTCGTGGGGCTCCGCCCCTACGCCCCTCCCTTTGCGCCTCTGGCCGTGGGTGTGTGGGCTTTCAGGTGAGGGGGATTTTGATACGCGACCTAGTGGTCGTGCCCCTTGATGCTGTGGATGAGGTGGGCGAGGTCGAGGTGTGGCAGAGAGAGCCTCGGCCCTTCGGGGTCTTTGGAGTCGCGAATGTAGGTCACGTCGGTGGCGTTCGTGGACAGTTCGACACACTCAAGCCCGTTGTCGCCGCTGCGACTCGCCTTCCGCCACAGGAGAGTCCTGATCATCCCAAGCCTTCCATGCTCTCTACGATCAACTGCCGGGTCGCCTCCTCCGGTAGGGCCTTGAGCCTGATCTGATCGTGCGTCACGAGGTACTGGCGCACAATAGTGGGATCTTGAAGCAACCGTGGTCCGGACTGACTTTCCTCGTAGGCCACCACGCGTTCCGGCAAGTGCAGTAGTACGAAGTGCCCGCTCTGGCCCGGGTACGAGCCAGCGGACAGAGGTACTACTTGAATGGCGACGTTCGGCATGGCCATCAGCTTGAGGACATGCGTCAACTGTTCCTTCATCACCTCCTTGCCGCCCACCCGTCGTAGGAGTGCCGACTCGTCGATGACCGACCAGAAGAGAGGCGGGTCGGAGCGTTCGAGAAGCTTCTGACGTTCCAGCCGTGTGCCCACCCACTCTTCGGTCACGGCTTCCGGGCGGTACGCAGCCTGGAAAAGAGCACGCATGTAAGCCTCGGTCTGGAAGAGACCAGGGACAGTGCTGGGATGGAAGGAGCGGATCTGCACACTCTGCGGCTCCAGCCTGAGGTAGTCCTCCCAGCGTTCCAGTAGGTATTCCCGCTGGGAGTGATACCAGAGGTAGTAGAAGAGCCTGCCGGCGCCAAAGTATGCGTCCAGCTTCTTGGCGAACTCCTCGTCGGGTTCGTACTCCTGTGCTTCGTACGCCTGGATAGTGGACCTGGCCATGTACAGCTCCTTGGCCAAGCCGTCTTGAGTGAGGCCCTTGGACTCTCGCCACCAACGCAGTGCGTACGCGAACGTCGCGTAGATGCTCTTCGTGCCGTCGATCGGCTTGGGCGGTCGGGACATGGGAGGCCGTCCTTTTGCCATTCCGCGAGTTGGCAATCGATTGTGTTCCTCAGCGTAGGTTCGAAGGCCACGCTGTGGGAGCGGAACGACACGATGCGCGACGACCGCCCTACGCCGAGGACGAGCCCATGTGCACACCTGAGTACCACCCCTCGCCCCGCTTCATGGCCGACGAGGTCCTGGAACGGGCCGTTCTCGCCACGCCCTCCTCGGTCGGGCTGCTGCGCGACCTGGCCGAGGCGCATCTCAACAAGTGGGGGCTCGCCTCGGTCGTGGACGACGCGACGCTGGTCATCTCCGAGCTGCTGACCAACGCGGTGAAGGCCAAGCCCCGGCACCTGATGGGGTTCCGGCTGATGAAGTGGCGCGCCGTCCTCTACATCGAGGTCTTCGACGAGAGTTCCGAGGACGCCGTACCCGCCGCTGCCACCGGGGACCTGCTCGAAAACGGGCGGGGCCTGCACATCGTCGCGGCGCTGTCCCGGCACTGGGGGCAGCGCCGCGAGCCGGGCGGCGGCAAGACCGTCTACGCCCTCCTGGACCTGCCCGGCTGATGCCTCACCGCCGCCGGAACCACGCGGCGACCGAGGCCTTGTAACCGTCGGGCATGGGCAGCCCGGGAACCTCGTCGGCGGTGAACAGCCCGACCTGCTTGTGCTCGTGGCTGAGCCGTGGCGCCAGGTCGGGGGTCAGGACCGTGCACCCGTAGGTGACGATCACGATGCGGGCCTCGGGCCGTGTCCCGGGGAACGGCTGGTAGATCCAGACGTCCAGCAGCGGTCCCGCCTCGACCGTCCAGCCGGTCTCCTCGGAGATCTCCCGTTCGACGGTCGCCTCGGGGGTGAGGTCGCCGCGTTCCAGGCGGCCCCCGGGCAGTTCCCACTCGTCGCGTTCGTTCCTCAGCAGGACCACGCGGTCGCCGCCGCCGACGGCGACACCCTTGACGGAGACGGGCCAGACCAAGGGGGGAGTCATGGCCGGAACGTAACACGGGCCGTCGGCCGCCCGGCCGTGCCGTACTCCGCGGTGACGCGGGCGAGGGTCTCCTCGCCGGGACGGAACTCGGCTGTGCGCGATGGGGCGCGGTGGCAGGATCCGTCCGCATGTACGGCTCTTTCCACTGGACGCGCCCACGTTTCTCCGGCGACCGGCTGCGCCTCGCCTTCGAGACCCTTCGCGCCGACGGGGGAGAACCGATGTACGGCGAGCACCGTGCCGAGGTCCTCCGGCAGCCGCCCTCGCCCGCGGACATGAGCCCGCACACGGGGCGCGGGTGCGAACCACGCCAGCGCCCTCAACGCGATGATGAACCTCGCCGATGAGCCACAGCGCCACACCCGGTACCTGGGACGGACCCTGGTATCGCGTCCGCACCGAGCAGTTCGAGGCGGCGTTCTTGCCGAGCGCTGGAGAAGACCCCGAGACGGTGGTCGACGCCGACGTCTTCGTGGACCTCGAAGACGGCTCCAGATGGAGCGCGACCATCATCACCCTCTCCCAGGTCGAGACCCTCATGAAGCGATGGGCTGCCAGCGGGGAAGCCCTCGAAGGCCGCTACTTCCGGGTCTCAGACGGGCTCATCGTCCGCGACGCCGGCGTCAGCAGCATGACCCGCCCAGCGTCCACCCTTCACTCTGAAACGATCAGTAAGACCTCGTGCTCACCTGATCGCTGTGGTCAGTACGGCTTGAAGTCGGGGTAGTAGGCCGCGGCTGCGGTGGCGGTGTCGATGTTCCGCGGGAAGAGCGCGGCTTCGTAGGCGCGGATGGCCGCGTCGATGTCCTCAGGCCGTTCGGCGATGGCGTTGCCGAGCTGTGCGGCGTCGAACAGCGCCCAGTTCGCTCCTTCGCCGTCCGGCGGTGCCAGGTGGGCGGCGTCTCCGATGAGCGTGACCCCGGGTACATGTTCCCAGCGGTGCCCGATCGGTAGCCCGTACAGGGGGCGGAACATCGGCGGGATGTCGCTGTCCGCGACCAGCGCGACGAGCTCCGGCGCCCACCCCTCGAACATCGCCGCGACCGTGCGGGCGGCCGCGGGGCCGTCGTTGAAGTCGATGCCGTCGAACCAGTCGAGCGGCTGGTCGAACATGGCGTAGGAGTGCAGGGTGTCCGCGCGCTCGCGCTGCACGCCGAGACCGATGCGGGTGGTTTCGTCGTAGGCGGTCATCGACCCGTCACCGACCAGCGCCAGGGTGGCGGGGTGCCGGGTGTCGCTCTCATACAGGTACGTCTCGACCATCGAGCGTCCGGCGTAGACGGGCGTGGCGTCAGAGAGCAGCGGCCGGACCTTCGACCAGGCGCCGTCGGCGCCGACGAGGATGTCGGTGACGATCGTCGATCCGTTGGCGAAGGTCACTTCGTGACGACCCCCTTCCAGGGTCCGGACCTTCTGGGTCTTGTGGCCCCAGACGACCCGGTCGGCAGGGAGGGATTCCAGCAGCAGCTGCCGGAGCTCGCCACGCTGCACCTCGGGGCGGCCTCCGGCGGGGTCGTCGGGCTGGTCCGCCAGGACGGTGCCGTCAGGTGCCACGTCGCGGGATGCCTGGCGACCTTCGAGGACGAGGGAGCGGAAGCCGTCCATCAGGCCGGCGGCACGGATCCCGTGCTGCCCGTTGTAGTCGTGGATATCGAGCATGCCGCCTTGGCCTCGGGCCTTCGCGGACGCCTCCGCTTCGTACACCGTGGACGGGATGCCGTGCACCGCCAGGATTCGTGCCAGTGTCAGTCCCGCGAGACCGGCACCGATGATCGTGATCTGAGTCATGCGCGCGTTCCTTACTGCTGGTGGGGTGAACCGGCGGCCCGGCCCGCGGGGGCTCCCGGCCACCACGCGGAGTGGCAGGGCCGGGTCAGGGGGAGCCGGGTGGCTCGATCCGGGATGCGAGCTGCTCCAGGAGGTCGTGGAGCCGCGCCCGCCCTGCGGCGCCCAGAGGCGCGAGGATCGACTCCTCGACACGGTCCATGGCCTCTTCGAAACCCTGGATCAGTTCGGAGCCCGCCGGCGTGACGCGCACCCGGCGGCTGCGCGTGTCATCCTCCTGCGTCAGGCGTTCCACGAGTCCGCGGCGCTCGAGCCCGGCCAGGAGCCGCGAGACGCTCGGCGCGCTGGTGCGCGTGGCCCGCGCGACGTCGCGCTGGATGGCGTCCGGGTTCTTCGACAGGTATGCCAGCACGGCGCTCTGCTCGTGGGTGAGACCGCGTTCCCGTATCCAGTCATCGGCGATGCGTCGCTGTCCCCACACGACCCACCGCATCAGCTCCAACGTGCTCTCCCGCTTCGGTCCGCTCATAGTTAACACACTAACTGTTGCATAGCTAACAATCAAGTCGCCTTGGGCCTTTCCCCTACATGGACATTCGCTGCGCGCGCCGAACCTCCTCATGCGGAACCTGTTCGCGGTGGCTCCGGCGACCAAGCTGCCCGGCAGGGACTTGGGGTGTGGACCGGGCCCGGACGTGCGTGGTGTGCGGCGCGCGGTTGCCGGAGGAGCCCTTGGGAACGCATCGCGCTCATGTCGAGTCCGTGCTGACGCGGCGATGACCGCAACGGCCGCTTGCCCACCGGGCGGAAATGCGATCATCTGGGAAGTGCCGCGATGCGTCTGGACGGTCACCCTCCAGGAGGTCCCTCTTGTTTTTCCGACGCAGGAAGCGAGACCCGGTACCCGCTGACCCCGGCGAACCCGCCGAGGCACGGACCAAGCCCGGCTCCGTGGCGGACGGGAAGATCCTGCTGTTGAACGGTGACTGGACCGCCGACATCTGGCGGCGCCAGCCCATCCGGGTCCCCGCGACGCTGGATGTCGAGTCCTTCCTCGACCAACGCCCGATGCCCTCGATCTGGCCGGAGGACGAGGAGTTCAACGCCTACCTCGGCGAGGACGACGAGGCCATGCGCCGTATGTGGGTCATGGTCCTGTTGCGTCACCCGGAGCGGGACGTCGTCCTCCAGTGCCTCCGCTCCCCATATCTGGAGAGCGTCGTTTGGCATACGGTCACGGTGGCCGACCTGCTCGTCGACTCGCCGGTGGCCGCCGAGGCCGCCGAGGCCGTCTGGCGTATGGACGACACGGGCGTGCATGAAGTGCTCAACGCCGTGCTGTCCCGTGGTCTGGTGCCCTCCGGCCATTCGCGGGCCCAGGCGGAGCGCGCGATCCGGCTGCTGCGGTCGGCCTGTCCCCACGACCGGCGAGGTTTCTTCGAACAGGAGATCGCCGACGAGGCCGAGCAGACGGCTCTTCGCCTTGTGGAACTGGTGGCGGCCGACCAGCGCGCGTACGGCGGGCTCAGCGAGCAGGACCAGGAGCACTGGCTCGACCTCGACTACGTGGACCGCCTGGTGCGCGATGGCTCGCCCCCGGACGGACTGGTCCACCGGGTCGAGATCCGGGCCATCGGACACCGCCTCAACCGCCAGGGCGGACTGCCGCTGATGCAGTCGGTCGCCGAGCGGGCGGGCAGCCTGAGCGAGCGCCGGATGGCCCAACGGAGGCTCAACGCGCACTGGGACGGCATCGGCGAATGGCTGGCCTGACCCGGCCGACCCCCAGACCATCGTGAGCTCCTCCGGCAGCCGCCCTCGCCCACCGACATGAGCCCGTGTCCGGGGCCGCCGGTCAGTCGCGTCTTCTGTCCTTTATCGACTGGCGCTGGCTCCAGCCGGCCGCGATCGCGAAGGCCACGACGACGGCCCAGTGCACGATGGGCATCCTGTACCGGCTGATGCGGCCCTGCCTGGCATCGGCCACGCCGTCGGCGGGATCGGTGGGCAGGTACCGCACCCGGACCCTGGCTCCGACCTTCGGCATCGACGTCCAGTCGCCCTTCGAGAGCGAGGCCCGCACCCGTGTCCCGGTCGCGGTCGTGAAGACCACGTCCGCGTAGCTGATCTTGCGCTCTCTCCATCGTTTGACGACGGTGCCGTCCGCCTCGACGGACTCACGGTCGCGCTGGACCGCATCAAAGGTGGCCGCCACCGCGAAGGCCGCCGCCAGCCCGGTGATCAAGGCGATCACGAGCGTGCCCAGGCCCGGAACCCACGCCCCGTGCGGCCTGCGGACCGTACGTGCTCGTCGCCGCCGTTCGTCCACAGCACCCCCTGCGTCATCTCTGGGACGCCTTCACCCGAGGGTGCGGTTCCGCATGCTGTCTTCTTTTCTCCGTTTCGCTGGGATCGGCGCGGCATCCGCAACATCGCCGCAAGCTCTAGCGTGGGTCCATGTCCACGATGCCCTCGCGGGTCGAACTGTGCCCGCTCACCCTCTCCGACCAGGACGAGTTCTGCTCGCTCGTGCGGGCCAGCACCGGGCTGCACCTACCGTGGATGCAGTTGCCCGCAACCGCCGAGGACTTCCGGGACTGGATGCGCCGCTTCGACGACGGCACCAACCGGGGCCTCCTGGTCCGCGTCCGCGAGACCGGCGCGGCCGCCGGGATGGTCAACATCAACTCGATCATCCGGGGCCGCTACCAGGGCGCGTCCCTCGGCTACGCCGCCTTCGCCCCCTCGGCGGGGCGGGGGTACATGACCGAGGGACTCACCCTCACCCTGCGGCACGCCTTCGGTGACCTGCGGCTCCACCGGCTGGAGGCCAACATCCAGCCGGCGAACAAGGCGTCCCTGGCCCTCGTCCAGCGGCTGGGCTTCCACTACGAAGGGCTCTCGCCCGCCTACCTCTACATCGACGGGGAGTGGCGGGACCACGAACGCTGGGCCGTCACCACCCCCGAACCCTGGACGCCCGACCCGTCCCTCCCCGAGGTCTGATCCGAACGGCGCTGCTCAGAGCGGATCCGCCGTGGGCGGATCGGGCTGTGAGCGGTGCGCGCGCTGCCGCAGAGTGAAGGGCATGAGCGAGGAACACAAGATCCCTTTGTTCGACGAGCGCATGCGGCGCGAGCTGTACGCGCAGCGTGTCCTCGTGCTGGACGGCGCGCTCGACGACGACAACGGCACGCTGCTGGCGGCCCAGCTGATCACCCTGGCGGGGGAGGACCCCTCGGCCGACATCGCGCTGTGGATCCACTCCCCCGGCGGGTCGGTGCCGTCGATGCTCGCGATCCGCGACGTCATGCGGCTGATCCCGTGCGACGTGGCCACGGTGGCGCTCGGCATCGCCTACAGCGCCGGGCAGTTCCTGCTGTCGTCGGGGACCCCCGGCAAGCGCCGCGCGCTGCCGCACGCCCGCGTGCTGATGCACCAGGGCTCCGCCGGGATCGCCGGCGCCGCCGTCGACATCGAACTCCAGGCCAACGACCTGCGCCACACCCGCGACACGGTGCTCGGGCTCATCGCCGAGGACACCGGCCAGCCCTTCGAGCGCGTCTTCGAGGACTCGCTGCACGACCGCTGGTACACGGCGCAGGAAGCCGTCGAGTACGGGTTCGTCGACGCGATCGTCAGCGCCTACGACGAGCTCGTGCCGGTCCGTCACCGTCCCGTGGGGCTCGGCGCCCCGTCCGGAGGAGCCACCCGATGAGCACCTACACGATCCCGAACGTCATCGCGCAGCACCCCCGCGGTGAACGGATCATGGACGTCTACTCGCACCTGCTGACCGAGCGGATCATCTACCTCGGCACCGCCATCGACGCGGGCGTCGCCAACGCCCTCGTCGCGCAGTTGCTCTACCTGGAGGCCGACAGCCCCGACCGCGACATCCAGCTCTACATCAACTGCGAGGGGGGAGACCCGAGCGCGATGCTCGCGGTGTACGACACGCTGCGCTACATCCGCCCGCAGGTGGCGACGACGTGCGTGGGGCAGGCCGTCGCGGTCGGCGCGGTGCTCCTCGCCGCGGGCGCTCCCGGGAAGCGCGCCGCGCTGCCCCACACCCGCGTCGTCCTGCACCAGCCGACGGGGCAGGGGCGCGGCGCGATCCCGGACCTCATCCTCCAGGCGGACGAGGTCGTCCGCGTCCGCGCGGACATCGAGCGCATCCTGTCCCGGCACACCGGGCAGGACACCGCGACGCTGCGCGCCGACACCGACCGCGACCGGGTCTTCACCGCGCGGACGGCGCTGGACTACGGCCTCGTCGACCACGTGCTGGAGGAACGGCAGCCGCTCCCCGCCTAGCGGCTAGGCGGCCAGGGCGTAGGCGGCCTGGCAGGTCGGGCCCGCCGGAGCGGTCGCGGCGGGCGCGGCCAGGAGGCTCCTGGCGACCTCGAACGTGAGGTCGGCGAGCGTCAGGTCCAGGGCGCCGGCGACCGCGGCGATCATCTCGCTCGACGGCTCCTTGACACCGCGTTCGATCTCGGAGAGGTACTGCGGGGAGATCCCGGCGCGGCGGGCGGTCTCCACCAGGATCTCGCCGCGTTCGACGCGCAGGCGCCGCAGGCACCGGCCGAGCGCGTCGCGCCACAGCGGCTCCGCCGGACGGCGCGGCGCGCCCGGCCCGTGCGGCGTCTCGTCGGCGGGCGCGGGCGGTCGGGTGATCTCGGCCATGCGCCCACCGTAACCCGGCGGCGCGAACGGGCACCACGCGTTCCGCTGATCGCGGAACGACGGCGGGACCGGTTCTCAGGCGGGGCCGGGCGGTGTGACGACCGAGGAGAGGGCCTGCGCGGTGCGGCCGACCACCGCGCGGCCGTCGTCGGCGGTGATGATCGGTCGCTGGAGCAGGGCCGGGTGCCGGGCCAGGGCGGTGATCCAGCGGTCGCGGTTCCGCGCGTCGCGGGGCCAGTGGGCGATGCCGAGCTCGGCGGCGGCCGGGTCGCCGGTGCGGGTGATGTCCCAGGGTTGCAGCCCGAGCCCGGCCAGCACCCGGCGGATCTCCTCCTCGGTGGGGGGATCTTCCAGATAGCGGCGGACGGTGTAGGTGGCGTCGTGGGCGTCCAGGGTCTCCAGGGCGACGCGGCACTTGGAGCAGTCGGGGTTGATCCAGATTTCCATGGCGTCCTGTTCTCAGGCGGTGAGGGAGAGGAACTCGGCGCGGGCGCGGGCGTCCTCGCGTAGCGCGCCGAGCAGGGTGGAGGTGGTGGTGCGGGCGCCGGTGGCCTGCGCGCCGCGCAGGGTCATGCAGGTGTGGTCGGCCTGGATGACGACGCCGACGCCCCGGGGGGCCAGCTCGTGGTGCAGCAGGTCGGCGACCTGCCGGGTGAGGCGTTCCTGGACCTGGGGACGGCCGGCGAAGTGCTCCACGACGCGGGCGAGCTTGGACAGGCCGACGATGCGCGGGCCCGGCAGGTAGCCGACGTGGGCGATGCCGGTGAAGGGCAGCAGGTGGTGTTCGCACACCGACCGCATCGGGATCGCGCGGACCAGGACGAGTTCGTCGTAGCCCTCGTCGTTGGGGAAGGTGGTCAGCTCGAACGGGCGGGGGGTGAACAGCTCGGCGTAGGCGCGGGCCATGCGGGCCGGGGTGTCGCGCAGGCTCTCGCCGTCGGTCGGTACGCCCAGCGCGTGCAGGAACCGCCGGGCGGCCTGTTCGGCCGCGGCCAGGTCCACGCCGCCGGTGCGCGCGTCCCCGCCGGGCGCGCCGTTGCCGGGTGCGCCCCTGCCGGGCGGACGGCAGCCGAGCGCGGTGCCGCCGAGCCCGCCGGCGCCGGCTCCCGTCTCGGACTCCGTGTCGGATCGCAGCATGTCAGCCGCCGTTCAGGGTGGCGACCAGGACCAGGGCGAGGGTGACGACGGCCAGCAGGCCGTGGCCGACCACGAGGGGCAGGGGGATGGCCCGTTCGGGCACGTCGGTCGTGGTGCGGGCGCGGTGGGTCGGGATCCAGCGGGCGAGCATGACGAAGCCCAGCAGCGCGACCGGCAGCAGGACGGCCAGCGCGGTCCAGGCCAGTGCGGTGGTGTCGGTGGCCAGATGGAGGATCCAGGCGACCAGACCGGCCGCGGCGAGCAGCATGTGCCCGAAGACCACCGGCGCCGGGAAGCGGGTGCGGCCCGCTCCCCGGTCGCGCAGCCCTCCGCGCCTGATCCACAGGCCCAGCATGGAGAAACCGCCGAGAGCGGTGAGCAGCCAGGTGACGAGTGCGGCGACGGCCATGGTGTCGTCCTGCCTTTCCGAGCGGGTCGGAGCTTGTCGGTTCGTGAGGTCGGAGGGGCGGCCGTTCAGGAGCGGAAGCCCTCGGCCTGGGTGGTCTCGTCGGCGACCCGGACGCCGTAGCGGTAGGCCAGCCTGCCCCCCAGGAAGCCGGAGACCGCCAGCGCCGCCAGGCTGACCGCCGACAGGACGATCTGCCCGGCCCCGACCGGCGCGGAGACGGGACCGGCCCGCCACGCCCAGGAGGCCCCGTAGGCGGCGGTGACGGCCAGGTTCAGCACCAGATGGACCCGCGCGGTGCGGAACGCGGCCGTGCCGGGCGGGATCGCCCAGTAGTCCAGGAACCCGAACACCGCCGCCGCCAGCGCTCCGATCACGCCGAGGGCGATCAGCCAGAGCGAGGCGCGGACCAGGAAGGCGGGCTCGTCGACGACGTGCGAGGCCAGGTCGAAGACCAGGCTGGCCACCCAGCTCCCGATCGGCACGGTCACCAGGATCGGGTGCAGCGGATGCCCGTAGGGGCCGGCCAGCGCCGTGACAGGCCGCTTGGCTCGTTGCGGATCGGTCACTGTCCACCTCCAATTCACCAACAAGTTTTAGTCTTATTGCCGAGGCGGGTCAATGACCTGCGCAGAGATCGTGTCAAAGTCTTTTTTGCCCATCTCAGTAGGTGTAATCTTGGAGCGTGACCCAGGACGCGTCCGCCTTGCAGGCGGTGGCGGCGCTCAGCGATGAGCTGCGCCGCGACATGTACGAGTTCATCCGCCGCTCGGCGGAGCCGGTGACGCGCGACCAGGCCGCGCAGAGCGTGGGGATCTCCCGCAAGCTGGCGGCCTTCCACCTGGACAAGCTGGTCGCCGTCGGGCTGCTGGTGGCCGAGTACGCCCAGCCGGGCGGGCTGCGGCGGGTGGGACGCGCCCCCAAGGTCTACCGGCCCTCCGACCGGCAGGTGCAGCTCAGCATCCCGCAGCGCGAGCACGGCCTGCTCGCCGAGATCCTGCTGGCGGCCGTCCGGGAGCAGCGGCCCGGCGAGAGCGGCGTCCAGGCCGCGCTGCGCGTGGCCGCCGAACGCGGCCGGCGGCTCGGGCGGGCCGAGCGGGACCGGCTCAAGCCCGGACGCCTGGGCGTCGAGCGGGCGCTGACCTGCGCGGGCCAGATGCTGGAACGGCACGGGTTCGAACCCGCCCGGCACGGCCCCACCCTGGTCCGGCTGGCCAACTGCCCGTTCCATCCGATGGCCGCCCAGGACCCCGACCTGGTCTGCGGGATCAACCACGCCTTCCTGGCGGCGTTCCTGGAGGGGCTGGACGCCGCCACCGTCACCGCGACCCTGGCCCCCCGCCCCGGCGCGTGCTGCGTCGAGCTGGGAGCGCCCGCCGGCGAACGGGAGGCCGGGCCCGACGACGACTGAACGGGAGGCCGTGAGGGCGGGCGCCGCCGTGATATTTTCGACGTCGCCGTGCGCCGCGTCGCGACCGAAGGAGGTGAGACCCATCAACGCTGTGACAGCTCGGGCCTCCCTCCCTCGCATGGCCTAGGGAGCGCCCGCGAGGCATTCCGAAAGGCTTGGAACGCGCATGCGCTTCACCTCTCAGACGTCGTCCGACGGCGTCACCGAACGTTCCTTCACCCTCGGCGAGATCCCCGGCGTGCTGTGGGCGCCGGAGGACGCCGAACCCCGCGCCCTGGTCCTCATCGGGCACGGCGGCGGTCAGCACCGGCGGGCTCCCGGCGTCGTGGCACGAGCCCTCCGGCTGGCGGCCGGGTGCGGGTTCGCGGCGGCCGCCATCGACGCCCCCGCCCACGGCGACCGGCCCAGGTCCGCCGAACACGAACGGATCATCACCGGGATGCGGGCCCGCATGGGCGGCGCGGGCGACCCGGCCCCGCTGCTGGCGGAGCTCCACACGCTGCTGGCCGCCCAGATCGTCCCGGAATGGCGGTCGGTCCTGGACGCTCTCGGGGACATGGGCCCGGTGGGGTACTGGGGCCTGTCGCTGGGCTGCGCCCTCGGCGTTCCGCTGGTCGCCGCCGAGCCCCGGATCCGCGCGGCGGTGCTGGGGCTGAGCGGGACGGCGGCGACCTCGGCCGAGGCCGCCGCCGGGGTCACCGTCCCCGTGCGGTTCCTGGTGCAGTGGGACGACGCGCTGGTGCCGCGCGAAGAGGCCCTGGCGCTGTTCGACGCCCTGGCCTCGAAGGAGAGGACGCTGCACGCCAACCCCGGCGGTCACGGGGACGTGCCCGCCTTCGAGACCGACAGCGCGTCGCGGTTCCTCGCCCGGCACCTGGGCTGACACCGCCGCCCGCCGTCCGCGCCGCCCGGGACCCGTTCCCGGGCGGCGCGCCCGTCAGGGGTAGGAGGTGTCGTGGACGCCCACCGGGGCGCCCATGGCCTCCTGCAACGACTCCAGCAGCGTTTCCAGGTCGCGGCCCTCGGGCTCGTTCAGGAACGCGGTGACGGCGGCGTGGACGTCCACGGTCGCGTCCGGACGGTCCGCGTCGTACCCGCCCATGAGGAAACGGGCGAAGGTGGGCGATGCCGGATCCTCGTCGAGCACCCATCCGCCGCCGACGTCGCTGAACATGTACTCGGCGCAATAAACGGTGAGCAGCAGGTCGAAGGGCTTGTAGCCGACGCTCTCGTAGAGGGTCAGGTCCTCGGAGGCGCAGATCGTGCGCATGTGCGTGAGGCCGTGGCTCGGGTGTTCGAGGAGCGTCTCGGGCGGGTCCCAGCGGGACAGCACGCCCAGGTGGACGACCAGCTCGCGGCTCGCCTCGATCCAGTCCGGCAGCAGTTCCCGGCGCTCGTCGCGGACGCGGGCCGCCGCGTCCGGGGTCAGCGGGTCGGGCAGCGGCTGCTCCGGATCGAACGGATACGCCATGAAACCTCCTGATCTCGACCGGGCGAACCCGCCCCCTAACGCACCGGGCACCCGCCAGGTCCGGACCGGGACGCCCATGCGTTCATCCGCCCCGGTGCGGGGCCGCCGCCCAGTCCCGCGCGGCACCCTGCCGAGTTCGCGCCACCGCTCGCAGGAGAGCCCGGCGCCGGGTGGGGGAGTCGCCCCCCGCCCCGTGCGCGCCCGGCGTCATCGCAGGTCGTGGAAGTCGGCGCAGGTGTAGGTCGGCGGGTCCGGCGTCCCGTCGGCCACCTCGATCGCCTTCACCCCGGGCAGGGCGGTCGCCGTGCAGGCCAGTTGGGCGAGGGCGGGACGGGGGAGGGGGCGCTCGCCGGAGGCGTCGACCCGGACCCCGGTCTCGGCGAAGCCGACCTTCAGGTCCTCGGGGACCGCCGAGGTCATGCCCCGGTTCCTCTCCTCCTCGGTGGGGCCCGACCGGAGCTGGTGGAACGCCAGGAGCCGATCGTCCTCCACCCCGGGCCGTCGCACCGGGACCAGCCTGCCGTCGCGGACGAGGTACAGGGTGTTGGGCGGATGCTCGCGGTCGGCCAGCGGCGGCCCCCCGGCGATGATCGTGCCGGTGGGCCGGATGCCGCAGGCGCTCAGCACGGTCACCAGGACGACCAGGACGGCACCCGCCTTCACGGCCCCACCTCCGGACCGCCGTCGCGCGCCTCGGGGTCGGCGGGCAGCCACACCGTGAAGACGGCTCCGGCGCCGGGCGCGTTGGCCACGTCGATGGCGCCGCCGTGCAGCTCGACGTTGGCCTTGGTGATGGACAGCCCGAGGCCGCTGCCCTCGCTCTGCGCGCGGGCGGCGTCGGCCTTGACGAACCGGTCGAACACCAGGGGGAGCAGGTCCTCCGGCACCCCCGGGCCGGAGTCGGCGACGACGAGGGTGAAGCCGGGCGTGCCGTCCCTGACGGCCTCGGCGGCGGTGACGGTGACCGGCGCCGCGCCGTGCCCGACGGCGTTGCCCACCAGGTTGGCGACGATCACGTCCAGCCGGCGCGGGTCGGCCCGCACGGTGAACCCCTCCGGCACGCCCATCTCGACGTGCCCGTCCAGGCCGCGGGCGCGGACGCTCCGGCGGACCGCCTCCGCGAGCCGCACCTCGTCCGGGACCAGGGACGCGGTGCCCGCGTCCAGCCGGCTGATCTCCAGCAGGTGCTCGACCAGGACCCTCAGCCGCCGCGTCTGCTCGACGACGATGCGGGCGGCGGTGTCGCCGTCGGCGCCGGTCCGCTCCTCCTCCGACAGCACGTCGAGGACCGCCGTCATCGCGGTGAGCGGCGTCCGCAGCTCGTGCGACACGTCGGCGACGAACCGGCGGGAGGCAGCCTCCATGGCCCGCAGGTCGGCGACGGTCCGCTCCAGCTCCCCGGCGGTGCTGTTGAACGTGCGGGCCAGGGCGGCCAGCTCGTCCCGGCCGGTCACGGTGACCCGGGCGTCCAGCCGCCCCCGCCCGAGCTGCTCGGCCGCGTGGCCCAGCCGCCGCACCGGCCGCAGGACGCCGCGCGCCGCGGCCAGCGCCAGGACGAACGCCACCAGGAGCACCGCCGCGTCGGCGGCGGCCACGCCGAAGGCCAGCGACCGCAGGTCGGCGGCCTCCTCGTTCAGGCTCACCGTGACGAACGCGATGATCGGCGTGGGCCGGGCCGGCTTCCCGGCGGAGTAGACCCGTGCGCCGATCACCAGCATGGGGGTGCCGTCCAGGTCCATCCGCCGGAAGGCCGTCCCCCGTTCGGCGGCCCGCACGAAGGAGTCGGTCACATAGACCTTCAGGCGGTGGTGCCGGTCCTCCTCCCGGATCGGGAGCGGCGCGCCGGGCGGGGAGTGGAAGGCGTACCCGGTACGGCAGTCGCTGGGACCGCACCTGGTCAGGACCGCCTCGATCCGCGCGGTGAGGTCCCCGTCCTCCGCCGGCACGGTTCTCGGGACGAGCCGGTTCAGCGTGGCCCTCGTCTCGAAGAGCCGGGCGTCCTGGGTGCGCTGCAGGATCGCCCGGCGGATGAGCTGGTAGGCGACGGCGGAGGTGGCCAGCGACGACACCAGCGCCATCGCCGTGAACCCGGCCGTCAGGCGCGCCAGCAGCCCCGTGGGCCACGGCCGTCCCGACGGGGCCGGGAATCCCGGACGGGACCCGAGTCGAGCGAACCTGCCGATCACCGCGACATCATCCAGACACCGGACGACACGTGTCCAGTGATGTCACGAAACGCGGACATCGGCCTCCGGCGTCACCGTCCCGCCGCGCGGGCGGTCAGTCGAGGCAGAACTCGTTGCCCTCGGGGTCGGCCATCACGATGTGGCCGGCGCCGAGCGGGGGGTCGGGCTCGTGGCGTTCGAGCCGGGTGGCGCCGTGGGAGACGAGCCGCTCGGCCTCCTCCTCCAGCGCCTTCATCCGCGCCTCCCCCTCAAGGTCGGGAGCGGCCCGCACGTCGAGGTGCACGCGGTTCTTGGCCTGCTTGCCCTCCGGCACCCGCTGGAAGAACAGCCGGGGCCCCGAACCGTCGGGATCCCTCAGCGCCGAGGCGTCGTTGCGGCGCTCGGGCGGCACCCCCGCCGCCTCCAGCGCCTCCTCCCACGACGCGAAGTCCCCGGGCGGGTCCTGGAGCCGGTAGCCGAGGGCCTCGGCCCAGAACGCCGCCAGCTTGGCCGGGTCGGCGCAGTCGAAAGTGATCTGTACGTCACGGGCCATCTCAGCTCGTCTCCCGTCGGGTCCGCCGGTGGGTGTGCAGGTAGAGGTCGCGGAGCAGGCACACCTCCGCCAGATGGTGGATCAGTTCGCGGTTGATGTGAAGCACCAACGCGGCCAGCGGGCGGTCGGCGTACGGGCCCTCCGCCTCCCCGCACGGGCGGGCGAGGCCGGTCTCGCCGAGGGCCTCGACCCCGGCCAGCCACCGGTCGTACTCCTCGTCGAGCTGGGCCAGCGCCCCGGCGGCGGTCGCGGCGTACCCGAACGCCCGGTAGTCGGTGGGCTCGCGGCCGAAGTGCGCGGCGTTGCGCGCCGCGAGCACACCGACGATCACGTGCCCGAGCCGCCAGGCGATCGTCGTGAGCGGCGGCGGGTCTGGCACCGGCAGCGCGAAGTCGATGGTCATCGCGCCGGACCCGGCCCGCACCGGCGCGGTGCCGGCACCGGTGCCGGCACCGCGCGGGCGCACGCTCCAGCAGCCGGGCGCCGGCTCCCAGAAGTACTCCTCGTCGGTGAGCCCGTCGAGGCGGTCGCGCAGTTGCCCGGTCCAGTGCCAGGTCAGCTGGTCCCGGAGCAGGGCGTTCCAGGTCTGGTCGGTCATGGCCCCAGCCTGCCGCCCATAGCGGACAGGAACGTTCCGTGATCTGTGCGACGATGGGCGCGTGACCGTGGAGGCGACGACCGAGCGGGTGCTGCGGCTGCTGTCGCTGCTGCAGCGGCGGCCGTCCTGGACCGCCGCCGAACTCGCCGCCGAGCTGGGCGTCACCGACCGTTCGGTGCGCCGCGACGTGGAGCGGCTGCGCGCGCTCGGCTACCCCGTCCACGCGACGGCGGGCGTCGGCGGCGGCTACCGGCTGGGGGCGGGCACCCGGCTGCCGCCGCTGCTCCTGGACGACGAGGAGGCGACCGCGACGGCGGTGTCCCTGCGGCTGGCGGCGGGCGGCACGGTCGTCGGCGCGGGCCAGGCGGCGCTGCGGGCGCTGGCCAAGCTCGACCAGGTGATGCCGCCCCGGCTGCGCGCCGAGGTGCGGGCGGTGCACGGCGCCACCGAGATCCTCGTCGACCCCGGCGTCCAGGTCGACGCGGAGCTGCTGACGACGCTCGCGCGGGCCTGCCGCGACGCGGTGCGGGTGCGGTTCCGGTACACCGGCCGCGACGGCGCGGAACGCGAACGCACCGTCGAGCCGGTGCGGATGGTCGCCACCGGACGCCGCTGGTACCTGATGGCCTGGGACGTCGACCGCGACGACTGGCGCACCTTCCGGCTGGACCGGATGCGCGAGGCGACCGCCACCACCTGGCGCTTCCGGGCCAGGGAGCATCCGGACCCGGTCGCCTACGTGCGGCGGTCGGTGACCGAGGCGCCGTACCGCCACCTCGCCCGGATCCGGATGCACGCCCCGCCCGAACGGGTGCGGGAGCTGGTGCCGCCCCAGGTGGGGCGCGTCGAGGACGACCGCGACGGCTGGTGCGTGCTCGTCGTCGGCGGGGACGATCTGGACTGGCTCGCCGTGCGCGTGGCCCGGCTGGGCTTCGAGGCGCAGGTGCTGGAGCCGCCGGAGCTGCGGGAGGCCGCCGCCCGGCTCGCCCGCCGCCTCGCGGCGATGACCGGGACCGGCTGAACCCCCGCCCCGGAGAACGGCGCGGGCCCGTGCCGAAGGAGGAGCGGCGCGGGCCCGCGCCGGGGCGGGGTCAGGGGAGGCGCAGGATGAAGTCGAACGTGGCGGACCGGCCGGTGGGGCCGTTCTGGACGTTCATGACCAGGTCCGGGTGGAAGATCGGGTCGGTCTGGTTGCGGGGCTCGTTCGGGAAGTACAGCTGCGTGGTCAGCACCGGCTGGTAGGGCGCCTGCACCTTGACGTGGATGTGCCGGGTCCGGCCCGGGTACAGGCCCGGCACGATGGTCGTCAGCGTGAAGCGGCCCGCCGCGTCGGTGTACTGGTGGCCGCGCAGCCGGTAGCCGGTGTTGTCGTAGCGGCCGTAGGTGTCGGCCTGCCAGAAGTCCAGCAGCGCGCGGGCCACCGGGCGGCACGACATCGAGTACACCAGGCCCGTCACCGTCAGGCGGGTGCCGGTCATCCCCGGCTCCAGCAGCGAGGCCCGCTGCGGGGAGTTGCGCTTGAAGTAGGGGCCCTCGGTCTGCGGCGGCGTGGGGTCGTCGCCGTCGTCGCAGCTGGGGGTCGGCGTCAGCGTGCGCTGCCGCGCCCCGGAGGGCGCGGCAGCGCCCAGCACGGCCGGCACGGCCAGCGCGCCGAGACCGGCGCCCACGATGAAGTCCTTGCGGCTGAGGCCGCGCCCGTCCTTCCGGGAGTCGTCCTTCCGGGAGTCGTCCTTCTGGGGGTCGTCCGACATGGGAGCTCCTTCTTGGCGGGGGGAGAGCGTCGCGACATGTGTATCCCGGGGGGCGGGGCCGGGTCTTGGCGCTGGCTGCCGACGGGTTGGCATCCCCTGCCGAAAGCGGCGCGGTCTGTCGTTCCGACTCGCTCATTGACCCGCCCCGCCGCGCCCGTCAGCCTGGCGGGGATGCGTCCGGCCCGTCCTGTCCCCGCGGCGCGAAGGAGCGCGATGGCCACGCTCGTCACCACCGTCCACCATCCCCTCGACGACCAGGCCGACCACTGGCGGCGGACGGTCTCGGCGGCGTTCGGGCCGCTGCGGCTGGACCCGCCCGACCGGCCCGGGTTCGCCGCCCTGCTGGCCGCCCGCGAGCTGGGCCCGGTCCTGACCGGGGACGTGCGCGCCCCGGCGCACCGGGTGCGGCGCAGCGCGCGGCAGGTCGACCGCGACACCCGCGAGTGCTACAAGCTCGGCCTGGTGCTGCGCGGCTCCTGCCTGCTGCGGCAGAACGGCCGCGAGGCCCTGGCCGGACCCGGCGACCTGGTGCTGTACGACCTGACCCGGCCCGTCGAGATCGACTTCCGGGCGCACCACATCTTCACCGCCCTCGTCCCGCACGGGGCGGTCGCGCTGCCCCCGCACCGGGTCTGGGAGATGGCGGGCACGCTGCTGACCGACCAGGCCCGCAGCGGGCGGCTGGTGGCGTCGCTGCTGTCGGCGCTGGCCGCCGACGGGGACGCCGCCGACGGCCCGCACGCCCACCACCTGGGCGAGGCGATCGCCGAGCTGCTGACCGGCGCGCTGTGCGAACGGCTCGGCCGCGCGGTGCCCCCGCCGCCCGTCGAGGCCGCCCTGCTGCGCGACATCCAGGAGTGGATCGAACGGCGGCTGGCCGACCCCGCGCTGTCGCCCGAGACGATCGCCCGCGCCCACCACCTGTCGGTGCGCCAGCTCTACCGGATCTTCCAGGTGCGCGGCGACACCGTGGCGCGGTACGTGCGGACCCGGCGCCTGGAGCGGTGCCGCCGCGAGCTGCGCGACCCGCGCGCCGCCGACCGGCGGATCGGCGCGATCGCGGCGCGCTGGGGGTTCGCCGACGCCTCCTCCTTCAGCCGCGCGTTCCGCGCCGCGTACGGAGTGAGCCCCAGCGCCTACCGGGACCTCCCGCGCTGAGGCGCCGCCGGGGCCGTCGTGCCGCCGTCCGCGGCGGCACGACGGCCCGGGGTCAGCGGAGGGAGCCGAAGAAGGCGCGCACGTCGTCGGCGAGGATCTGGGGCTGCTCCATGGCCAGGAAGTTGCCGCCCCGCTCGGTCTCGGTCCAGTGCACGACGTTGTGGTCGCGGTCGGCGAAGCGGCGGATGGCGACGTCGGTGGTGGCGGTCGCGATCACGCCGGTGGGAACGGTCCCGCGCGGCTTGGGGGCGTAGGCGGTGGGGTCGTGGGCCATCTCGTAGTAGAGCTGGGCCGAGGAACCGGCGGTCCCGGTGAACCAGTAGAGGCTGACGTTGGTCAGCAGCAGGTCGCGGTCCACGGCGTCCTCGGGCAGCTCGGCGGCCTGGTCGGTCCACTCCTTGAACTTCTCCACGATCCAGGCGAGCTGCCCGGCGGGCGAGTCGTGCAGCCCGTGCGCCAGGGTGTCGGGACGCGTGGACTGGATGTGGTTGAAGCCCATCTTGTCGTCGCGGAACTCCTGGAGCCGGGCCAGCCGTCCCTGCTCGACCTCGGTGAGGCCGGCGAAGTCGGCCGGGTCGTCGGAGGGGAAGGTGATCAGGCCGTTGAGGTGGACGCCGATGGTCCGGTCGGGGGCCTGGCGGCCCATCTCGGCGGCGATCCAGGCGCCGCCGCCGTTGCCCTGGACGCCGTAGCGGTCGTAGCCGAGCCGGGTCATCAGCTCGACGAACGCGCCGGCGATCCTGCCGGTGTTCCAGCCCGGGGCGGTCAGCGGCCCGGAGAAGGCGACGCCGGGGGTGTCGGTGATCACCAGGTGGAAGTCGCCGGTCAGCGGCTCGACCACCTGGGCGAAGGCCGCGAACGAGGCGGGCCAGTCGTGGATCAGCAGCAGCGGCGTGGCGTCGGGGTTGTCCGAGCGGACGTGCGCGAAGTGGATCGGCTGGCCGTCGACCTCGGTGACGAACTGCGGCAGGGCGTTCAGCTCGGCCTCGGCCTTGCGCCAGTCGTAGCCGTCGGCCCAGTAGGCGGCCAGCTCCCTCAGGTAGTCCACCGGGACGCCCCGGCTCCAGCCCTGCCCGCCGATCTGGGTGCCCCACCGGGTCCGGCGCAGCCGGTCGCGCAGGTCGTCCAGGTCGGCGGCGGAGACGTCGATGCGGAACGGCCGGACGGCGTCAGCGGTCATGATGTTTCCCCTCGGTCGGCAGTGGGGTCCGGAAGGTCCCCGTCGCACTTCCTCCATCATAGCGGAACGGAGCGATCCATTCCACTAAAAGGGATCTTGGATCTCGGCCGCGACGGGGATGCGCCTAGGCGTCCGCCGGTTCCTCGCGACCAGGGTGGTTGTTCCGGCGGACGCACCAGGTCATCGGAAGGAAGACGCGCCGGCCGACCTCGCCGTTCCACTCGGGCGCGAAACCGTGGCGGACGAGGACCCGCACGACCTCGGCGGCGATCTCCTCGGGGGCGACGCCCTCGCCGAAAGAACCGAACGCGAGATAGAGGCCCCCGCCGTGCAGGGCGGACTCGACGTCCTGCCGATGGCAGAAGGTGAAGCCGCGCGGGCTCTCCCCCTCGGGGACCTCCCCGCCGATCTCGGCGAAGCCGCAGGTCTGGCAGCAGGTGAAGTCGGCACGGGCGACGATGCCCGCCGCGTCCAGCTCCCGGAAGGCGGCGTCGAGGCGGTCGGTGTCCAGCGGTCCGTCACCCCAGGACCGCTGCGCCTCGGCATGAGCGGCGAACCCGGCCATCGCCGCCTCGTGGGCGACGGCGCGCAACGTCTCCTCGTCATCCTGCCCGGCGAGATAGTCGGCAGCGGCCTCCACCACCTCGTCGAAGTCGGCTTCACCACGCGCGACCTCGGTCCAGACGACTTCCCGCACTTCTTCGAGCATGTCCTCATCAACCACGCCGCAGATCCTGCCACCCTCCGATGACAGCGGTCCCGTCGCGCAGCCAGGAGGTGCGTTCCGCACTCGCGGTCCCCGCCCGCCGGGACGGCCCGGATGCGGACGGCGGGGAGGTCACCGGCGGCGGAAGGCTCGTCCGCAGGGCGGGCGGTCGAGGCCGAGGCCCGTCGCCGCACGGAACTCCTGCCGCGCTTCGGCCATGCTGTCCCCGGCGCGGACGAGAGCGGCGACGTTCTTGCTTCTCCGCCAAGGCGTGACGAGCGTGACCTCCATGCCCGAGGGGAGCGCCAGGGTGAGCACGGAACGCTCGCGGCCGTCGATCACCCCGCGCTGGAACACCTTGCGGATCCTGTCCGTCACGTCGAACTCGCGCATCGGAACGCTCCCGATGTACGTGGCGGACGTGATCTGCTCCGGAGGCCATGGCGGAACGCTCCGGAACGGCAGGGCGGGCCACGGGCGCGCCTCGTCCATGCGGCGCAGGACGTCCCCCAGGAACGCGCGGATCTCTTCCTCGGAGTGTGGCTGCGGGATCGACCGTTCGGGGTCGGTCAGTCTCCCGCCGGAGGCGAGGGCGTCGTTGAGCAGGGCGTACTCCTGCTCGGGGGAGAGGTCCAGCAGGGGTTCGGTCAGCAGGCCCCGGACGCAGCGGTCGACGAGCCCGCGGTCGCGCAGGTCGGCGAAGAGCAGCGTGTACAGCACGGCGTTGACCAGCCCCCGCCACGCCGGTGCCCGAGAAGCCCCGTGATCCCCCATCGCGACCGCGCCCTCCGCTCCCGTCAGCCGGCGCCCATGAGGACGGCGCCGAGCGTCAGCACCACACCAGGTACCAGAGTCAGCAGCGCCCTGTCGATATGCCGGAACTTGCGGGTCGCGATGACGCTGTTGACCCAGACCTGGTCGCTGACCTCGCGGGCCAGCCGGACCTCGTCGTCCAGCAGGTCCGCGCAGTCGTCGGCGAACGCCGCCGCGTCGGGGTACAGCCGGGCCACGTCGGCGAAGTGCAGCAGGGAGCGCGGCGGCCCGCGGCGGACCGCGGGCCGCAACGCGGCCAGCGCCAGCCCCGTCGCCAGCGCCGCGAACACCAGGGCCGCCGCCAGCACGACGGTCCGCGGGGCCGCGTGGCGCTGGGCGGGCAGCAGCATCAGGATCCAGCCGCCCAGCAGCCCGCTCAGCGACAACACCGCGGTCGCCTTGGCGTCGGCGAAGCGGACCCAGCCGTTGACCTCGGCCAGCGCCTTCCACGCGCTGTCGGTGCTCACCCGTGCGGATCCCCGTTCCACAGCGCCCGGTCGCCGTCGTCGAAGGGCCTGGCGGTCAGCTCCGGCGGACGGTCGATGCCCATCAGGTCCATGAGTCGCTGGAGCACGGTGTCGTTGCGCATCATGAGCTCGAAGGCGTTCATGCTGCTGTACTCCTGCGCCTGGTCGGCGATCTCCTCGGCCAGCTCGCCGACCTGCTCGCGGCGATCCTCGAACATCTTCCGCACGACCTCGGCGGCCCTCTCGGGGGAGACGGTCAGCGCGACGGCGTAGGGGGTGATCCAGCTGCCCTGGCCGGAGCGCAGGAACTCGTGCCACAGGTCGCGCCGCCGGGTGAGCTGCGGGACGAGCCGTTCGGCGAGCGCGTGGGCGTTGTCGGCGGTCTGCCGCTCGTCCCATGCCCGCCGCTGGGCCTCGCGCACGGTGTCGTCGAGCCGGATGAAGGTCAGGGGTTCGATGGCACGGGTGCGGCCGTTGAACCCCTCGGCCGTCGTGTGGTCGAAGTAGGTCTGGGCGAACAGCTCCTCCACCACCGCGATGACGCGGGCCTCGGCATCGGCGGCCTCGTACGGGGCGAACCGCCGCGACACCGGCCG
This sequence comes from Actinomadura kijaniata NBRC 14229, assembly GCF_001552175.1. Classification (GTDB taxonomy): domain Bacteria; phylum Actinomycetota; class Actinomycetes; order Streptosporangiales; family Streptosporangiaceae; genus Spirillospora; species Spirillospora kijaniata. The sequence continues at coordinate 22,960 of NZ_BCQR01000074.1, forward strand.
CAGCCTGGCGATGAGCCGGTCACGCAGCGCCGAAGCCTGGTTCCAGGCGCGCTCGGCCAGCCGCTCGGTCCGCTCCTTCCCGGTGGCGCACCAGGTGAACTGGACCTTCACGGTGAACTCGTACCCGTCTCCCTGCGCGGGCGTGGCGAATTCGAGCATGTGGTCGCGGTGGACGACGCGTTCGACGGGAAGCCGCTCCTTCCATCTGCGGCCGAGGCGGGCCCACGCCCCCTCGGGCGGGAGCGGGTACTTCGTGAAGTGCGTGTGCCCGCACGGGGGTTGTGATCGGGTGTTCACACCTTCTCCTTGACGGCGGTCGGGGGGTGGGGGCCGGGACGCGTCCGCGGGCCCAGGTAGAACAGGAGCGGGCGGCGCAGCCGCTCGTCAGCGCGTTCCAGCCGGTCGCGCAGGTCGTCGATGTCCACGCCGCGTTCCGGCCAGGACCGCAACGCGTCCCAGGGGCGGCTGCCGCAGAAGCGGGAGGTCAGCACGCGCCGCCAGAGCTCGGTCACCGGGTCGGGGCGGCGGTCGGACAGCGCCAGCAGCGGCGGCCGGTCGGTCTCGTCGGAGAGCCGGGCGAGTTCGGCCAGGCACCCGGCGGCCGTCCAGCACACCGCCGGCCGCGGGGACGCGGCCCAGTCGGTGAGCGCCTCCACCACCGCCTCCCCCTGGCCGGAGGCGAAGATCTCCACGACCGACAGGGTGACCGGGCGGAGCAGCCGTTTGGCGTCGGACCGGGCGATCCGCCGCAGCCCCCGCATGGCTCGTCCGGGATCCCGCGTGCCCAGCTCGGTGCCGTACAGGAGCGCCGCCGTCGAACGCCGCGCCAGGCTCGCCGCCCCGGCCCAGCCGTCGGCCAGCGCGAAGATCTCCCGGTGCCGGCCGCGCTCCCGCTTGGCCACCTCCTCCAGCGCCCAGGCGGTGACCTCGTGCAGCACGGAGGAGGAGCTCCGCGACCAGGGGCCGAAGCACCGCTGGGCGATGAAGTCGAAGTCGTAGGCCGCCAGCCTCCCGAGCGCGAGGGCGGCCAGCACCCGCACCCGCCGGTCGGAGTCGGTCGCGAGGTCGGTGAGCCAGTCCAGCAGCGCCGTGCGGGCGACGACGTAGTCGAACCATACGACGTGGAACACCGCTTCGGCGAAGTCCTTACGGACCGGCAGCCTGCGGTCCACCTCGGCCGTCGGCACCGCCTCCTCCCTCCGTACGTCGCCGAGCCAGCTGTCCAGCACGTCGCCGAACGGGAGCTGGCCCAGCTTGGTGTCGGTCTTGGAGGTGGAGATCCAGTGCAGCCGCTCCGCGAGCCGCTGGGCCGCCGCGCAGATCTGCACGGCGGGCCGCTCGTACAACACCGACCAGGAGATGAGGAACGCACGCCGAGCCAGGTCACGCTGTTCCAGCCCGACGCCGCGCTGTTGCCGCAGCCGTTCGCGGGCCAGTTCGCGGAGCGGGTGCGGCCGGCTCTCCAGGACGGCCGTGACGGAACGGCCGCAGGCCCGTCCCCGGACCACCGACCGGGCCAGGTCCGCGGCGTCCGCCGGGGTCGCGGGCGGGTCCGCCCCGCTCAGGACCTCGGCGGCGACGCCTGGCTCGTCCCGCAGGTCGGCACGGAGATGGCGGTCCAGCACGGTGCTCGGATCGGGCGGCACGTGCCCGACGACCAGGTCCCGGACGGCGGTGTCGTCGCAGTCCGGCGGCAGCAGGACGACCAGCCAGGCGCTGCGCGACTCCAGCAGCGGCAGGCAGCCCAGCAGCGCCGGCGCGCTCGGTCGCCGCGCCCACAGCGCGTCGGTGGCGTCGAACACGTACCCGCAGCCGGGCTCGACCACCTCGCCGGTCAACCGGCTCGGCGGCCATTCCCCCTGGACCAGCCGGATCCGCTCGGTGAACAGCGCCAGCGCGGCCAGCGCGGCGGTCTTGCGGCCGGTGCGGGAAGCGCCCCGCAGCACCGCGAGCCGCCGTTCGCCGAGCATGGCGGCCAGCGCGTTGCGGGACGAGACGCCGACGAAGCGCTCCCGGTGCCGGGCGAGCGCCTCCTCGTCGTCGGTGTAGACGCCGACCTGCCAGCGGTGACCGTGGTCGGAGGCGTACACCGTCATGACGATCTTGTCGCGGCCGACCGCGTCGCCCGCCCCCGAGGAGGCCGCCCGGATCGCCCGGACCTCGGCCTGGCGGCGGCGGAAGTCCTCGGCGCTCAGCGCGGCGTCCGGATCGCCTTCCTGCCCGTTCCCGTCCGGTCTCCCGGCCTCCTCCCCCGCGCCGGGTTTCACGGACTGCTCCGCCTTCGCCTCGCCGCCGGGCGCCGCGCCGTCCTGAGCCCCGCCGTTCCGGGCCTCGTCGCCCGGAGGTCCTTCGCCTGGAGCCTCGCCGTCGGGGACCCCGCCGTCCGGAGCACTGCCGTCCGGGTCCTTCTCATCGGACATGGCGGTCTCCGTGGTTGATCTGGTCGCGGCCGATGGCGTCGCCGCCGCCGCTCGACCACGCGCCGATGCTCAGGTGCGTGCCGTGGCCGGTGCCGCCGGACTCCGCGCTCGGGCGGGTGGCGGGGGCGTTCTCGCGCTCCGGGTCCCGTCGGGTGCCGGGGCCGCCGAGCAGACGGATGTGGCCGACGCCGGTGAACTCCTTGACCGTCACCTCCACGCGGGTGAAGTCGACGGCGCGCAGCCCCCGGTAGCCGGGGCTCACGACGTCGCGGAACAGCCCGTCCGACAGGATCAGCGCGAGGTCGGCGTCGCCGTCCCGGAGAGCCGCCTTCAGCGCGGGGGCGTCCAGCAGCCGGCAGGCGTCCACGGCGGCCGGGCCGGGCAGGCCGTTGCGGCCGAAGTGCACCATCCCCGAGTGGATCGCGACGCGCAGCCGGAGCCGTTCGGCGGGGTCGGGGGAGTGGTTGACGCGGGCCAGCCGGTTGGCGAGTTCGCGCACGAAGTCGGCGACCACGACCGGCTCGGGCGCGTCGGCCGGGAGCACGGCGACCTCGGCGTCGCCCTGCTCCTGGAGGTACCAGGCGGAACGGTCGAGGCCGGACTGGGCGGCCGCCGCGTCGAGGGCGTCGATCAGCGTCCGCTGGAAGTCCACCTGCTGGAAGGCCCGGCGGCCGCTGTAGGCGTGCATGTCGACGGCCGAGACCAGACGGCGGACGGGCGCGTCGGGATCGTGCATCGTCACGGTCACCTCTCGGGTTGAGGGAGTCTCGTGACTAGCCTGCGCCCGGTTTCCGGTTCGATGTCCGCACTACTGCGGGATCAGGACGTCAGATGCGCCGCACGATGGAGGGTTGGCATGTCGAAGACCTCGATCCGGCGGTAGCCGGTGTCCAGCACCCCGGCCTCACGGAGTTGGTGCAGCACGGTCTGCACCGTCTTCTCCGAGGTGCCGCCGAGGTCGGCCAGCTCCAGCTGGGTGACGCGCAGGTCGCAGACCGTTCCCCGCGGGGTGGGGCGGCCGTAGATCTCGGCCAGTTCGACCAGCACCCGGGCGACGCGGACGCCCGCCGCGCAGCCGGCGAAGTCCAGGCGGCGGCGGTTGGCCTGCCGCAGCCGGTAGGCGAGCATCCGGTGCAGTTCCAGCGCGGCGTCGGAGCGCAGGCACAGCAGGCGCACGAAGTCGCCCTGGGGGATGACGTTGGCCTCGACGTGGCTGCACGCGGTGACCGTTCCCGAACGCGGCCCACCGTCCAGCGCGGCCAGCTCCCCCACCAGGTCGCCCCGCGTGCGGATGGCCAGCAGCGCCTGCCGCCCGTCCTCCAGCCGTCCTCTGATCTTCACGAAGCCCGCCCGGAGCAGGACGACGAAGGTGCTGGTCGTGCCCTCCTCGATGATCCGGTGGCCGGGGGCGAACCGGCGTGCCGTGCCCAGGCCGAGAAGTGCGGCGCGCGTTGCGGCGCCGAGCCCGGCGACCAGGCTGGAGGTCGGCCAGGCGGTCGCCGGTTCGGGCCTCGGGCGGGAGGGCTGGGCGGAGTGCATGCCGGGCTCGCGTTCGCCTAGGGCCTGTTTCAAAGTGGGCCTCAGCCACGCAGGCGAGCGCGTTACCTGACCTGCGGGGCCGACGCCGAAGGCGAGGGCCCGCAGGTCAGATCGCGAAGCGATGTCGCGCTCGCCAAGACCTGGTTAGGCGCGAGCCCCGGGCGAGCGCCGTGGGCCAGGGCTTTGAAACACGGCCTAGCGGCCCTTGCCCTTGCCGGTGGTGGGGCGGGAGCGGCGGCGGGTGCGGCGGAGGCGGGCCCGGCGCTTGCGGTGGTAGGCGGCGCGGTCCAGTTTCTTGTCGGCCATACGGCATGGTGCGTCCCGCCCCGCCGCGCCGCACAGGGGGGTGACCGCTTCCGGTCCCCGCGGGCCGCGCCGGTCATGGCCGGCGGCCGGTCAGCGGGCGCGGCCGAGGACGTCGGTCGCCATCGACCGGAGCTGGTCGGCGAGGCGGTCGGCGGGGAACAGCCACAGGCCGAGGGAACCGGCTCCGGCGTCGAGCAGGCGCTGGAGCCTGTCGCGCACGTGGTCGGGGTCCCCGGCGGCCGCGAACTCGTCGATCCAGTCGTCCTCGACGGCGAGCGGTTCCCCGTCCGCCAGGGCGGCGACCCGCCGCCGGATCTCGGGGCCGTGCTTGGAGCGGCCCACCAGCGCGGTGTGCGCCTCGGCCTTCAGGAAGAAGCCGACCGCGTCCCGGACGGCGTCGCGGGCCGCCCGGCCGTCGTCGGAGACCGACGCCAGCACGAAGGCGGTCAGGGGCGGGGCCTGCCGTCCCGGCGCCGACACCAGCTCCCTCGCCCAGGCCACGTAGTCCGGGCCGGCGAGCACCGACAGCAGGACCCCGTCGGCCCGCTCCCCGGCGGCGCGCAGCGCGCGCTCGTTGACCGCCCCGATCCACAGCTCCGGCGGCAGCCGCGGCGCGAACTCCAGCCGGACGCCGGACAGGTCGTGCACGCTCGTCCGGCGGTCGACCACCGCGCCGCCGAGGAGCTCGCGCAGGACGTCGAAGGTCTCGGTGACCGCGGTCAGCGGGCGCTCGGGCACCAGTCCCATCTGCTCCAGCCAGTGCGTGTTGCCCAGCCCGACGGCGGCCCGGACGCGTCCCGGGTACGTCCTCACCAGCCCCGCCAGCTCCATCGCCAGGATCGCGGGATGCCTCGTCATCACGCTGGCCAGCCCCAGCCCCGCGGGCACCGTGCCGGTGGCGGCGAGCAGCCCCGTGAGCCCGGACAGGCCGCCGGTGAAGAAGCAGTCCTCGGAGAACCACAGCTCTCCGAAGCCGAGCCGTTCGGCCAGCGCCGCCCCGTCCGCGAGCTCCTCCGGCGGCGTGAGGCTGCCGAAGACGATCCCGATCCTGCCGATGTCCACGATGTGCTCCCTTCCCGGCCGTCGCCCGCCATTAAGCGGACACAGTGCCCACTAAGCTGACACAATATGGACGCACTGTCCACTTGTTTCGGGGAGGGACGGGCCGGGACGCGGCGCGCCCGGGGTCTACTTCAGGCGGACCGGGAGGGCGTCCAGGCTGCGGATGCGGAAGCTGGGACGCCAGGGCAGCCCCTCGTCGGGGCGGGCCAGGCGCAGGCCGGGGAAGCGGTCCAGCAGGTGCCGGAACGCGATCTCCGCCTCCAGCCGGGCCAGCCGCGCCCCCACGCAGAAGTGGATCCCGTGGCCGAACGCCAGATGCCCGCCCGCGTCGCGGGTGACGTCCAAGCGGTCGGGGTCGGGGAAGCGGGCCGGGTCGCGGTTGGCGGCCGGGAGGGCGACGTGGACGAACGTGTCCGGCGGGATCTCGACGTCCTCGATCGTCACGGGCTCGGCGGTGTAGCGGAGCGTCGCCAGGTTCACCGGGCCGTCGTAGCGCAGGAACTCCTCGATCGCCGACGGAACCAGCGAGGGCGTGGCGCGCAGCAGCTCGAACTGGTCGGGGGCGCGCAGCAGCGCGAGGGTGCCGTTGGCGATGAGGTTGACGGTGGTCTCGTGGCCCGCGACCAGCAGCAGGAACGCCATCGACGTCAGCTCCGGCTCCGAGAGCCGGTCGTCCTCGTCGCGGGCCCGGACCAGCGCCGACAGCATGTCCTCGGCCGGGTGGGCGCGTTTGTCCTGCACCAGCGCGGTCAGGTAGTCGGCCATCGAACGGGCGGCGTGGGCGCGGTCGGCCTGCGGCGCGGTCGACAGCAGCGTCGCCGTCCACTCCCGGAAGCCGGAGCGGTCGGAGAACGGCACGCCCAGCAGCTCGCAGATCACCGTGATCGGCAGCGGCTCGGCGAAGGCGGCGACCAGGTCGGTCTCGGCGTCGCCGGACAGCTCGTCCAGCAGCCGCGCGGTGACCTCCTCCAGGCGGGGCCGCATCGCCTCCACGGCGCGGACGGTGAACGCCTTGTTGACCAGGCGGCGCAGCCGGGTGTGGTCGGGCGGGTCGGCGGCCAGCATGTTCGACGTCAGCCTCCCGCCGACCTGCGGCTCGCGGTCTCCCTGGCGCGCCAGCAGCGCGTTCGCCCGCTCGGCCGACTTGCTCAGCCGGGGGTCGGCCAGCGCCTCGCGCGCGGCCTCGTAGTCGGTGATCATCCAGCCGGTCAGGTTGTGCTCGGAGACGACCGGGTGGACGCCGCCCCGGTCGCGCAGTTCGCGGTACAGGGCGTGCGGGTCGGTGAAGAAGGCGTCACCCAGGTGGACGGGCCGTTCGCGCATCGGTTCTCTCCCCTGTCGAGTGATCTGATCGTCTCCCGGCCCCGCGGGAGGCTCAACGGGTGCGGCGCAGGTTCCGCAGCGCCATCGCGCACACCCCGCACACCGCGCCCCACAGCGCGTTGACGAGGAGCACCGGGATGATCGCGATCGGCGTGGCCAGCGGCCCCTGGAGCTCCCCGTGCATGAGCGGGGACAGGACCGCGCTGAGCGCGATCGAGGCGAGGGCGTAGACCACCCCGGCGGCGACCAGCGTCGGGACCGGTTCGCGGACGCGGCCGAGCCCCGCGGCCAGGATCCACACCAGGGAGATCACGGCGGTGAGGAGCAGGGGGGTGGCGGGCCTGCCGAGCGCGTCGCTCCACCCGGCGATCGAGAAGAGCGGGCGCACCAGCGCGACCGTCCCGAGGGCGATCGCGAGGGGCCAGTCCAGGCGTTCGCGGAGGGACCGTTCGTCGGTTGCGTGCATGCCCCCAGCATCGTCGGCGCACCTACGCTCTGTGATCGTCCTGTGGCACCGGATCGCGGTACCGCACCGGTCGCACCCCGATCCCCGCCCTACGCCAGGGGGTGTAGGGGCGACGGCCTCCCACCACGCGCGTACGCCCCGGGGAGACATCCCGCGGCGCGCCGCCGCCGGACGTCAGCGGGCCAGCACCGCCCGCGCCGCGTTGTGCCCGGGGACCCCGCTGACGCCGCCGCCGCGCCGCGCGCCCGCCCCGCACAGCAGCACGCGCGGGTGCGCGGTCTCCACGCCCCACCGCCCGCGCTCGGCCGGGTCCTCGGCGAACGGCCAGGTCAGGTCGCGGTGGAAGATGTGGCCGCCCGGCAGGCCCGCCTCCTCCAGGTCGAGGGGCGTCTTCACCTCCAGGCACGGGGTGCCGTCGGGCGCGCGCAGCAGGCAGTCCCCGATCGGCTCGGCCAGCACCGAGTCCAGCGAGGCGAGCGTCGCGCGCAGCGCCTGCGCGCGGGCCCCGTCCGGGTCGGCGCGGAACAGCCGCGCAGGCATGTGCAGCCCGAACAGCGTGAGCGTGTGCGCGCCGGCCGCCCGCAGGTCCGGCCCGAGGATCGTCGGGTCGGTCAGCGAGTGGCAGTAGAGCTCGGCGGGCGGCAGCGCGGGGACGCGCCCGGCCGCCGCCTCCGCGTGCGCGGCCGCGAGCCGGGCGGCGGACTCGTTGACGTGGAACGTCCCGCCGAACGCCTCCTCCGGCGCCACCTTCGCGTCCCGCAGCCGGGGCAGCCGCGCCAGCACCATGTTCACCTTCAGCTGCGAGCCCTCGGGCGGCGCGGGCGCCTCCTCGCCGAGCAGCCGGGCCAGCGTCGCGGGAGGAACGTTCGCCAGGACGTGCCGCGCGCCGACGGCGTGCTCGGCGCCGTCCGCGTCCCGGAACGTCACCTCGCCGCCCGGGTCGATCGCCACGACCTCCATGCCGGTCCGCAGCTCGGCCCCCGCCGCGCGGGCCGCGTCCGCGAGCGCGCCCGTCACCGCGCCCATGCCGCCGACCGGCACCCTCCAGTCCCCGGTGCCGTCGCCGATCACGTGGTAGAGCAGGCAGCGGTTGGCCAGCAGGTCCGGGTCGTCCGGATCGGCGAACGTGCCGATCAGCGCGTCGGTGAGCACGACGCCGCGCACCAGGTCGTCGCCGAACCGTTCGGCCACCACCTCCCCGACCGGCCGCTCGAACAGGTCCCGCCACGCCTCCGCGTCCCCGACGAGGTCCCGCAGCTCACCGCGGTCCCGCAGCGGCTCCAGCAGCGTCGGCGCGACCCGCCGCGCCACGTGCGCGGTCATCGCGTAGAAACGCCGCCACGCCGCGAAGGAGTCCTCGCCGCCGGTCACCGAGGCGAACGAGGCGGCCGTGCGCGCCGGATCGTCGTCGTCGACCAGCAGCCCCGTCGCCCCGGACGGCGTGTAGGACGCGTACCGGCGCCGCCGCAGCTCCACGCCCAGCCCGAGCTCCCGCACGATCCGCGAGGGCAGCAGGCTGACCAGGTAGGAGTAGCGCGACACCCGCGCGTCCACGCCGGGGAACACCCGCGCCGACACCGCGAGCCCGCCCAGGTGCCCGAGCCGCTCCAGCACCAGCACCCGGCGCCCGGCGCGGGCGAGGTATCCGGCCGCGACCAGCCCGTTGTGCCCACCGCCCACGATCACCACGTCGTACACGGCCCCAGCAGACCACACCGCGTCCGATCGATCTACCCCTCGCCGAACGCCTGCGCGACGGCCAGGCTGTCCTCGTAGACGTGGTGCCGGGTGATGAGGCCGTGCTCGACCGTGAGGTGCAGGGCGAACCGGGCGCGGTAGGCGCGTCCGGTGGACCGGGCGGTCTGGCGGATCTCGCCGAGCACGACCGCCTCGTCCCCGTCGACGAGGACGCGCTCGACCTCGGTGTCCACCCCCTCGGGCACGTGGTGGTCGGCGAGCTCCCGGTAGTGGGCGGCGGCGTCGGCGCGGGTGGAACGGTGGCGGATCCACGGGGTGGCGGCGCGGCCGTGCTCGGCCTCGGGCCAGCTCAGCTTCCAGTCCGCCGGGTCGGCGTACAGCTCGGCGACGCGCTCGGGGTCGCCCTCACCGATCCGGCGCAGAAGTTCCTCCACCACCGCCCGCGTGGTCGTGGATGTCGCCGTGGGCATGGCGCGTCCTCCTGGTCTCGGGCCGCGCCGTGGTGGCGCGGCCGTGGTGGCGCGGCCGTGGTGGCGCGGAAGGACGCCCATCCTGGCGGGCGCGGACGGCCGGGGACGATTACCTCGCGGGTAGGGCCCGCCGGTGGCGTTCCCCGGCGGGCCGTCAGAAGCGCGGCACGGGCGGGGTGTCGGGGGTCAGCAGGTACCCGCCCAGCGCCAGCGACCCGAGGGCGACCGCGAAGAACAGCAGCACCCAGGTCAGGCCCGGAACGCCGGTCAGGTGCGCCAGCTGGTCGGCGTCGGAGGTCGGGGCCATCCGCCGGGACCGCATCCGCTGGAGCTCCACCACCGGGCGGGTGCCCGCCAGCAGCAGGAACGACGCGGCCAGGTAGGCGAACGCCGCCTGGAGCGTCGGCCCGGCGAACCACGACACCGCGAACACGGTCCCGCCGGTGACGACCAGCGACAGGATCCCGTAGGCGTTGCGGATCATCACGAGCATCCCGCCGAGCAGCAGCAGCGACAGCCACAGCAGCAGCGTGATCCGCCCGAACGCCAGCAGCACCGCGAACAGCAGCCCCAGCAGCGGCGGCGTCGCGTACCCGGCCAGCGCGGTGAACACCATGCCCGGCCCGTGCGGCTTGCCGCGCGAGACGGTGACCCCCGAGGTGTCGGAGTGCAGCTTGATCCCGGTGAGGCGGCGGCCGGTCAGCAGCGCCACCAGCGCGTGCCCGCCCTCGTGCGCGATCGTCACCACGTTGCGGGCGACCCGCCAGGTGGGGGTGTGCAGCACGGCGGCGAGCGCGGCCAGCCCGACCAGGATCACCAGCCACCACGGCGGGTCGGGCTGCGCTCCGGTCAGTCGTTCCCACATGCCGCCCACGTTCGCCGCGTCCACGTTCACCCCGGTCCTTCGAGTCGAGAGGTCACAGAGTAGGACGTGGCGCGTAACGTTCGCGTTCGGTCCGCGCCGCGCGCCGCGCGTATTGGACGTCAGGTCCAGTGACGGGCGTCACCATGACAGTGATGATCGCCTTCTGCCATGCTGAACGCCGTTCTACTCGTCAGTGATCGCTGACTGGTCATCTCTGGGAGCGTTCGTTGTTCGGATATCGCGCGGCCGCCGTCCTGGCCCTCGCCGCGACGGCCGGGACGGCGGCCGTCGCCGTTCCGCCCGCCGCCGTCGCCCGGGCCGGGGTGCCCTACGACTACCGGGAGATCTCCATCCCGAGCGTCGGCGGGGTGCGCCTGGACGGCAACGTCTTCGTGCCCCGCACCAGGGGCCCGCACCCGGCGATCGTGTTCATCTCCAGCTGGAGCCTGGAGGACCACGAGTACATCGCCCAGGCCGCCAAGTTCGCCGCGAAGGGCTACATCGTCCTCAGCTACACCGCGCGCGGGTTCTTCAACTCCGGCGGCGGCATCGACGTGGCCGGGCCGAAGGACGCCGCCGACGGCTCCAGGGCCATCGACTGGCTGCTCGCGCACACCCCGGTGGATCGTTCCAGGATCGGATTCGCGGGCATCTCCTACGGCTCGGGCATCAGCCAGATCGTCGCGGCGCGCGACAAGCGCGTCTCCGCCGTCGTCGCCATGGACACCTGGGGCGACCTGGTCGAGTCGCTGTACGCCAACGAGACCCGACACATGGGCGCCTACACCCTGTTGGCGCTGTCCGGCCGCCTCACCGGGCGGCTCAGCCCGGAGACCGAGCGGATCATGAACGACTTCGGCGCCAACCGGAACGTTCCCGAACTGGTCCGATGGGGGAAGGTGCGCTCGCCCGGCGCCTACCGCGACCGGCTCAACGCCCGCCGCGTCCCCATCCTGATCAGCAATGCCTACGGCGAGACGCTGTTCGCCCCCAACCAGCTCCTGCGGCACTTCGCCGGGCTCACCGGCCCCCGCCGCCTCAACCTGTCGATCGGCGACCACGCCACCGCCCACCTCACCGGCCTGCTCGGCCTGGACGGCCGCACCTGGAACGACGCCCACCGCTGGTTCGACCGCCACCTGCGCGGCGTCGCCAACGGCATCGACCGCGAACCGCCGATCGCCTCCGAGACCGCCTGGACCCGCCGGATCGAGACCTACCGCGACGTCGCGGCCATGACCCGGCGCGTCGAACGCCTCGGCCTCGGCGCCCCCGGCGCCACCGCCCGGGGCGACGGGACCCTCGGAGCCCCCGCCCCGGCGGGCTGGACCCGCACCCTGCGCACCGGCCGCGACAGCGGCGCCAACGCCGGGATCGTCATCGTCAGCGGCGGGCTCCAGACGTTCGGCCTCCCCAACGCCATGCCCGAACGCCTCGTCTCCCGCCGCGCCGCCGCCGTCTGGTCCACCCCCGTCCTCACCGCCACGCGCAGGCTGCGCGGCGCGCCCCGCCTCGCCCTGACCGTCACCCCGTCCCGCCGCACCGGGACGCTCGTGTCCTACCTGTACGACGTGGACGCGCGCGGCACCGCCCGGCTGATCACCAACGAGGCCCACAGCCTGCTGCGCGGCACCCCCGGCAAGCCCCACAAGATCACCGTGAACCTCCAGGCCACCGCCTACGACGTGCCCGCCGGACACCGCCTGATGCTCGTCCTGGACACCAGGGACCCGATCTACGCCGACGCCGGGACCCCCGGCGGCGCGCTCACCGTCCGGGCCCCCTCCACCCTGGACCTGCCGCTCGGCTGACCGTCACCGTCACCTCCGGGGCACCGGGAGTGACCCATGTCACGCAACCGTCGCCCCGTCCCGCCAGTCTCAGGGTTCGCCGGGCGGATCACGGACGCCCCCGTTAGGTTGGGGGTTCCGTACGACGCATTAGGGTGCACTTCGCGCATACCCTGCTGATCCGTTCGTGCAGGGCCGCGGGCCGAACGTTTCACGCAGGACGCCGCGGCCGGAACGACGGACAGAGTCCGGGCGGACACCCCCCGCTCCCGCCGGGAGCACGTCGCGCCCGGCGGCGGAGACGGGAAGGTGACGGGACCTTGGGTGCTCGACGACCCCGCCCGCGGGTGCCGCACCCGCGCGCCCTGCTGGGCCGGGACCGGACCACCGGGCAGATCGCCGTCGGCCTGGTCGGCGCGCTGCTGGTGTCGGCCCTGGTCTACGGCGTCGGCATGGCCAGCGCCCAGTACAAGATCTCTGATGTCGGGTCCTGGCTGACCGCCACCGCCAAGGGCATGGTCGTGCACGTCAACGGACTGTCCGGCAAGGTCGACGGCAAGACCGACCTGCCCGGCACCCGCGGGCACAAGATCAGGATCGTGCAGGACGGCCGGACCGTACTGCTGATCGACGACACCACCGGCGTCGTCAGCCGCATCGACCCCTCCCAGCTCAAGGTCGAGCAGAGCCGCAAACTGGGCGTCGGCCTCCAGATCGTCGCGGGCGCGGGCACCGCCTACAGCGTGGACCGGTACAAGGGCACCGTCCAGCAGATCGACCCGTTCACCCTCGCCACCGTCGGGCAGCCCGCCGCGCTGCGCCCGCCGCTCGGCCGCGCCGCCCTCGACCAGCGCGGCACCCTGTGGGTCCCGGCCGCCGGGGAGGGCCGCCTGGTCCCGTTCCAGGGCGGCCGCCAGGGGCAGCCCGTCGAGATCGCCGGGCCCAGCACCGCGCTCGGCCTGTCGATCGTCGCGGGCATGCCGGTGGCCGTCGACTCCGCCAACGCCGCCGCCGTCGTCGTCCGCCCCGAGGGCGCCCAGAAGGTGAAGCTGCCCGGCACCGTCACCCGGACGGCCGCCACCGGGGGCGTGCGGCTGCCCGCCGTCGCCGACAGCCTGACCGTCCCGCTGCTGGGCCGCGGCGGCGAACTCACCCTGCTCGACACCAGCACCGGCGGCTACACCTCGGTCGCGCTGCGGGCCTCCCGGCACACCCTGGGCGAGCCCCAGATCCTCGGCTCCAAGGTCTACATCCCCGACGAGACGGCGGGCTCGCTGCTGGTCTACGACTCGGCCACCCGCCGCATGGAGCCCCACATCCCGGTCTCCGGCCGCCCCGGGCCCCTGGACGTGTTCGTCAAGGACGGCCTGCTGTGGGCCAACGACCCGAACGGCGACAAGGCCCTGTCGATCGACTCCAGCGGCTCCCGCAAGCCCATCCGCAAGTACGAGGACAAGGTCCCCGGCGGCGACCGCAAGCCCCTCCCCGACGACCGGGGCGGCAACGGCGGCGGCCCCGGCGGCGACGGCGGGAACGGCGGCGGCAACGACCCCGTCCGCCCGCCGCGCATGAAGCCCAACGACCCGCCGCTCCCGCCGCAGATCGAGGCGAGCGGCGAGGGCGGGAAGATCACCGTCGCGTTCACGCCGAGCCAGTACCAGCGGATCCGGCCGGAACAGTACGTGCTGCGCAGCCGCCCCGCCCTGCCGGGCCACTCTCCGGTCTCGGCGGAGGGCCCGCACCGCTTCGAGTTCAACGGCCTTCCGTGCGGCAAGGTCTACGCGTTCCAGGTCGGCGTCGTCTACACCGATCCCCGGTCGCACCGGAAGCGGACGCGCTGGTCGCAGTCCGACAGCACACCCGCCTGCGCCGTCCCCGGCGCTCCGGAAGGGTTGACCGCGCAGTCCGGTGACGGCTTCATCAACGTGTCGTTCAACGAGGGCGCACAGACCGACGGGGTGAAGGACTACGTCCTCACCGACGACCTGGGCAACCCGGTGGCCGGTGTGACCCCGGTCGCGCCGGGGCGCGGGAGCGGGACGTTCCGCGTCGACAAGGGACTGTCCTGCGGCAACGAGTACACCTACCGGGTCGCGGCCAGGCCCAAGTCCCCCACCGCCGAACGCGCCCTGTCCACCGAGAACGTCAGCAAGCGTCCCTGCAACCCGCCCGCCGCCGTGACGGGGCTGACCGCGGAAGGCGTCAACAAGGGCGCCAACCTGAACTGGAACACGGCCAAGGGCCGCGAGGTCAGCTACGTGGTGGAGTGGCCCGGCGGTGGCCGCGCCGAGACCGCCGGAACCTCGTACAACATCACCAACGCGCTGACCAACAACACCACGCACTCCATCACGGTGACGCCGAAGAACGGAGCGGGCACCGGCAGGGCCGCGACCGCGACGGCCAACCTCGCCTATGTGCGGTCCTCCCACCGGAACAAGGCCAACAACCAGACGAACACGATCGTCCGCCCCGGCCCGAAGAAGGAGGGCCAGGTCGGTTCCATCCCGAGGGGCGAGTACCGCTCCCTCACCCTGATCTGCCAGGTGTACGGCCAGTCGGTCACCGAGGAAGAGACCAACGAGACCAGCAACGTCTGGAACCGGATCGAGTGGCAAGGTCGTATCGGCTACCTGAGCGTGACCCTCATGGAGGGGCCGCGCGCGCCCGGCGGGAAGACGTTCGAATGCGCCGACTGATCACGAGTTCACGCCACACGGGGGAGCACGACCGTGACCGATAACCCGGCCGCCCACCACGCGGCGAACCACGCGGCGAACCACGCGGCCGTGGACGCCGACGCGCTCGCCGCGCGCTTCGCGCAGATGTTCGCCGCGCTGGCGCAGAACATCGAGCGCGTCATCCGCGGCAAGCGCGAGAAGGTCGACCTGGCGCTGGTCTGCCTGCTCAGCGAGGGCCATCTGCTGGTCGAGGACGTGCCCGGTGTCGGCAAGACGACCCTGGCCCGCGCCCTGTCGGCGTCGGTGGAGGCGCAGTGGGCGCGCATCCAGTTCACGCCGGACCTGCTGCCCAGCGACATCACCGGGGTGTCGATCTTCAACCAGGCGCAGAACGCGTTCGAGTTCCACTCCGGTCCGATCTTCGCGAACCTGGTGGTCGCCGACGAGATCAACCGCGGTTCGCCCAAGACCCAGTCGGCGCTGCTGGAGGTCATGGAGGAGCGGCGGGTCACCGTCGAGGGCGCCGCGCACCCGGTGCCGCGCCCGTTCATGGTGATCGCGACGCAGAACCCCGTCGACATGGACGGCACCTACCCGCTGCCGGAGGCCCAGCTCGACCGGTTCCTGATGCGGATCTCCATGGGCTACCCCGACCACCAGGCCGAGGTGGCGGTGCTGGCGGGCATGCCGACCGGGCAGATGCTGGACCGGCTGCCGCCGGTCGCGGGCCGTGAGGACGTCGCCCGGATGATCGAGTTCGCGTCGCGGCTGCACGTGGCCGGGCCGCTGTACGACTACGTGGTGCGGGTCGTGGCCGCGACCCGCGAGCACCCCGACCTGCGGCTGGGCGCCAGCCCCCGGGCCAGCCTGGCGCTGCTGCGCGCCGCGCGGGTCCGCGCCGCCGCGGCGGGGCGGTCCTTCCTGGTGCCCGAGGACGTCAAGGCCCTGGCCGTGCCCGTGATCGCGCACCGGCTGATCGTCACGCCGGAGGCCGAGCTGCGCGGCCGGACCGGCGCGGACGTGGTGAACGACGTGCTGGCGCAGGTGCCCACGCCGCAGGCCGCCGCGGTCTGAGCGGGCGCGGGCTGAGCAGGGGGGTTCCGGGGTGCTGACACCGCTCGGATGGGGGACGGCCGCCGGGTCGGCGGTGCTGTACGCGCTGGGCTGGTGGCTCGGCTACCCCGAGCCCGCCGTGCTGGCGCTGGCGGGCCTGGTCGCCGTGGCCGTGGCGCTGGTGTGGACGCTGCCGCGCCCGAAGCTGGAGGTCCGCCGGGAGATCGCGCCGGTGAGGGTGGCGCGCGGCGAGCCCGCCGTGGGCGTGCTGCACGTCACCAACGCCGGGCGCGGCATCCGCTCCGGGCTGTCGGCGCGGGACGCCGCCGGGGCCACGACGGTCGCGGTGGACGTCCCCCGGCTGCGCCCGGGCGGCCGCCGCACCGTCACCTACCGGCTGCCCACCGACCGGCGCGGGCGGATCCCGGTGGGGCCGCTGCGGCTGGTGCGCGCCGACCCGTTGCAGCTGGCGCGGCGCGTCCGCGAGTACGGAACGCCGCGGACGCTGCTGGTGCGGCCCCGGACCGTGGACCTGTCGCTGCTGCCGTCCGGCCGCGCCCACCACCTGGACGGCCCGACCAGCGACCGGTCCCCGGCCGGGACGACCACGTTCCACGCGCTGCGCGAGTACGTCGTCGGCGACGAGATGCGGCACGTCCACTGGAAGTCCTCGGCCCGCACCGGGACGCTCATGGTGCGGCAGCTCGTGGACGCCAGCCTGCCGACCACGACCGTCGTGCTGGAGACCCGCCCGGACGCCTGGCGCGACCCCGACGACTTCGAGCTGGCCGTGGACGCGGCGGCGTCGGTCGCCGTCGCCGCCGCCCGCGCCAACTTCCCCGTCCGCGTCCTCACCGGCTCCGGGCCCGTCGCCGACACGCGCGGCGGCCCCGACGACGTGGAGGAGCTGCTGGACCGGCTGACCGGCGTGACCCTCGCCGAGAGTCCGAACACGGTCGTGGACGCCGCCCGGCGGGTCCGCGCCGGGGGCTCCCTCGTGGTGATCGTGCAGGACGGGGCCGAGCTGGGGCGGATCGCGGCAGTGCGGAGCCGGTTCGACCGGCTGGTGGTGCTGCGCGTGCGGCCCGGCGCGCCCGCCTCGGCCCCGCCCGGCGTGCTGCTGGCCGACGTGCCCGACCTGGACACCCTGGCCGCCGTGTGGCCGCGACTGGGGAGGGGCCGATGAGGCGGCACCCGGGACCACCGGCCACCGCGTTGTCGATCGGCGTGCCCGACCTGGACGGCCTGGCCGCCGGGTGGCCGTGTTCGGGGTGGGGGCGGTGAACCGCCGGTATCTGGCGCTGCCGGTCACCGCGCTGCTCGCGGCGGTGGCGGGGCTGGCGTTCCAGCGGGTGTTCGGGCTCGGGCCGGTGCTGCCGGTCGCGGGCGTCGCGGCGGTCGTGCCCACGGTGCTGTCGGCGGCGCTGTCGGGTCCCCGGAAGAAGGGGGTCCGGCCGCTGTGGATCTCGCTCGTGCTGACCGTGGCGGCGTGGTTCGGGACGGTCGCGGTGACCGTGCTGCGGCCCGCCCTGTCCGACGGGACGCTGCCGGCGGCGCTGCGGGAGGGGCTGCTCGGCTCGTGGAAGTCGATCCTGACCACGCTGCTGCCCGCCCCCGCCCGGCCCGAGTTCCTGGTGCTGGTGCACGTGCTGGTGTGGCTGGCGGCGTTCGCGTCGGCGGAGCTGGCGCTGCGGACCGGGCTGCGCGCCGCGCCCGGCCTGCCGCCGCTGGCGGTGTTCGGTGTCGCGCTGCTGCTGGGCGTGGACGGGCCCGGCTCCAACCTGCCGCTGGCCGCCGGGACCGTCGTGCTGCTGGTCGTGCTGGTGCCGCTGCGCGCCGACCAGGGCTGGCGGCCCCTGGCCCTCGGGCTGCCGGTCGCGGCGGCGCTGGGGACGATGGCGTGGCTGGCCGCGCCGCTGGTGCCGGTCAGCGCCGAGCCCTACAACCCGCGCGAGCAGGTGCAGGCCCCGCCGCCGCAGCGCCGCGACAGCATCAGCCCCCTGGACCGGGTCGGCGGGTGGCTGCTCAGCCCCGACCAGGTCATGTTCACCGCGCGGGGAGGGAACGCGGGGGAGTGGCGGCTGGTGGCGCTCGACCGCTTCGACGGGGTGACCTGGACCTCGACGGCGAAGTTCGCGCCGACCGGCCGCAGCGTCCCCGAGGACGGCACCGTCGTGGAACGCCGCGACCTCGACCAGACCATCACCGTCGGGGACCTGCCGGGCGTGTGGCTGCCCGCCGCCGACCGGCCCCGCCAGATCGACGGCGTCACCGTCGTCGTGGACCCCGCCAGTGGAGTGGCCGCCGCCGCCCAGCCGCTCCGGCCGGGCCAGACCTACCGGGTGCGGTCGCGGGTGCCGCGCTGGAACGCCGACGACCTCGCCGCCGCGTCCCTGGCCACCGACCCCGAGGCCCGCGCCGCCGCCGGGCTGCCGTGGGGGCCGGGCGCGACGCGGGAGCCGGTGCAGGTCGCCGAGTTCCGGCGGTTCGCCGAACGGGCCACCGAGGGCGCGGCGTCGCCGTTCCAGCAGGCCGCCCGGCTGGCGATGCACCTGCGCCGGTACGCCAGGTACAGCGTCACCGCGCCGCCCGGCCACGGCTACCGGCAGCTCGACTACTTCCTCAGCGAGGGCCGCGCCGGGACGCCCGAGCACTTCGCGACCGCCTACGCCGTGCTGGCCCGCACGCTGGGCCTGCCCACCCGGATCAGGGTCGGGTTCCGGGGCGGCGTCCCGGCCGACGGCGGCGTGCGGGTGCGGTCCGGCGACGTGATGGTGTGGCCGGAGGTGAAGTTCGAGGAGATCGGCTGGGTGCCGTTCAACCCCACGCCCGACCAGGCCGGGAAGACCCGGCGGAACGACGCCGTCGCCTCCGGCGAGACACGGAAGCTGGAGGAGGCCCAGAAGAACGCCGCCTCCGCCAGACGCGGCAACGGCCCCGGCGCGACCGACCAGGTCCCGCCGCCCGTGCCGAAACGGACCGCCGCGGACGAGCCGCTGCCCTGGTGGGTGTACGCGGCCGCCGCGGGCGGGCTGTCGGCCGCCGGGTACGTGCTGGCGGTGCTGGCCGCTCCCGCGCTGCGGCGGCGCCGGCGGCGTTCGGGCACCCCCGCCCAGCGCGTCGCCGGGGCCTGGCACCAGGCCCTCGACCACCTCGCCGACGTCGGCCTGACCACCGCCCGCACCCTCACCGCGCACGAGGTCGCCGGGTTCGGCGCCCGGCACCTGGGGGAGGCCGCGCGACGGCACCTCCAGCCGCTCGCGGACCTGGTCAACCGGACCCGGTTCGGCGCGGGCGAGCCCGACCCGCGCGCCGCCGACCGGGCGTGGGAGCACAGCGACGAGGTGGGGCGCCTGGTGACCGCGAAGGCGGGACGGGCGCGGCGGCTGGGCCGCCGCCTGCACCCCCGGTCACTGCGGCGCGGCGCGCCCTGACACCCGGCCCTGCGGCGGGCACCACGAGGAGTGGAACCCGTCGTAGGGCCACCTCCCGCAGACCGCCCCGGCGGCGTAGGCGCTCTGCAGGAACCCCAGCAGTGTGGCGCGCGGGTCGCCGGACGCCCGGACCACGTCCCAGTCGAGCCGCGCCTGGTGGGTCGGGCCGGTCGCCGCCCACGCGGCCGGTTCGGGGCTGAGCGGCATCGTGGTCAGGTCCGCGGGCTCGGGGTGGGTGTAGGAGTAGAACCCCGCCCTCGGATGGGCCGCGTCGCCCGGCCACCACCCGAAACTGATCACCTCGTGGCTGTAGGCCTCGGCCGCCACCGGGTCCCCGCCACCGGCCGGCGCGGGCCGCCCCGAGAACCGCGCGGTGGCCAGGTCGAAGCTGTGCCAGAACAGCTGCACCGGGCTGGCCTTGCCGTTGAACCAGCCCTGGAACTCCCGGAACACCTCGTCCACCCACACCAGCGCCCGCCGGAACGCCTCGATCCGCGCGCGGTCGTAGGAGCGGTGCCCGACGTCGTCGGGGAACGGCGTGGTCATCGGCACCCCGTACGGCCTCGCCCTGATCTTGACGTCGATCCCGAGCTCCCGCAGCATCGTCAGCAGGCCGTGGTGGAAGTCGGCGACCGTCAGCCCGTCCCGCAGCGGGATCGCGTCCTCCCGCTGCTCGGTGTGCACCACCAGCCGGTGGTACACCAGGTCGAACGAGATCCGGAACCGCACCCCGTCGTGGGCCATCGGGCCGGTGGAGTAGCCGCGCTCGGTCACCTGGAACGTGGTGTGCCACCAGTGGTTGCGGGGCGGCGCGGACGCCAGCTGGATCTTCCCCACGATCTGGGTCCACAGGTGCAGGGTGTCCTTGGTGTCCGCCCACGCGGGGTACGGCAGGTCCGGAAGGGTGGCGTCCATGCCCCGGTTCCTTCCCGCGCGCGATGGCCCCGGACCCGGTTGGCGAGGATTTTGCGGTCGGGCGGTGCGGCCCGGGCGGCGGGGGCGGGAGGATGGCGCGGCCGGACCCGTTCGGAGGACGCCATGCCGCACACCGCCCGCCCACCCATCGCCGCCGACCTCGCCCGGGCCCGGGAGGCGGTGCGCGCCGTGCTGGAACCCACCCCGGTCGTCGCGACCGGGCTCGTCCCGGACGGGCTGCTGAAGCTGGAGACCTTCCAGCCGACCGGGTCGTTCAAGGTCCGGGGCGCGCTGGCGGCCCTCGCCGCGCTGCCGCCCGGCACGCCCGCCGTCACCGCCAGCGCGGGCAACCACGGTCTCGGCATGGGCTACGCGGCGGCCCGCACCGGGGCCGACGTCACCGTGGTGGTCTCCACCCGCGCCTCCCGGGCCAAGGTCGCCGGGATCGGCGCGTTCCCGGTGCGGCTGGTCGAGCACGGCGAGTCCTACGACGACGCCGAGGCGCACGCGCTGGGCCTGCCCGGCCACTACGTCTCGCCCTACAACGACCCGCACGTCATCGCGGGCCAGGCCACGATCGGCGCCGAGCTCGACGCGCAGGCCCCCGGCCCGCTCACGGTGGTCGCGCCGGTCGGCGGCGGCGGGCTGCTGGCCGGGCTGAGCCTGTGGGCCCGCGAACGCGGCGGCGTGCGGGTGGTCGGCGTCGAGTCGGCCGCCTCCCGCGCGGTGTCCGCCGCCGTGGCCGCCGGGAGGGTCGTGCCCGTCGAGGTCGGCGACTCCCTCGCCGACGGCCTGGTCGGCAACCTCGAACCCGGCTGCGTCACCCCCGGCGTGCTGCGCGGCCGCGTCGACCTGGTCGCCGTCACCGACGCCGAGATCCGCGCCGCCCTGCGCGCCCTGTTCACCGTGCACGGCCTGGTCGCCGAGGGGGCCGGGGCGGCGGCCCTGGCCGCGCTGCTGGCCGGGAAGGTCGAGGTCACCGGGCGGGTCGTGGCCGTGCTGTCGGGCCGCAACCTCACCGCCCCGGCGTACGCGGAGGTACTGACCCGCGACTGAGCCCGGTCAGGCGCGGGGCTTGGCGCCCCGGACGCACCGGGGGGCCGACCAGGAGACGTTCGGCTCCTTGCCCGGGTTGATGCGCAGCACCGCGCCGACCCGGAAGCAGTAGCCCTTGCGGGGGTCCAGGCCGGAGACGGTCGCGCTCTCACCGCCGACGCCCGCGTTGACGAAGGCGACCTTCCCGTAGGGGGCCTGCTGCACGATGATCGGCAGCTCCCGGGCCTCGGGCCGCAGCCGCCAGGACAGCACGGCGTTGCGGCCCGCCGCCTTGACCGCCAGCCCGACGGGGCGGGTCTCCAGGTAGCGCTGCTTCCCGATGGGCCGGGCCGGGGCCCCGGACGCGGTGGTGGGCCGCCCGCCGTTCTGGGCGGCGGTCCGCCCGTTCCGCTTCGGCTCCTCGTCGCCGGTCAGGGCGAGCGCGCCGATCCCCACGGCCGCGCCGCCGACCAGCGCGACGGCCGCCGCGACGATCAGGCCCCGGCGCGGTCCGGCGCGTTCGGCCGGGCGGGGGGCCTCGGGCGGCCACGAGGGCGAGGTGTTCCCGCCCGGCATGACCGGCTGTGGCGTGAACGGCTGCGGTGCGGGCGAGTGCGGTGCGGGCGGGTGCGGTGCGGGCGGGAGCGTCCGCGCGCCC
>NZ_BCQR01000075.1 GCF_001552175.1 Actinomadura kijaniata NBRC 14229
AGGCGATCAGCATGAGTACCACGCTGAACACCGCGAAGAACCCTTGGATCCACGCCCAGTGCTGGACCGGAATGCCGTACAGCGTGTGCTCGTTGCCGTATCTGTTCACGGCCCGGCCCACGGCGATGAGAAGAACGGTGCCGATCACCAGCCCGGCCGTCGCGCCGATGGGGCCGAACAGCCCCTCCAGCGTGATCGCTCCGGCGATCCCGGCCCCCATCAGCAGGGGTACGAGGACGATTCCCAGCCCGGTCCAGACGATCAGCAACAAGCCTCATCACCGCCCAGAGTGTCGACCGTTGGACATCGCACGACGCATGGGACACATCGTCCAGGCGTTCACCGCCTCAGTCCAGGACCGTTCTGGTGGGCTCGGGGGTGGTCCGTAGTCCCAGGCCGTGGAGCGCGTGTCGGAGGGATTCCTCCGTGGTGCCGTGCCAGGCAACGAAACCGTCGGGCCTCACCAGCGCGGCGTCGTTCACGTCGTTGAGGGGATGGACGTGCAGGTCGATGCCGAGGGAGGCGGCTGTCGTCCGCCATCGGTGGTCGTCCGGTTCGGTGAACAGTGTCCAGCGTGCGGCGGCCAGGTCCAGGGTGGAGATCTCGCCGGTTCCGGTGGAACGCGCCCAGCGGTGCGGGAAGCGGTGGCCGGGGCGGATCGCGTCGGCCGTGATGTCGGGCTCGGTGTCGTCATGCGGTGGGTAGGCGTAGAACATCATGCCGCGCAGGTAGTCGACGGCGATCTCGTCGTACAGGGTGCTCGGGTCGCCCTCCGGAGACTGGTAGCCCTGGTGCATTCCGCGTGAGAGGGCGTGGGACGCCCGGACGGCGGCGCGGCGTTCGGGCTCGTAGGTGTCCAGGAGCGCCGGAGTGAACCGGCCGCGCAGGACTGCGGCGATCTTCCAGGCGAGGTTGTGGCCGTCCTGGATGCCGGTGTTCATGCCGAGCCCGCCGGCCGAGCTCTGCACGTGGGCCGCGTCACCGGCCAGGAAGACCCGGCCCCGCCGGAAGGACGACGCCGTGCCGAGGGCGGCCTCCCAGGCGTTGACGGCGTGCAGCTCGATCGGGATCGTCTCGTCGCCGATCGCGGCCCGCAGCAGGGCGATGGTCCTGTCCTCGGTCAGGTCGGCCAGATGGTCCGGCTTGCCCGGGTAGTCGAGGATGTGGGAGGACCACTGGTCGCGGCCGTTCTTCGACATCAGCGTGGCGTAGACCCGCTCGTTGCGCGCGAAGCACATGTGGGTCCCCCACTCGCGCAGCACGGGGCCGAGGTCGGCGCGGAAGAACGCGGTGTTGAGGCGGGTGAGGACCTCCCGGTCGGGCATGGTGATGCCCAGCCGTTCGCGCACGTCGCTGTTCGCCCCGTCCGCGCCGATGACGTAGTCGGCCGTGACCTCCCACTCTTCGCCGGTGGCGGTGTCGGCGATCCGTACGCGCACGTGGTCGGCTTCCGGGGTGAGGTCGACCATGCGCGCGCCGAAGCGGATCTCGCCGCCGCGGCGGCGCAGCTCGGCAGAGGTCAGCCGTTGGATCCGGTCGTGCGTCAGCGTGAGGCGGGGGTCCACCGGGCTGCACGTCTCCAGGATCCTGGAGTACCGGTCCGGCAGCTCCGCCTGGTGCAGGGTGACGCCGAGTCCACGGTCCCGGAACAGGATCCGCATCGGCGGGCCGCCTTCCCAGCCGGCCTCTTCCAGCGCCGCCCCGAGGCCGATCGAACGGAACACCTCCAGCGTGCGCAGGCTCGTGTTCGCCCGCGGCACCGCCGAGATCGAGTCCCGCTTCTCGACGACCAGGGGCCGGACGCCCCAGTGCGCGAGGAACAGTCCCGTCGACAACCCGACCGGCCCGCCGCCCACCACCAGCACCGGCACAGCGTGAGTGCGCATCGTTTGCTCCCTTGTCGGTTGCGGATCGACGTTCACCCTGCACGCTCAAGTCGGCTTGAGCGCAACATGGGGCCATGACGGACGAGCGCTACTCGATCAGCCAGGTCGCCCGCTGCTTCGGCGTGCCGGTGTCAACGCTGCGTTACTACGACGATCTGGGCCTGCTTCCCGCCGCCGAACGCCGGGGGAACGTGCGCTACTACGGCCACGCCGAGCTGTGTCGGCTCGCGCTCATCCGGTGTCTGCACCATCGCGGACTGGTCAGCCTGGCCGACACCGCCGTTCTGGTCGGCGAGGATCCGGCCGCCGACCAGCCCTCGGGCCGGGAGGTGCTGACCTCCTCGATCGAGACGATCAAGAGCCGGATCGCCGACCTGCGGAACGCCCAGCGGCTCCTGGAGCACCTGCTGACCTGCCCGCGGGCCGACCCGGTGCGCGAGTGCCCCCACCTGCGCGCCGAACTCGTCCAAGCCGTCGATCACGCGCTCGGCCGGACGGGTGTCGGTGACGCCTCCTAGCATCGTCGGCCATGAAGATCACCGAGTTGACGGAGCGCGCCGTCCTGGACGCCCTGGACGCACAGGACTGGTCCGCGTTCGAGCCCGTGCGCGACCTGCCTCCGTTGCGGGCCGCGCTGCGGGAGCTGGAGCGCGCCCACGGCGTCACCGAGGCGCACCGGGCCGCGACCGGGCGGATCCGTGAGTGCGGGGCCGTGCTGCGCCATCCCGACGTGCACCGCGTCGAGATCACCTCGCAGGCGCTCAGCCCGTCCGGCCGCTACCTCGCGGTCGGTGACTTCGGTGGCGACGACTACGAGGCCGGGGCCACCCTGGCGATCTGGGAGGTCGCCACCGGCCGCTGCGTGAACGTCGTCGACGGGATCGTGGGCGGGATCGGCTGGCCCTGGTACGGCGGGACGATCCAGTGGTCGGCCGACGAGACCCGGCTGGCGGTGGAGTACCGGGCCAGCAACGTGGGCGTGTGGCACCCCTTCGGCGCCGGCACCGAGCCGATCGCGACCGTCCGCCTCACCTACAACGGCCGCCCCGACCCGTTCGCGGTCTCTCCCGACGGGCTGCGCGCGTACGTCATGGACGAGGGCTCGGCGACCCATGGCTCGATCGTGGAGTTCTCCAGCCTGGAGACCACGACGGTGCCGGTGGTGGAGGGGAAGGGTTTCGTCCTGGAGCGGCCCGTCTGGTCCCGGGACGGGAAGCGGCTGTACGGCGGCCTGCACGACGGGAGGGCCTGTTCGATCGACGTCGCCTCTGGGGAGATCGTCTGGATCGTCCAGGGCGACGAGACGCGCTCGTGGCCGTCCGCCGCGTGGAGCCGGGACGAGACCGTGCTGGCCTACCACCGCGACGGCGAGCTGGTGATCGCGGACGCGGCGACCGGCCGGGACATCGCCACCGGCCCCGGGTGTTCCGATGTGTCGTCCCAGACCGTCCACCTGTCCTGGGGGAACCGGCTCGCCGTCGTCGTCCCCGCGGGTTACGGGGTCGAACGCCCGCGCGTCGGGATCGTGGACCGGACCGGCCGCCACCGCTACGACCTCGACGTGGCGGTCCGGGCGCCGGGCGGCGAGCTGGTGGTCGGGACCTGGGCCTGGGCGCCGGACGGCGACCGCGCCGCGTGCCTCACCGCCGACGGCCGGATCGAGGTCTGGTCGCTGAGCGACGAGCGCGCGGAGCGGCTGCGCGCGTTCGACGCCCCGGAGAAGGCCACCGGGCTGCACTGGGGCGCCGACGACGTCCTGGTGGCGGTGGGGCCGACCGTGCTGCGCTTCCTGCGCGCGGACACCGGCGAGGCCGTCGGCGACTTCACGCTGCTGCGACAGCCCGCCGCGCCGCGCCCGCTGTTCGTTGACGGCGATGACCTCGGCGACTGGATGGGGCGGGGGCCCAATCCCACGTTCGCGCTCGACGAGGAGACCTGGGCCGTCGCGTTCCCGGAGGGCGTCGCGATCGCCCCTTCCGGACGGGAGGCGGACCTGGCCGCCGCGCTGACGTGGGCGGTGGACCGCCGCTACGCGTGGCCGGTCCACTGGGGACGGCTGGACGTCTTCCCCGACGCGCCCACGGCGGCGGAACGGGTCGACGGCCCGCTGCGCGAGGACCTGGAGCCGTTCCGGGGCCGTACCGTCCGGGCGCCGGAGCCCGAGCGGTGGCCCCCGCCCGGCCCGGCCACGGTGGACGACCTGTTCCGGGCCTTTCTCGAAGCGGTCGTGGAGCTCGGCGTGGACCGCCTCCCGTGGTCCGGCGAGGCCCTGCGCGAGGCGGCCCTCATCCGGGCCCGGCGCGGCGAGCCGGACGGCGTGCGCGTGCTGGTCGGGGCGTCCCCGGAAGGTCGCCGCCCGTTCGTGGCGGCCGAGGCCGCCATGGTCCTGGCGGCCGCGGGGCTACGGGACGACGCGCGCTCGCTCTTCGCCGATCACGAGACGGCCTGCGAGGAGCGGTGGAACGGGCCGGTGTGGTACGCGATGGAGTGGGGCGACCAGGCCCGCGCCGGTGCCGCCGTGGGCGGGGCGTACGCGGCGCTGGGCGACCGGGAACGCGCGGACCGGTGGTTCGAGAAGGCGCGCGAGCACCACGGCGCCGGGGGCCGGCGCCTGCCGATCGTGTGGGCGCTGCTGGAGTGCGGGCGGGAGGACGAGGCGCGGGCCCTGCTGGACGAGGGCACCGGCGACCCCGGTGACGGCGCCGGTGTCCCGTTCGTCGCTTACGCGTTGCGCACGGGCAGGGCCGACCTCGCCGAACGCGTCCTGCGCGACGCGGAGGGCTGGTTCGGTGACCAGGCGGTGATGCGCCTGCTGCGGCGATACGGGCAGACGGAGCTGCTGCGCGCCTGGGCCGAACGCAACGGCCTCGCGGTCGCGGAACCGGAGGAGCCGGTCGACGATGACCTCGCCCGCAGGTACGCGGAGATCGCCCGGATCCCCCCGGCGCAGCGGCAGGGACCGACCGTGGAGCTGCTCCGGAGGGCGGCCGGGCAGGGGCGGATCGACGCGGTGCTGGACCTGCTCCCGAAGGTGCCGATGCCGCTGTACGGCGGGATGAGCTCGCACGACCGGCCGTACGCGGCGTTCAGCGCGCTGCGGATCGTCACGACCGGGATCGACCACGAGACCTGGTGACGGTCAGCGGTCCGTCTCGAACGTCGCCCGGTCTCCCACCGAGATCCGGCCCGGCCGGACGACCTGCGCGTAGGCTCCGGCGCAGGCGCGGTCGCCCATGCCCGGCAGGGGCTCGACCAGGTTCTCCCGGGCCGGGACGCGCAGCGCGTCGGGGGAGCGGGGCAGGTCGCCGTGTTCGAGGGTCGGGACCGCGCAGCGCGGGGTCGGGGCGATGACGCGCAGCACCGCGGTGCCGATCCGCAGCGTGCGGCCCACCCAGGCGTTCTCCTCGTACGCGGCGCCGGTGTCGACGACGAGGTTGGGGCGGTAGCGGACGGCCTCGGCGCCAGTGGCGCGCAGGGTGGCGGTGCCGATCAGGTGGACGGGGGCGAAGTCCACGAACGCGCCGGGCGGCGCTCCCGCCCCGATCGTGATCTGCTCGACGGCCACGTCGGCGCTGACGCCCTCGGCCAGGACCTCCTCGGGGACGGCGCGGTCCAGCTCCGCGCCGTCGGGGGGCGTGTCGGCGAGGGTGACGGGCCTGCCCAGCCAGCGCGAGAGCTCCTCGTCGCCGGAGACGAGGGTGCCGTCGGGCAGGGTGATGCGCACGGCGGCGCCGTCCAGGGAGGCGCGGGCCTGGAGCAGGGCGCGCCACAGCCGGGGGTTCTTCGCGCTGGCGACCTTGGCGGTCGTCCGGTCCAGCAGCGCCCACGCCCGGTCGCCCCGCAGGCCGGTCGTGGTCAGGTCCGCCGTGTCGAGCCGTTCCCCCAGCATCGACTTGACGGGGTAGCGGTACAGCGCCGTCACAGTACTCATGATCCGATTGTCCACCGCCGGAGATCATCCGCGCGGGTGAAAACCGCGGATCGGGTCGTTACGCTCACCGGGTGACGATCGAACTCGGCGCCTCGGCGCGGAAGCTCATTGACGGCGTGAACCCGGCGGTGCTCGCCACCGTGAACCCCGACGGCGGCCCGCAGACCTCGGTCGTGTGGGTCGGGCGGGACGGCGACGACCTGCTTGTCTCCTCGCAGGCGGGCCGGCGCAAGGACCGCAACCTGCGGCGGGACCCCCGGGCCAGCCTGACCGTGTTCGACATGGGCGACCCGCTGCGGTACGTCGAGGTGCGCGGCACCGCCACCGTGACCGAGGACGAGGGACGGCGGCTCGCCGTCGAGCTGGCCGAACGCTACGAGGGGCCGGGCGCGGGCCAGGAGTACCTGGACCTGCCGCCGGACGCCGTCCGGATCGTGATCCGGCTGACGCCGCACCGGGTGGTCGGCACCGCGGCCTGACCGCGGCCTGACCGCGGCCCGGCCGCTCGGGACCAGGACCGGGCTCCGTGCCCTCCACGCGGCGACGGCGGAGGCCGTGCCGCGTGGAGGGCGGCGTGCGCCTCCCACCGGTACGCGCACGCCGAACGGCCCGAGCCGGTGGCCGGCGCCGTGCGGGACGTGATCGCGGCGCGCGGTCAGACGCGGCCGACCTCGCGGGCGGCGGCGATGGCGGCCAGGGCCCCCAGCATCAGCGCGATGCTGACCCAGACCGGGGAGCGGAAGCCCCAGCCCGCGTCGATGGTCAGGCCGCCCAGCCACGGGCCCAGGGTGTTGCCCACGTTGAACGCCGCCGTCACGAACCCGCCGGCCAGCGTGGGGGCCCCGGCGGCCAGGGCGAACGTGCGGGAGGTCAGCGCGGGCGCCAGGCCGAACGCCAGCATCCCCTGGACAAAGACCAGCGCGACCAGGGCGGCCGGGTTCCCGGCGGTCAGCGCCAGCAGCGCCCAGCCCCCGGTCAGCGCCACCGCCCCGCAGACCAGCACGGTCCGGGGACGGGCGTCGGTGACACGCCCGCCGATCGTGATCCCCAGGGTCGCGCCGCCGCCGAACAGCACCAGCAGCACCGGCACCCAGCCCTCGGCCAGCCCGGCGGTCTCGGTGACCAGCGGCGCCAGGTAGGTGAAGGTGCAGAACGTCGCGCCCTGCACCAGCGCGTTCACCGTGTAGGACAGCAGCAGCGGCGGGCGCGTCAGGTCCCGCAGCTCGGCGCGCAGGCCCGCGTCGGCGGGCGCGGCGTCGCGGGCGGGCAGCAGCGCCGCGATCGCCGCGACCGACAGCAGGGTCAGGACCGCGACCGCCCAGAACGCGGCCCGCCAGCCCCACACCTGGCCGAGGACCGCCCCGGCGGGCACCCCGGCGACGCAGGCCAGGCTGGTGCCGCCGACCAGCACGGCCATCACGCGGGCGCGGGCGCCGGGGGCGACCATCGCGACCGCCGTCCCGGACGCCACCGCCCAGAAGCCCGCCATGGCCAGCGCGCTCACCACGCGGGTGGCCAGCAGGACGGTGAAGTCGCCGGTCAGGGCCCCGACGACATGGCAGAGGGCGAAGACCACCAGGAACCACAGCAGGGCGCTGCGGCGCGGCAGCCGGCGGGTCGCGGCCGCCAGCACGGGCGCGCCGACGACCATGCCGACGGCGAACGACGAGGTCAGCAGCCCCGCGTGCGGGATGGACACGCGGAGGTCGGCGGCGATGGCCGGGAGCAGACCCGACAGCATGAACTCGGAGGTGCCCAGGGCGAACACCGCCAGCCCCAGGACATAGATGACGAACGGCATGACGAACACTCCCGTCGAGGGATGCCGGAAAAAGGGCAGGGGAGGGCGCGGCGGCGCGTCAGGGCTGAAGGGGCGCGGTCAACGACCGCTGACGGGAATCGTCCGGAACGCCTTCAGAAGAGGGGGCACGGCCGCGCGGAGAGCGGCCGGCGGGCACGGCGGAGGGACCGCCGGCGGGCCGGCGGTCAGGCTCTGGACGCCTCGGGACCGGACATGATCGATCACGGTAGCAGGAACGCGGCGAACGGGTGAAACCACGGTGACCGGGTTGGTGATGGGCGGAGCGGCCCATAGGCTGCACGGGTGACCGAGAAGCTGTGGGAGATCGAGCCGTCCGGCCCGCTGCGTGGCGACGTGACCGTGCGGGGGGCCAAGAACGCGGTCAGCAAGCACATGGTGGCCGCCATGCTCGGCGACGCGCCGAGCACCATCCGCAACGCGCCCGACGTCGGCGAGGTCGGCATCACCGCCGCCATGATCGAACACGTCGGGATGACGGTGGAGCGCTCCGGCGAGGAGATCACGATCGTGCCGGGGCCGGTGACCGACCCCAGCGTCGACAAGGCGTTCACCGGCCTGAACCGCATCCCGATCCTGATGCTGGGACCGCTGCTGCACCGGGCGGGCGAGGCGTTCGTGCCGCTGGTCGGCGGCGACCCGATCGGGCGGCGGCCGGTGGACTTCCACGTGGAGGCGCTGCGCCGCTTCGGCGCCGAGGTGATCATCGCCGAGGACGGCATCCACGCCCGCGCCGAACGCCTGGTCGGCACCCGTATCGAGCTGCCCTACCCGAGCGTCGGCGCGACCGAGACGGTGCTGCTGGCGGCGGTGCTGGCGCAGGGCCAGACCGTGATCCGCAACGCCGCCACCGAGCCGGAGATCATCGAGCTGGCGCTGTTCCTCCAGCGGATGGGCGCGCGGATCTCCTTCAGCCCCGACCGCCGCATCGTGGTGGAGGGCGTGGAACGGCTCGGCGGCGCCCCGACCCGTCTCGGCGGCGACCGCATCGAGGCGTTCTCCTACCTGGTCGCGGGCCTGGTCACCGGCGGTGAGGTCCGGGTGCACGGCTGCGCGCAGGACCGTCTGGTCACCCCGATCACCACGCTGGCGCGGATGGGCGCCCGGTTCGAGATCACCGACGACTGGATCATGGCGTCGGCGCCGCACGGGCTGCGCCCGGCGGCGGTGCAGACCGACACCCACCCCGGGTTCGCCACCGACTGGCAGACCCCGCTGATGGTGCTGTTCACGCAGGCCGACGGCATGTCGGTGCTGCACGAGACGGTGTACGAGAACCGGCTGGCCTACGTTCCGGCGCTGAAGGGCATGGGCGCCGAGATCGAGGTGTACGACACCTGCCTGGGCGGCCCGGCCTGCCGCTACCACGACACCGGCGCGCGGCACTCGGCGGTCGTGCGGGGCGTGACCAAGCTGCGCGGCGGCGACGTGACCATGCCCGACATCCGCGCCGGGTTCTCGGCGGTGCTGGCGGCGGCCGTCGCCGAGGGCCCGTCGACGCTGCGCGGCGTCCACCACATCGAACGCGGCTACCACCGCCCCGTCGAGCAGTTCCGGGCCCTGGGCCTGAACCTGCGCAGCGTCGAGCTCTGACGGCGGGTTCCGCGAGAAATCTCCCGTCCGGAGTGAAACCGGCGTCGTCGCCGACACCTAACAGGTGAATGGTGCCGCTGTGCTGACGGGAGACAGCGCTTGAACGACGACGACGGTTTCACCCGGATGTTCCGGGATCACTACGAGGCGGTGCTGCGGTACGCGTGGCGGCGGGTCGGACCCGCCGACGCCGCGGACGTGGCGGCCGAGACGTTCCGGATCGCCTGGGAACGCCGGGACCGCCTGCCCGACGACGACCCGCGGCCGTGGCTGTACGCCACGGCCCGCAACGTCACGCTGAACCTGGTCCGCAGGGACCGGCGGCGCGACGGCCTGCTGGACGCCCTGGCCGACGACCTGGGGCGGCGCGACGGCGAGGGCGACCACGCCGCCACCGTCGCCGCCCGGCAGACGGCGCTGGCGGCCCTGGCCGGGCTCGGCGAGCGCGAACGCGAGCTGGTGATGCTCGTGTGCTGGGAGGGCCTGGACCTGAAGAGCGCCGCCGAGGCGGCCGGATGCTCCCGGACCGCGGCGGCGATGCGGCTGCACCGGGCGCGCAAACGCCTGCGACATCTGCTCGGCGACACACCGCCCGGCGCCGCCACGCCCGCCCCCGCGTCCCCTCAGGAGAGCCTCGCATGAGCAACGACATCGAGCGGCTGCGCGACACCCTGGCCGTCCACGACCCGGCCCGCGACGTGCGCGTGACCGACGAGCAGGTGGAACAGGCCCTGCACGCCCTGGCCACCGGGTCCGTCCCGGCCCGGCCCGCCGCCCGGCCCGGGTGGCGGCGCCGGATGCTGGTCGGGATCCCCGTCACGGTCGCGGTGACGGCCGCGGCCGTCGTGGGGGTGCAGGCCGTGCGGACCGACGAGTCCGGAACGCCCCGGGTGGGCACCGCGCGGGCCCTCGCCTTCGCCCAGCGCGGCGAGTTCCTGGAGGTCCGGATCGTGGATCCCAACGCCGACCCGGAGATGTACCGCAAGCAGTTCGCCACGCACGGGCTGAACGTCGACCTGCGGGTCCTCCCGGTGTCGCCCAGCCTGGTCGGCACGATGCTCTCCTACGACGAGCAGACGAGGACCAGGCCGCGCGTCACGCCGCTGGACGGCGGGGGCGGCTGCGGCGACCTCTGGTGCCAGCCGGGCGTCCGCGTCCCCACCGGCCTGCGCGACCGGGTGACGCTGACGTTCGGGCGCGCCGCCCGGCCGGGGGAGCGCTACCAGATCACCGGGGACGCGGCGGCGCGCGGCGAGCCCCTGAACGGGGTGCGGGTGAAGGGGACGGAGGTCGGCGAGCTGCGCCGGGTGGCGAAGGAACGCGGCGTCCGGATCGTCGGGTACGCCGAGATGCCCCCGCGGCCCGAGCAGTCGGCCGACTGGGACTTCGGCGAGCACGTCCTCAAGGAGGACCGGGTGCCCGACTCCTGGTACGTGCACGAGGCGGTCAGCGGAAAGGAGCCCAAGAGCGTGACGCTGCACGTGGCGTCCGGGCGCTGACCGGGAGCTCCGGCAGCCGGTAGTCGTAGAGCCAGGCGGTGCCCCTCTCGTAGAAGAGCCGCAGCGCCATCGGCATGACGGCGTCCCGGATCCGGCGCGCGACCGGGCCCGCGGTCTTGGCGTCCCGGTTGGCCGCCGCCATCTTCACCAGCTTGGCCGTCCGTTCCCGCCGGTCCGCCTCGTAGGAGGCCAGACCGGCGGGAACGGACGCCGCCGCGGCCAGGGCGTGCGCCAGGACCGTCGCGTCCTCGATCGCCATCGACGCGCCCTGACCAGCCCCGACGGGGTGGGAGGCGTCACCGACCAGCACGATCCGGTCGTTCCGCCAGACCTCCACCGGCGGCATCGTGTGGTGGAGGGTCGGCCGGTGCGTCTCCGTCGCGGCGCGCAGCACCGCCGACGGCATCGGCTCGTCCCGGTACAGGCCCGCCAGCAGGTCCGGGCCGACCGCGTCGAGGTCGGGGGCCCGCGCGGCGGCGGGCTGGGCGCCCCACCACACCGACCCGTCCGGGACGCCGATCGCGAGGAACGCCCCCGCCCGCCCGAACACCATGTTGAACGTCCCCGGCTCCACCCCCGCGACGCCCCGGGCGACCCCGGAGGCGGTGTAGAGCCCGGCGTAGGCCGGGTCGGGAGCGGCCGGGTCCAGGATCCGCCGGGTCGCTGACCAGATGCCGTCCGCGCCGACCAGCAGGTCCGCCTCGGCGGTGCGCCCGCCGTCGAACACCGCGCGCACCCCCGTCCCCGTGGCGACCGCGTCCACCAGGCGTTCCCCGGTGACGATCCGCGCCCCGGCCCGCTCGGCGGCGGCGCGCAGCGTCTCCACCAGGCGGCCCCGCATCAGCGTGACGCTGTGCAGCGGGTCGTCCGACCGTCGCCCGCGCGGCAGGTCGCCCAGCAGCCGCCCCGACCCCGACCACATGAGCTGGCGCGGCACCGCGAACCCCGCCGCCCGCACCTCCTCCAGCACGCCGAGGGCCGCCAGCCCGCGCAGCCCGTTGGACGCCAGGCTCACGAACGCCCCCACCTGTCCGCCCGGGTCGGCGTACGCCTCGTACACCGTCACCTCCGCGCCGATCCGCCGCAACGCGACCGCGCTCGCCGCCCCGGCGACCCCGCCACCCACCACGATGACCCGCATGAAACCTCCTGAATCACAATTCACTGAATCTCTATTCGGCGAACTTGGCTTCAGTATGATGACGTCCGCACGCGATGGTCAAGGGGGACGGATGGCGGGAGTACGCAAGGCCCGGGCGGCCGAGACGCAGGCGGCGCTGAAGGACGCGGCGCGTCGGCTGTTCCTGGAACGCGGCTACCTCAACACGAAGATCACCGACATCACGGCCGCCGCCGGGCGCGCGACCGGCTCGTTCTACGACCACTTCGCCGGCAAGGAGGAGCTCCTCCAGGCGCTGATGGCCGACATGGGGCGGCAGGCCGACGACGAGATCCGCGCGCACGAGCACTCCCGCGACCACGACCTGTCGGACCGCGCCCAGCTGCGCGACCACCTCGCCGTCGCCTGGAACGTCTTCCGCGACCACCTGCCGGTCGTGGTGGCGCGGACGCAGGCGCTGATGGCCGACGACCCGCGCTCGGGGAACCTGTGGCGCAGCCTGGTCGCCGAGACCGACGTCCTCCGCGACCACCTGGAGTGGCTGCGCGAGCGCGGCCACCGGCTGCCCGGCGACCCCGCGCTGCTGGCCCCGGCGTTCGGCGCGCTGCTGTCGATGTTCGGCTACGCGGTCCTCACCGCCGGGGACGACGGCCCCGGCGCCACCGACGACGAGATCGTGGACACCCTGACCGACCTGCTGCTGCACGGCCTGGCCGGCGGCGATCCGGCCCCGGGGGCGCGGGACGCCGGGTAGGCGGGATCGGACGGACGCCGCCGGTCGCGGACGGGAACTGACCTACACCGCCTCTAGCGTCGGGGGAGTCGGCAACGAGGAGGCGTCATGAAGGTTCTGGTCACCGGTGCGACGGGGTTCGTCGGCCGCAACGTGGTGGCACGGCTCCGGCGGGCGGGAGCGGAGGTCAGGGCGCTGACCCGCGACCCCGCCCGGGCCCGGTTCCCGCGGGACGTGGAGGTCGTGCGCGGCGATCTCGCCGACCCGGCGGGTCTGGGCGCGGCGTTCGAGGGCGTCGAGCGGATGTACCTGTTCCCGGTCGAGGAGACCGCCCGCGAGGTCGTGGCCATGGCGCGCGACGCCGGGGTGCGGCGGATCGTGGACCTGTCGGCGGCCTCGGTCACCGCCGGGCTGCACACCAACCCGGTCGAGGAGGTCGTGGCGGCGTCCGGCCTGGAGTGGACCCATGTGCGGCCCGGCGGGTTCATGACCAACATGCTCCAGATCTGGGCCCCGGCGATCCGCGCCGAACGCGTGGTCCGCCACCCGTTCGGCGACGAGCCCATGATGCTCGTCCACGAGGACGACATCGCCGCCGTCGCCGTCGCGGCCCTGCTGGACGACGGCCACCACGGCAAGGCGTACACGCTCACCGGGCCCGCGCCGGTCACCGTCCGCGAGCAGGTCGCGGCCATCGCCGACGCGCTGGGGGAGGAGGTCCGCTACGAGGAGGTCGACCGGGAGCGCGCCCGCGAGCTGATGCGGGCGCAGGGCGGGTTCGCCGCCGAGTCGGCCGACCTGATGCTCGGATTCGTCGAGTACGGCGGGGAATCGCCCGACACCGGCAGCGGCTACGCCGAACAGGACTGGTCGGCGCTGGAGAAGCCGTGGCCCGACGTGGAGCGCGTCACCGGGCGCCCGCCCCGCGCGTTCGCCGAATGGGCGCGCGACCACGTCGACGACTTCCGCTGACGGCGCGACGGTGACCCCCCGTGTCATGCTGACCGGGACGCAGGTGACACGGCACGGGAGGTCCCGTCATGCTCAGCCCGCTCAGCCCGCTGGCGTTCCTGAAGCGGTCGGCCGAGGTCTTCCCGGGCAAACCGGCCGTCGTCCACGGGGACCGGCGCTGGACCTACGCCGACCTCGCCGAGCGGGTCACCCGCCTGGCGGGCGCGCTGCGCGCCTCCGGCGTCGGGCCCGGCGACCGCGTCGCCTACCTCGCCCCCAACATCCCCGAACTGCTGGTCGCCCACTTCGCCGTGCCGCTGGCGGGCGCGGTGCTGGTGGCGATCAACACGCGGCTCTCGCCCGAGGAGGTCCGCCACATCTGCGACCACTCGCGGGCGAGGCTCCTGGTCGTGGACGCCGGGCTGCACGCGACGGTCGCGCCGCTGGCGGGCGGCCTGGCCACCGTCACCGAGATCGTGACCGTCGCCGCCCCGGGCGTCGTCCCCGACCCGGAGGCCGGCGGCACCGACTACGAGACGTTCGCCGCGCGCGGCGGCGACACCGCGTTCCCCTGGGAGCCCGCCGACGAGAACGCCCCCATCTCCGTCAACTACACCTCCGGCACCACCGGCCGCCCCAAGGGCGTGGTCTACACGCACCGGGGCGCCTACCTCAACGCGCTCGGCGAGATCGTCCACTCCCGGCACACCCCCGACAGCGTGTACCTGTGGACGCTGCCGATGTTCCACTGCAACGGCTGGTGCACGCCCTGGGCGCTGGTCGCGGTCGGCGGCACCCAGGTGTGCCTGCGCGCGGTGGACGGCGAGCGGATCTGGGAGCTCGTCGACTCCGAGGGCGTCACCCACCTCAACGGCGCGCCCCCCGTGCTGCGCGCCATCGCCGACGCGTCGCGGGCCCACCGCCTGGACCGGCCCCTGACCATCACCACCGCCGCCGCGCCGCCGAGCCCCACCACGATGGCGCGGCTGGAGGAGCTGGGCGCGCGGATCGTGCACGTCTACGGGCTGACCGAGACCTACGGCCCCTACGCGGTGTGCGAGCCGCAGCCCGGCTGGAAGGGCCTGCCGACCGCCGACCGGGCGCGGATGCTGGCGCGGCAGGGCGTCGGGATGCTCCAGACCGACGGGCTGCGCGTGGTGGACGAGGACATGAACGACGTGCCCGCCGACGGCGCCACCCTCGGCGAGATCGTCATGCGCGGCAACAACGTCATGGCCGGCTACCTCGACGACGAGGCCGCGACCGCGCATGCGCTCCGGGGCGGCTGGTTCCACTCCGGCGACCTCGGCGTCCGGCACCCCGACGGGTACGTGGAGCTGCGCGACCGCGCCAAGGACATCATCATCTCCGGCGGCGAGAACATCTCGACCGTGGAGGTGGAGAGCGCGATCGACGCCCACCCGGCGGTCCGGGAGGTCGCGGTCGTCGCCGTCCCCGACGACCGGTGGGGGGAACGGCCCAAGGCGTTCGTGGTGCCGCGCGACGGGCACGCCCCCACCGAGGCCGAGATCATCGCGCACGTCCGGGACCGGCTGGCGCACTTCAAGGCCCCCGACCGCGTCGAGTTCGTGCCGGAGCTGCCCCGCACCTCCACCGGGAAGATCCAGAAGTTCCAGCTGCGCGAGAAGGAGTGGGCGGGCCGCGAACGCCGGATCCAGGGCTAGGCCGTGTTCCAAAAGCCCTGGCCTACGGCGATCGCCCGGGGGGCTCGCACCTCACCAGGTCTTGGCGAGCGCGGCATCGCTTCGCGATCTGACCTGCGGGCCCTCGCCTTCGGCTTCGGGCCCGCGGGTCAGGTCACGCGCTCGCGTGGGCGGCTGAGGCCCACCTTGAAACAGGCCCTGGCCGCGCCGTGCCCGGCCAGGTTCGGCCGGGGGGTTCGGGGAACGCGGGATCGGGCAGGGGAGGCACGAGGGAAGGGAGCGGGCATGACGGCACCCGGGAACGTCGTGATCGTCGGCGCGGGACCGGCCGGGCTGCTGCTGGCCGGGGACCTGGCCGCCGCCGGCGTACCGGTCACGGTCCTGGAGCGGCGCGCGACCGGGTCCGACCTGACGCGGGCGTTCGCCGTGCACGCCCGCACCCTGGAGATCCTGGACGCCCGCGAGATGGCCGAGGAACTGCTGGCCACCGGGGAGAAGGTGCGGCAGGTACGGCTGTTCGGCGCCGCCCGGGTGAACCTGTCGCGGCTGCCGGGACGCTTCCCCTACCTGCTGGTGACCCCGCAGTACGAGACCGAACGGGTGCTGGAGAGCCGCGCGCTGGCGGCCGGGGCCGAGATCGTCCGGGGTGCCGAGGTGGTCGGACTGCGGCAGGACGAGACCGGCGTCGAGGTCGAGACACGCCTCGCCGACGGCACCGCCGACCGCCGCCGCGCCGACTACCTGGTCGGATGCGACGGGGTGCGCAGCAGGGTCCGGGAGGCGCTGGGGCTGCCGTTCCCGGGCCGGTCGGCGATCCGCTCGGTGATGCTGGCCGACGTCCGCCTGGACGACGAGCCCCGCGAGGTCCTCACGGTGGGGTCGTCGGGGGACGCCTTCGCGTTCCTGGCGCCGTTCGGCGACGGCTGGTACCGGGCGATCGCCTGGAACCGCGACCACCAGGTCCCCGACACCGACCCGGTCGACTTCGCCGAGCTCCGCGCCACCGTCCGCCGCGCCCTGGGCACCGACCACGGCATGCGCGATCCGCGCTGGACCTCCCGCTTCCACAGCGACGAACGCCAGGTCCCGCGCTACAGCGTGGGCCGGGTGTTCCTGGCCGGGGACGCCGCCCACGTGCACTCGCCCGCCGGGGGCATGGGCATGAACACCGGGCTCCAGGACGCCGCCAACCTGGGCTGGAAGCTGGCCGCGGTCCTGCGCGGCCACACCGGGCCCGGCCTGCTGGACACCTACCACGCCGAACGCCATCCGGTCGGCCGGGCCGTCCTGCGCACCAGCGGCGGCCTGGTCAGGGCGGCGATGCTGGGTCCGCGTCCGCTCCGCGCCGCCCGCACGGCCGCGGCGGCCCTGGCGACGCGCGTCCCGCCCGTCGCGCGCCGCGCGGCCGAGACGGTCTCCGGCATCGGCGTCGCCTACCCGCCCCCGCGCGGCGCGCACCCCCTCACGGGCCGCCGGGCCCCCGACATCCCCCTCATGGGCGAGCCGTCCCGCCTGCACGAGGCGCTGCGCGGCGGCCGGTTCGTGCTGGTCGTGGCGGCGAACGACCCGGCGGTGACCTACCTGGCCACCAAGCGCTGGGCCGACCGGGTCCACTGCGCGTCGGCGGACGGCGCGACGCGCACCTCGGCGCTGGTCCGCCCCGACGGCCACATCGCCTGGGCCACCGACGAGACGGCCCCCGACCGCCGCGCCACCCAGATCAGGGACG
Organism: Actinomadura kijaniata NBRC 14229; assembly: GCF_001552175.1. GTDB lineage: Bacteria > Actinomycetota > Actinomycetes > Streptosporangiales > Streptosporangiaceae > Spirillospora > Spirillospora kijaniata. The sequence goes on from NZ_BCQR01000075.1 coordinate 16,926, forward strand.
CCCTGACGATGTGGTGCGGCCCCCCGGCCGCCCACGTCCACCACTGAGTTCCCGCTCGTTCCGGGCGGGATGCCGCCGAGCGGACAGGACGGCGCGGTCCGGGTCGCGACGCCTCGTGGGCGTCGCGACCCGGACCGCGCTGCGAAGCGTCGGGCGAGGGCGCCGGGGAGGGACGGAACGGTCCGCCGGTCATCCTCCCGCGGCATGATCGATGGCGCCCCCGCCGCGCCCTCGGGTTCCCCGCCGGTCAGAAGCGGCGGGACTCCCGGCCGTACCCCAGTTCCTCGGCCACGTCGGCGAGGTTCTCGTACTCGCGGTCGGGAAGGTTCTCCAGCGCCGCCACCGCCCCGTCCGGAGCGCCCGGACGGTCCAGGTGGGCCACCAGGTCCTTCGGGGTCGCGGGCCAGCGGACCCCCGTCAGCAGCCGGGCCAGGGCGCTGCGCTCCTCCACGTCCTCGGCGCTCATGCCGGGCGGCGCGCCCTCCTGCCGGGAGGTCGTCAGGGTCGTGGGATCCTCGGGGGCCGTCGGGTCCCAGGAGGTGTCGGTGGAGACCGGTTCGGTCTCCCTCCACTCCTCGGCGTGGGTGGAGTGGCCGCCGCGGACCATGCCCTGGGTCTCATGTCCCATCTGCTCGTCGACGCGCGGGCTGTGCTTGTTGTTCTTGTCGGTCATGTCTTTCCCTCCCTGTGGAGGGAAGTCGTTCCCACGCGGCACGCGCTAAACGGGGTGGCCGGACTTTACGATCACTTGTGACGACGAGGACGGGAGGCGGCATGGCGGGGCACATGACACCGGAGGAGTTCCGCCGGTACGGCAGGCAGGTCGTCGACTGGATCGCCGACTACCACGAGCGGATCGAGTCGATGCCGGTGTTGTCGCAGGTCAAGCCGGGTGATGTCCAGGACGCGCTGCCCGCTCGCCCGCCGGAGCGGGGAGAGGGCTTCGAAGGCGTGCTGGCCGATCTGGAACGGATCGTCCTGCCGGGCGTCACGCACTGGCAGCACCCCTCGTTCTTCGCCTACTTCCCCTCCAACACCAGCGGCCCCGCGATCCTGGGCGACCTGCTGTCGTCCGGGCTCGGCGTGCAGGGGATGCTGTGGGCCACCAGCCCCGCGTGCACCGAGATGGAGACGCGCGTGGCCGACTGGATGGTGGACCTGCTGGGGCTTCCCGCCGCGTTCCGGGGCAACGGCGTCATCCAGGACTCGGCGTCCAGCGCGTGCCTGGTGGCGCTGCTGGCGGCGGTGCAGCGGACGGGCGGGTCGGCGGCGCGCGACGGGATCGACCGGCGCCACACCCTCTACGTCAGCTCGCAGACGCACTCGTCGCTGGAGAAGGCCGCCCGGATCACCGGCATCGGCTCGGCCAACGTCCGGGTCGTGGACGTCGATCTCGGCACCCTGGCGATGGACCCCGCGCACCTGGACGCGCTGCTGGCCGAGGACGCCGCGGCCGGGGCCGTGCCCGTCATGGTCTGCGCCACCGTGGGGACCACCTCCACCACCGCCGTCGACCCGGTCCCCGCGATCGGCGAGGTCTGCCGCAGGCACGGGGTGTGGCTGCACGTGGACGCCGCCTACGCGGGCGTCGCGGCCGTGTGCCCGGAGTTCCGGTGGATCAACGACGGGCTCGCCGAGCACGCCGACTCCTACTCCACCAACCCGCACAAGTGGCTGCTCACCAACTTCGACTGCACCCTGCTGTGGCTCGCCGACCGCGCGCCGATGATCGAGGCGCTGTCGATCCTGCCCGAGTACCTGCGCAACCAGGCCACCACCTCCGGCGACGTCATCGACTACCGCGACTGGCAGATCCCGCTGGGGCGCCGGTTCCGCGCGCTGAAGCTGTGGTCGGTGATCCGCTGGTACGGGGCCGAGGGGTTGCGCGCGCACATCCGCGCCGGGGCGCGGCTCGCCGACGCGCTGGCCTCCTGGATCGCCGCCGACCCCGCGTTCGAGGTCCGCGACCACCACCCGTTCGGCCTGGTGTGCTTCCGGCCCCGCTGGGCCGGCCTCGCCCACGACGAGGCCGACGCCGCCACGCTCGCCCTGATGGAACGCCTCAACGCCTCCGGCGACCTCTACCTCACCCACACCAGGGTCGGCGGCCGGGCCCTGCTGCGCCTGGCCGTCGGCGGGCCCGCCACCGAGGAACGGCACGTCCGCGCCGCCTGGGACCGCATCCGCGAGGAGGCCGCGCGCCCCGCCGTCTGAGGCGCCGTCCGAGGCGCCGCCTAGCGCACCAGCCGCAGCGCGCGCAGCACCCGGCGGGCCAGGGACGCCTCCTGCGCCGCGGTCTCCGGCGAGACCGCGGCGGCCGCGGCCGGTCCGGGACGCACCGGCGGCGGCACCGCCGACAGCTCGTAGTGCACCGGCAGCGCCCGCAGCCCCCGCATCAGGGGAGAGGTCCGCCACGGCAGGTGTTCGGGCGGCACGGCCAGCCGCAGCGTGGCGAACCGCTCGAACAGCCGCTCCACCGCGATCACCGTGATCGTGGTGGCCAGGTCGCGGCCCATGCAGCCGTGCGGCCCGGCGCTCCACGCCAGGTGGGCGCGCGACGACCGGACCGCGTCGGCGGAGTGGCCCGCGGTGAACACCGGGTCGGTGTGCGCGCCCGCGATCGACAGGATCACCGGGTCCCCGGCCGCGACCAGGTAGCGGCCGAGCCGCACGTCCGCCCGGGCCCAGCGCAGCGTCGTGTTCGACATCGGCGGGGAGGAGATCGCCGCCCGGTTGACCGCCTCCTGGATCATGCCGCCCGCCAGCCCGGCGCGGGCGCCGGTGTCGCCCTTCAGCACCTCGGCGACGGTGTTGGCGATGAGCGTGGCGGTGTGGTCGCCGACCAGCGCGACCAGCAGCATCATCTGGCGGGCCATCTCCTCCACCGTCATGTCCGGCTGGGCGGCCAGCATGTAGGAGGGCAGGTCCTCGCCGGGCGTGGCCCGCTTGGCGGCGGAGCTCTCGGTGAGCGCGCCGACCAGCCGCGCGAGCGCCGCGGGGGCCTCCGGCCCGGCGTCCAGCATCCTCCACATGTCGAGCACCAGCTCCTCGCCGTGGTCGGAGCCGAACCCGAACAGCCGGTTGAGCGCCATCAGCGGCAGCGGACGGCTGTACCGCGCGACCAGGTCGGTCTGCCCGGCCGCCGGGCCGCCCTCGGTCATCGCGGTGATCAGGTCGTCGGCGTAGCGGTGCACGGCCGCCTCCAGGGCGCGGGCCTGCGGCCGCGTGCGGTCCTGGAACGGCTGCAGCGCCGCGCTCCAGGCGCCGCGCAGCCGCGTCAGGTCGGCGCCGTCGCGGTACACCACGCTCCCGCCCCGGGAGACGCTCATCAGCGGCCACTCCTCGGGCACCCGGCCCTCGGCGTAGGCCCGCCAGGACTCGATCCGCTTGCTCCAGATCCCGCGCTGGTCCCGCATCACCTCCAGGACCTGCGGATAGCCGATGACCAGCCAGGCCGGGACGCCGAGCGCGTCCACCGGGACGACCGGGCCGTACCGCGACCGCAGCCGTTCGTAGGTCTGCGCCGGATCGGCGGACTCGTCGATCAGCAGCGGTTCGAGGGCGAGCTGCTCCAGCGGGGGGTGGTGCGGCGACTGGTCGGCCGACATGGGCTGCGCGTCCATGATCGATGACTTTAGGGGATACGATGCGTTACTGTCCGGTTTCATCGCCGTTTCCGTCGCGGTGATCTCGGGTGCCCCGGATCGTGTCGCGCGGTCGGACGTGCGAGGCTGGGGACAGCACCACCGAGAGCTGGAGGACCGCATGGCCGACTCGCCAGAAGCACACGAGGGCTCCGAGGAAGACGTGAAGCGCAAGTTCCGGGAGGCGTTGGAGCGCAAGCGCGACGCCACGTCGGAGAAGCACGGCGAGGGAGCGGGCCGGAACGGCTCGAAGGTGCGCGGAGCGCACTCCCGCGCCGACCACCAGCGCCAGTTCCGCCGCAAGAGCGGCTGACCGTCGGGGAACGACGCGGGCGTCGCCGGAACGTTCCGGCGACGCCCGCGTCGCGTCCGGCCCCCGGTCAGCCCTTGTAGAGCTTCTCGGCGTAGGTGGCCCCGTAGTAGCGCTCCAGCTCCTCCAGGCTCATGGGGTCCTGCTGGATCTCCTTGATGAGGCGGGCGTGCGAGGGCAGGGTGTCGCCGGTCCAGGACTCCGGCTTCCACAGCCCCGACCGCAGGAACGCCTTGCCGCAGTGGAAGAAGATCTCGTCGATCTCCACCACCATCGCCATCAGCGGCCGGTGCCCCTCGACGACCATCCGGTCGAAGAACGGGGCCTCGCGCACCAGCCGGGCGCGGCCGTTGATGCGCAGCGTCTCGTTGCGGCCCGGGATCAGGTAGACCAGCCCGACGTGCGGGTTGGTGAGGATGTTGTGGAACCCGTCGGCCCGCCGGTTGCCGGGCCGTTCGGGGATCGCGATCGTGGTGTCGTCCAGCACCAGCGTGAACCCGGCCGGGTCGCCCTTGGGGGACACGTCGCAGTCGCCGTCGGCGTCGCTGGTGGCCACCAGGCAGAACGGTGAGGCGGCGAGCCACTCGCGGTCCCGCGCGTGCAGCCGGGGGCGCTCCTTCTGCGCCGCTCTCGGCATCACCTCGCCCAGCAGCTCCCGCAGCTCCTCCGCGTCCTTGATCTCCACGAACTCCGGGGCCCGCGTCATCACGTTCCTTCCGCCTGGGGGTGGGACCCTCACCCTACGGCGCGGCTTTTCGGGCGTTCCGCCCGGCCTGGCAGGATGCCGATCATGGAGTACGCCGAGGTGCCCGACGGGGAGGGGCTGATCGCGGTCGTCGGCCGGGCCGACGCGAGCGCGCTGCTGCTGGCCGGGGACCCCGCCGCCGTGGCGGGCGGGGTCGGCGGCAGCACCGAGACGGTCGCGGCCCGCGCCCGCGACCCGCGCACGGCTGTCTCGGAGGTCAAGGCGCTCGGGGAGTGGCTGGCGGCCCCCGGCCCGGACACCACCGGCCTCGCCGACCGGCTGCGCCCCCTCCTGCGGCTGCTGCGGCCCGGCCGGTACGCGCTGGAGACGCGCCGGTTCGGGTCCCGCGGCCTCTTCGTGGTGGAGGGGGAGTTCCACTGGTGGCCGGGGTTCGACGACGACCCCCTGCTGACGCTCGTCCCCACCGACGCGCGGCCGCCCCGCGACTGGGGGCCGTCGACCGCTACCGGCAGCGGCTGCGGACCGACGAGCCCGCGCTGGTGGCGCTGCTGCCCGAGCCGCGCTCCGAGACCGGCTACCTGATCGACGGCCACCACAAGCTCGCCGCCTACCTGCGCGAGGGACCGCGGCCCCCGGTCATCTGCCTGGCGCCCGACCCGCCGCTGCGACCGCTGCGGGAGGACGTCGAGGGCCTGGTGGGCCACTTCGCCGAGATCCACCCCCAGGCGGCCGAGGCCGCGCGGGAGGTGCGCTGGTACGCCTCCCACTGGGAGGCGTGAGGCCCCGGACCCGGCTGCCGGGTCAGAAGTGGGTGCCGCCGTCGACGCGGATCTCGGTGCCGGTGACGAAAGCGCCATCGTCGGAGGCCAGCGCCGCGACCACGCCCGCGACCGTCTCCGGAGGGGCGAAACCGCCCTGGTTGAGCGCCGGGACCAGCTTCGCGAACAGGCTCATGTCGGCGTCCCCGGGCAGGCCCGGACCGCGGCCGTCGGTCATGTCGCTGCTGATCGAGCCGGGCGCGACCGCCACCGCGCGCAGGCCCCGCCCGGCGTACTCGGCGGCCAGCACGTGCGTGAACGACTGGATGCCGCCCTTGGACGCGGCGTAGGCGGCCATGTAGGGGTGGGCGAACGAGGCCGAGGTGGAGCTGAAGTTCACCACCACGCCGCGGCCGGACTCCAGCAGCGCGGGCAGCGCCTCGCGGGTCATCAGGAAGGTGCCGGTCAGGTTGACCGCCAGGACCCGGTTCCAGAACTCCAGGGTGGTCTGGTGGGTGTGCGCCGAGCGCAGGATGCCCGCCGCGTTCACCAGCACGTCCAGGCCGCCGAGCGTCTCCACCGCCGCCGCGACCCCGGCGCGCACGGCCGCCTCGTCGGAGATGTCCACCACCGAGGTGGTGAGGCGGTCGGCGTGCGCCCCGGCCCGTTCGGCGGTGGCCGCCAGGCCCTCGGCGTTGACGTCGAACGCGACGACCCGGCCGCCCTCCTCCAGGATGCGCAGCGCGGTGGCGCGGCCGATGCCCGACCCGCCGCCGGTGACCAGGACGCGACGTCCCTCGAAACGGTTCATGGTGGTTCCTCCGATCGCTGTGGCGTCATGCTATGCCTACATGGCATAACGTGCCACACCGGCTTCTTATGCCTAGAATCGTGGGGTGACCGAGGAGCCCCGCAGCACGCTCACCGAACGCCGCAAGGCCGCCACCCAGACGGAGATCGCCCGCGCGGCGGCCGAGCTGTTCACCGAGCACGGGGCCGACGGCGTCACCGCCGAGCAGATCGCCCGCCGGGCCGGGGTCGCGCTGCGGACCTTCTACCGGTACTTCCCGACCAAGGAGGAGGCGGTCGCGCCGCTGCTGTCGGTGGGCGCGCTGCGCTGGCGGGACCTGCTGGCCGGCTCCCCGCCGGGGATGCCGCCGCGGGAGGCGCTGGAGCGGGCCGCCGGGCTGGTGCTGGCCGAACCCGACCTGGCGACCCGGGAGCGCTACCGGTGGATGCGCGGCCTGCTGCGGGCCGCCGGGCACGACCCGGCGCTGCGCGCGGTGTGGCTGAAGGTCAACCAGGACTCCGAGGAACGCCTGGCCCCCGTGCTGGCCGGGCTGATGGACCGGGACCCGGGCTCGCTGGAGGTGCGGCTGGCGGCCGCCGCCGCGACCGCCGCGATCCGCGTCGCCCTGGAGGCGTGGGCGGCCGACGACACCCCCTCCGAAGGCCCCGGCTCCCCCGCCGACCTGGGCATCCGAGCCATACGAACCCTCACCGCCGCCCTGTGACCCCCGCCACCCGCTGATCGAGCGCACCCCCACCGACCAGCACCGGGGAAGACCCCTGACGGCCCCACGGAACCGGACCGCCGGAACACGCGGCGAATCGCGCGCTGATGGCACCCCAACCGGTCATCCGCGCCGCGCTGGCCCAGCCGACGCCCGGCGGGAGGTTGGGGTCTGAAGGCGCCGCTCGGCCGTTTGGAACGGTCTCTGAGCGCGCCCCATGAGGCCGCCGACACCCGGCAGGGGCAGCCCGGTCAGCGCGCCGCCGCGCCACGACTGGCCCGACCGGCGCTCTGTGAGGGGTTGGGCCGGGGCGCACCGCTCGGCTACGTGGAGGACTCCCCGACTGCGCTCCGCGAGGCGGTCGGCACGGCAGGACCGGCCCGGTCGGCGCGCCGTCGCGCCGTGTTGATCCGGCCGGTGCTCTGCGGGGGTCGGGGGTCTGGGCGGGCGGCCTGGACGGTGGTGGGGCGCCGTCCATGGCTGGGGCGTCGTGTGGGTCCTTGGCGGCGCTTCTCGCGCTGTGCGTGCCGGGCGGCGGCCTCGCCGGTTAGGCGCTGGGGGCGTAGCGGCGGATCCCGTCGTCGTGCGCGTCCAGTACGCCCTGGTCGGCCAGGACGTCCAGGTGTGCTTCGATCTCCAGGACGGCCAGCATCTGGCTGAAGTCGTCCAGGTCCTCCAGGCTGCGGCGGCGGCGCGTCCACGGCATCGCCCGCGCCACCTCGTGGGCGGTGGCGTGACCGGCGCGGACCTGCGCGGCGGCCGCGGCGAGGCGTTCCTCGTGGTGGCGCAGCAGCTCGTCGACGCGGGTGTGGGTGCTGGGGGTGACCGGGCCGTGCGCGGGCAGCAGCAGCGTGTCGGGCATGCCGCGGACCAGCCGCAGCGATTCCAGGTAGCTGCGCAGCGGCTTGGGCTCCGGCTCGGTCTCCAGCCCGATCGACGGCGTGATGTGCGGCAGGATGTGGTCGCCCGCGAACAGCAGCCCGGCGGCGGCGTCGCGCAGCACGATGTGGCCGCGCGTGTGGCCGGGCGTGGCGAACACGTCCAGGCCGCGCCGGGTCAGCGCGATCCGCTCCCCGTCGTCCAGCCAGCCGTCGGGGGCGGTGTGCGGCATCCGCCGGTCCTCGGTGCCCACGCCCGCGTTCGCGATCCGGTCGGCCAGTTCCGGGGCGCCGCAGCGGCGCAGCAGCTCGGCCTGGCGCGGGTGCAGCCCCCGCGCCACGTCGAACGCCTCGATCGACGCCCGCTCGCCGCGCCCGATCCGCACCCGCGTGCCGAACGCGTCGCGCAGCGCGAGCGCCTGCGAGTAGTGGTCCCAGTGCGCGTGCGTGACCAGGAACTGCGCCACGTCGTCGAGCCGGTGGCCCAGCGTGCGCAGCGCGTCCGACAGCGCCCTGCGGCTGTCGGGCATCGCCCACCCGGAGTCCACCACGACCAGGCCGTCCGGGTCCTCGATGACGTAGACGTTGACGGCGTGCAGCGACGGGATCGGCAGCGCCAGGGGAACGCGGTGGACGCCGGGGGCGACCGGGTGCGCCCCCGGCTCGGTCCAGTCCGCGGGCTGCTCCATGATCGGTACCGCCACCGTACGCCCCCTTCGTGCCGCGAGAGATCCGGCCAGAACCTACTTCATCGGGAGATTCCGCCGCAGGGCGGGTGCCCCTTTGCTTAGCCCGCCTAGCTGACCGTGCGGGCGCGCACCGCGTCCAGCGTGAGCGCCAGCAGCCGTTCGGCCTGGCCCGGGTCGTCGTCCCCGACGGGAGGCGACAGCGCGATCCCGGCGACGATCCGCAGCAGGTCGCCGGGGTGGGCGTCGGGCCGCACGGCCCCGGCCCGCCGGGCGCGGTCCAGCACCCCGGTGGCGGTGTCGACGATCACCTGGTGGCAGTCGAAGCCCATGCCGGACGGCTCGTGGCGCAGCGCCTCGCCGCCCAGCCCGTGATCGGTGCGGGCGTGCGCGAGGAAGGCGCGCAGCCACGTCTCCAGTGCCTCGGCCGGCGGAACGGCCCGCAGCCCGTCGGCGAGCGAGGCCAGCCGCTCGACGCGGTCGCGCAGCACCGCGGCCTGGAGCGCCCGCCGGTTCGGGAAGTGCCGGTAGAGGGTGCCGGGGCCGACCCCGGCGCGGCGGGCGATCTCGTTCAGGGAGGCGTCGGGGCCCTGCTCGGCGAACGTCTCGCGGGCGGCGGCCAGGACGCGTTCGGCGTTGCGGCGCGCGTCGGCCCGCAGGGGTCTGTCGGTCGTCATCGCCCATCCCGGCTAGCCAAACGGAGAAGTTCTCCGTATCGTACCGGAACGGAAGCGGAGAACCTCTCCGTTTAAGGGAGTGAAGTGATGGACGACGCGCGGCACGGCCTCGGCCGGCTGGGGATCTGGACGTTCGCGTTCGACGGGGCCCCGGCCGGCGAGGTCCGGGAGGCGGCGGCGGAGATCGAGGAGCTGGGCTACGGGGCCCTGTGGTTCGGCGAGGCGCTGGGGCGCGACACCTTCGGGCAGGCGTGGCTGCTGCTGGCGGCGACGCGGCGCCTCACCGTCGCCTCCGGGATCGCCAACATCGCCTTCCGCGACCCGATCGCCACCGCCACCGCCGAACGCACCCTCGGCGAGGCGTTCCCCGGGCGCTACCTGCTGGGGCTCGGCGGGCACCGGGTGTCCGACGAGGTGATGGAGCTCGACGGGTACCCGATGCCCGCGCGGGGCAGGGCGGTGACGACGATGCGCGGCTACCTGGACGCGATGGACGCGGTCCCGCGGCACGGCCCGGTGCCCGACCCGGCGCCCCGCCGCGTGCTGGCCGCCCTCGGCCCGAGGATGCTGGAGCTGGCGGCCGAGCGCACCTGGGGCGCGCACCCCTACTTCGTCCCCGTCGAGCACACCGCCTCGGCCCGCCGGGCCATGGGGCCGGACGCCTTCCTGGGGGTGGAGCAGGCCGTCGTCCTCGACCCCGACCTCGGACGCGCCCGCGAGGTGGCCCGCGCGCACGTCGGGTTCTACGCCGAGGCCGCCCCGCACCAGCGGCGCAGCCTCCAGCGGCTCGGCTTCGGGGAGGAGGACATGGTCGGCGGGCCGAGCGACCGCCTGGTGGACGCGATCGTGGCCTACGGCGACCTCGACCGCATCGCCGCGCGCGTCCGCGAGCATCTGGACGCCGGGGCCGACCACGTCTGCCTCCAGGTGCTCACCGACGAGCCCGGCCTGCCGCGCCGCCAGTGGCGGGAACTGGCCGCGCTGCCGCGCTGAGCGACCTGTCCCCGCGGTGCGTCCGATGCCACCGCGGGGACATAGGCGTGCCGCCTCGGGGCGTGTGACGATCCCCACATGGACACCACCTTGAAGGCGTTCCTGGAAGGCGGGCCGGAGGGGCTGCCGCGGCGGATCGTGCGGATCACCCCGCCCGGTGCCGAGGTGAAACTGCCGTTCCGGGGTGGCTACGAGCACTTCCGGGCGACCTCCCGGCACCGCGACACCCCCGAGGGGAGGCTCCCGGTCTTCGTGTGGGACCGCCGGACCAGGGTCGCCGAGTGACGGCCCGGTGACCGCCGGGAACGGGCGTCAGCGGGTGTCGAGGAAGCGGTCCAGCACCCGCGTGCCGAACCGCAGCCCCTCGACCGGCACCCGCTCGTCCACGCCGTGGAACATCGCCTGGTAGTCCAGCTCCGGGCCGAGCAGCAGCGGCGCGAACCCGAAGCTGCGGATGCCGAGGCGGGCGAACGCCTTGGCGTCGGTGCCGCCCGACATCACGTACGGCACCGGCCGGGCGCCGGGATCCTCGGCGCGCAGCGCGTCGGCCAGGGCGTGGAAGGTCGGCCCGTCCGGGTCGGCGGTGATGGCCTCCTCGTGGCTGATGAACTCGCGGGTGATCTTCGGGCCGAGCAGCCGGTCCAGCGTGGCGAAGAACTCCTCGCCGAGGCCCGGCAGGGTCCGGCCGTCCACCTGCGCCTGCGCGGAGCCGGGCACGACGTTGACCTTGTACCCGGCGTCCAGCCGGGTGGGGTTGGCGGAGTTGCGGATGGTGCCCGCGAACAGCTTGCCGACCTGGCCGAGCCGCTGGGCCTCGGCGTCCAGCCGGTCGTGGTCGAGGGGCTCGCCGAGCGCGTCGGCGATGCCGTCCAGCAGCGCCCGCACGCCCGGCGTCAGCCGGACCGGCCACCGGTGGGAGGCCAGCCGGGAGATCGCGTGGCACAGTTCGGCGACGGCGTTGTCGGGGGCGGGCTTGGAGCCGTGCCCGGCGGTGCCGCGCGCGGTGAGCCGCATCCACGCCGACCCGCGCTCGCCGGTCGCGATCGGGTAGATCCGGGTGTCGGGCGCGGCGGTGACGCTGAACCCGCCGGATTCGCTGATCGCCTCGGTGACGCCGGTGAACCAGTCCCGGCACTCGTCCACGACATACTTGGAGCCGTAGACGGCGGTGCACTCCTCGTCGGCCAGGAACGCCAGCACCAGGTCCCCGCGGGTGCGGCGGCCCTCGCGCAGCCGCTGCCGGACCGTCGCCAGCGTCATCGCGAGGGTGCCCTTCATGTCCACCGCCCCGCGCCCCCACAGGTAGCCGTCGCGCTCCTCCCCGGAGAACGGGTGCACGCTCCACTCGTCGGGGTCGGCGGGCACCACGTCCAGGTGCCCGTGGATGAGGAACGCGGGCGCGTCGGGATCGGTGCCGGGGATCCGGACCAGGGTGCTGGCCCGGCCGGGGGCCGACTCGACGACGATGGGCTCGACCCCCGCGTCGTCCAGCAGCGCCGCGACGTACTCGGCGGCGGGGCGCTCGGGCTGTCCCCGGCCCTCGCCCTCGTTGGTGGTGTCGAAGCGGAGCAGGTCGGAGCAGATGCCCGCCACCTCGTCCGCCGCCGTGACATCCTGTGCCGCCGTGACGCTCCGTGCCGCCGGCGGGGGGTCGGTCGCCTGGGTGCCGGTCGCCTGGGGCAGTGTCATGAAGTCGCCTTCCGCAGATCGTGTCGGGCCCTCCATACGGTCGGTGGGGAGCGTCCCGCGCGAACGCGACACGCGGACCGTATGGAAGATCTTTTGCGGTGACGGCTAGCGCAGGCGCTTGATCTCGCCGTAGGCGCGGTAGAAACCGCCGCGCCCCGACGGGCGGACCTCCTCGACGAGGTAACGCGCGCCCGCTTCGCGGATGCCCTTGGGGAACTGGAGGTTCCAACCGGAGTCGTACCCCTCGTCCACCACGCGCACCCGAAGCCGCGGACCGTCCTGGTAGCACTCGACGACCACGCCGCGATCGCCCGGCCCCGCGGTCTCCAGCGTCGTCGCCGGTCGGACCGCGGCCAGCCCTGCCTCGATCTTGACGTCCCGCGCCTGCGGGACGGTCCCCCGCTCGGCGGCCCGGATGGCGTCCTCGCTGACGTCCATACAGGCCAGGGAGCCGTCGGTGGTGACCAGGTACAGTCGATCGTCAATGTACTGCATCGAGAACGCCGATCCGCAACCGGTCGCCAGCTTCCACAGCCGTTTGCCGCCTCGGTCGAAACAGTACACGGAGGAATGGTTGTCCCCGGCGAAGACGTACCGGCCGTCGGGCGCGGCCGCGCAGGAGAACACCGCGTCGTCGCACTGGTACACCGACTCGACCCGGCCGTCCTCCTTGGCCAGCCGGTAGACCTTGTCGCGCGCGGTGCCCGCGTAGACCGCGTCGTGCTCCTGCCAGCCGAACAGCACGTTGCCCTCCACCGGCGTGTGCCAGACCAGCCGCCCGTCCAGGTCCCGGTAGCGCGCCACGCCCTTGGTGTGCCCGTGGTAGACCGCCTCGCCGTCGCAGCGCACCATCCACCCGGCGCGGCCGTCGGTGTCGTGCTTCCACTGGAACTCGTCCTCGTGGTCGATCGCGGTGACCCGGCCGCCCGCGTCCGACACGCCCAGCATGCCGTCGTGGATGTCCAGCCAGTAGATGTCCACGTCGGGGGAGATCTCGTAGGCCGCGTACGGGGCCTTGCCGCTCAGGTCGTAGACCCGGCCGTCGTCGCACCCGGCGTAGATCCAGAAGTCGTCGGCGACGATGCACTTGACGCCCTCGGGCAGCTTGAAGTGCCCGGTCACCGCGCCCTCGTGGGTGACGGTGTAGACGTCGCCCCGCTGGTTGCCGACCCAGGCCCGCTGCTTGTCCACGAAGATCCCGAACGCGGCGGCGCCGCTGGCGAACCGCCACAGCACCGGGGCCTGCCGCGCCGTGGACCGCCCGCTGGTCACCGGCCGCCGGGTGATCGGCCGGGCCTGCCGGGCCCCGCGCACCGCCGGGGCGTACCCCTTGCGCAGCTTCTCGTCGATCTTCTTCTTGGCGGCGGCGCGGGCCTTGTCGGCGGTTGGGTAGGAGGAGGTCTTGGCCGTTCCGGCCGCGCCGATCCGCCCGTAGGTGATCGTCACGTCGGTGTCGGAGACCACGACCTCGTAGAACTTGTGGGCGCCCCCGTCGTCCTCGGAAAGCTCCAGGTAGGTGGTCTCCCGCGCCATGATCTCCTCCTCGTGGACGTCCGTTCCGTCTGGCCGGGAGCCTACGGAGGCGTACCGACAGAACGGCGGGCGGGCGCGACCGGCCGGGGAGAGGCCCGGCCGACCGTAAGGTGAGGGGATGGCACGGAGAGGGACACGGCGCGGCGCGGAGCCCCGCGCCGACCGGTACGAGATCGCCGGCGGCGAGGCCGAGCTGCTGCGCGACGCCGACCGGGACGGCGGCTGGGTGCTGTGCGTGGGCGGCGTCCCGCAGTCGTACGTGGACCTGTCCGACCCCACCTACCTGGACTTCGAGTACATGCGGCTGATGGGCGACGTCGTCGACAGCCTCGGGCTGGAGGGGGAGCCGTTCGACGCCGTCCACATCGGCGGCGCGGCCTGCACGCTGCCCCGGTACGTCGCCGCGACCCGGCCCGGCTCCCGGCAGGTGGTGCTGGAGCCGGACGGCCGCCTGGTGCAGCTGGTCCGCGAGCAGCTGCCGGTGAAGGGCGTCGCCGGGCTGAAGATCCGCGTCACCGACGGCCGGACCGGGCTGGCCGGGGTGCCCGACGAGGCCGACGACCTGGTGGTGCTGGACGCGTTCGCCGAGGCCGCCGTGCCGGTGGAGCTGGTGACCGAGGAGTTCACCCGCGACGTCGCGCGGGTGCTGCGGCCCGGCGGGGTCTACCTGATGAACGTCGCCGACGGGTTCCGGCTGCCGTTCGCGCGGCGGGTGGTGACGACGGTGCGCTCGGTGTTCCGGCACGTGCTGCTGCTCGGCGACCCCGGCGTGCTGCGCGGCCGCCGCTTCGGGAACCTGATCGTCGTGGCCTCGCGGCGGCCGCTGCCGGTGGAGGTGCTGGCCCGGCGGGCGGCGGGCGGCGCCGCCCGGGCCCGGCTGGTGGAGGGGGAGGACCTGGCGGCGTTCGCCGCCGGGGCCGCGCCGATCCGCGAGGGCGACGGCACCACCGCGCCGGTTCCCCCGCCGCAGGTTTTCGGGAAGTCCTAAAAAGGGGAAGCCGCCGAATTATCCGGGAACGCCTCGGCAGTTGTTGCCAGGCCGAAACAACGGCGACGCGATCTCGGTGCACGCCCTTCCCGGAACGGCCCTCGTGAGGGGCGTCCCGTGTCCCATAATCGAGCGATGGAGTCGTCCACCCGAATTCTCATTCTCGGCACGGATTCGTCGGGGAGGGTGCTCCAGTTCGACCGCAACGCGGCGGCGGCGCTCGGCGTGGACGCCGACGATCTCCCGGGGTCGCGGCTGGACGACCTGATCGGCGGAGCCCGCGAACCGCTGCTGGAGGCCCTCCGGCACGGCCGCGAGCGCACCGCGATGCTGACCATGGAGACCCCCGCCGGGGGCCGCCACGACGCCGTCGTCACCGTGCACCCGATGCGCGGCGGCGACCTGGCCGCGCTGGCGGTGGTCCGCGTCCCGGTCCCGCTGGCCGACCGCTTCCTGGACCCCGCGGTGATCCGCCGCGCGCTGATGGAGGACTCGCTGCCGCGCATCGGCGCGACCCTCGACCTGGAGCTGCTGGCCCGCGAGCTGATGAACGTCCTGGTCCCCACCTTCTGCAACACCGGCGCGCTGCTGCTGCGGGAGAACATGATCGACGCCGACGCGGACGGCGCCGGCGACGCGGTCATGCTGCGGCGGATGGCGACCGCGTTCGACGACGGCGACCCGGCGTGGGACGCCACGTTCCCGGTGGGGGAGACCCTGGCGTTCCCCGAACCGGCCCCCCACACGCGCGCCCTGCGCACCGGCGAGCCGGTGCTGCTGTCCCTGGACGGCGAGACCGCCGCGCGCATCGCCGAGGAGTGGCGGCGGACCCCGGTCGCCGAGCTGCTCAAGGGCGCGTCGATGCTGGTGCTGCCGGTCCGCGACGCCGACGGCGCGACGCTGGGGCTGTTCGTGTGCACCCGCACGTCCGGGCACCGGCCGTTCGACGCCTACGACGTCGAGATCGGCACCGAGTTCGCCAACCGCGCCGGGCTGTTCGTGGAGAGCGCCCGCCGCTACGGCCGGGAACGCGCCACCGCCCTCACCCTGCAGCGCAGCCTGCTGCCGACCGGCCTGTCGGCGCCGTCGTCGGTGTCGGTCCACCACCGCTACCTGCCCGGCAGCCGCCTGATCGAGGTCGGCGGCGACTGGTACGAGTCGATCGCGCTGCCCGGCGCGCGCGTCGCGCTGGTCGTCGGCGACGTCGCCGGGCACGGGGTGCGCGCCGCCGTGACCATGGGACGCCTGCGCACCGCCATCCACACCCTGGCCGGGCTGGACCTGCCGCCCGCCGAGGCCCTGGAGCGCCTGGACTCGCTGATGCGCACCCTCGGCGAACGCGAGCCGCACTTCGCCACCTGCGCCTACGCCGTCTACGACGCGGTCAGCGGCCGGTGCGAGATCGCCAGCGCCGGGCACCTGCCGCCGCTGCTGGCCCCGCCGGGCGGCCCCGCCGAGTTCCTGGACGTGCCGCCCGCGCCGCCGCTGGGCATCGGCGACGGCCGCCCGGTCGTCAGCCGCGCGTTCACCGTCGAGGACGGCACGCTGCTGTTCCTGTACACCGACGGCCTGGTGGAGAACCGCGCCCGCGACATCGACGACGGCCTGGCCCGGCTGCGGGAGACCTTCGACAAGGGGGCCGACACCCTGGACGGCCTGTGCCAGGCGACCCTGGACGGCGTGTTCGACGACCAGCACCGCGACGACATCGCGGTGCTGCTGGCCCGCCTGCACCGCATCCCCGGCGACGCGCACGTGTCCTGGGACCTGCCCGCCGACCCGGCCGCCGTGCGCCGCGCCCGCGGCCTGATCCGCAGCACGCTCGCCGGGTGGGGCCTCGGCGAGCTGGCCGAGTCGACCGTGCTGATGGCCTCCGAGCTGGTCACCAACGCGATCCGCCACGCGGGCGGGCGCGTCACCCTGCGGCTGGTCCGCGAGGACGGCCTGGTCTGCGAGGTGTTCGACGGCTCCGACGGCCGCCCCCGCGTCCGCGCCGTCGGCGAGGGGGAGACCGTCGCCGAGTCGGGCCGCGGCCTGCACGTGGTGAGCCGCCTGGCCCGCCGCTGGGGCGTGCGCCGCACGGCGGGCGGCAAGGCCGTCTGGTGCGAGCAGCGCCTTCCCTGACGCCGCCCCCGGAGCCCCGCCCGGCGCCGTCCCGCTAGCGCTGCACCGAGATGTGGATGTGGTCGTAGTGGTTCTGGGTGATGCTGCCCCGGTCGCCCATGGGCCGCCAGCCGGGCCGCTCGATGTTCCAGATGTGCTGCTTCCAGATCACATAGTGGATGCGGAGGCGGCGCGCGTTGCTGATGGCGAACTGGGCGACCTGGTCGCCGTGGCGCCGGGCCGCCTCCGACGGCATGCGGCCCGTCGTGGTCTCCATGAAGTCGCAGGCGCGGCCCTCGCCGTGGTCCTGGGGGTCGCCGGTGGACCGGAAGCAGCCGATGACCGGGAACGGCCCGAACATCGAGTCGATCTCCATGACGACGTTGCGCATGGTCGGGGTGACGGTGTTGCCGGTGATGAGCGACCGCAGCCCGCGCAGGCCGTCGGGACGGGTGGTGACCTGCGGCTGGTCGCGCGGGGCCTGCCGGGCGGGCGCGTCCTCTCCGGTCAGCACCGCGATTCTCGTGCCCTTGGGAAGGACCTTCTTCAGCTGCTGGGAGAGCTTGCGGGCGCTGGTCCTGCGGGCGCTGACGACCAGTCCGTTCCCGGCGGGCATGCCGAGGGCGCGGGCCTGGTCGCGGGAGACCACCGCGTCGATGTCGGCGATGCCCATCGAGGCGTAGGCGCCGACGCGGACCTGGCCGGGGTTGCTGGTGCGGCCCGCCTGCACGATGCCGCCCAGCGGCAGCGACCCGTCCCGGCTCAGCTCGAACGACACCGCCAGCCCGCCGGTCGCGACCGTCTGCCACAGCTGGTCGGACTCGGCGGTCTGCCGGGGCGCGAACGCCCGGAACGACGAGGGGTCCACCCCCAGCAGCCCGACGCGGCGCCCGGCGACCTGCGCCTGGGCGGCGTCCACGACCGACAGCCCGGCCACGCCCTTGACCTTGCGGGCGCGCTCGACCGCCGCGGGCGGTAGCGACTGGGGCCCGGCGATCAGCAGGTGCGGGGTGAGCCGCCTGCCGAGCGGCCGGACCACGGAGCCGGGCGGCGGGCCGTCCTGCGACACCGACACCAGATGGCCGGGATCGGCCTTGGCGGGGCCGCGCTCGCCGTCGGCGCCCCACGTCGTCAGGACGGCGACGTTCCCGGCGAGGGTGAGCACGACGGCCCCGGCGATGGCCGCCGGAACCGTCCGGCCATTGCGCAGGACACCCCCGCCCTGGTCCCCGGACACCTCCGGAATGGCACCCGCTGCGGCACCCCCGCGCCTGCGCACCCGACCCCCTCCGTCTCGGCCCTGGCCGATCATCGCTTCGGAAACCCGAATCCTAGACAGCCCGGAGCGTACTGGCCAGAGCCGAACAGGGCGCGACCGAACGCCCGTTGATCTCGCCGGATCCGGGTGCCGCGTTCCGGGAGGCCGGCCCGGGGACCGGTTTCGCGCCGAAGGGGGAACCGGAATTCCGGGAACCTGAATCGCGGACCGGAAATTGTCAACGAGTGATAATTCGCGGAATTCAGGGCGCGGGGTCCGTCCGGGGAACGAGCGCGCCGCCCAGATGGTCGGCGGCCACGTGCGCGTGCAGGCGGACGCCGGTGACCAGGGCCGAGTCGTCGGCGTAGAAGGCGGGATCGTGGTTGACCACCAGGCCGCGCCCGCCCTCCACCGGCCGGGGAACGCCGTCGACCATCTCGATGTCCTGGACGCCGAGCATCACGTACAGGCCGCCGTACCTGTTGACGAACACCGAGACGTCGTCGTAGCCGAGGGTCGGCTGGGACCGCACCGTCCGGTCCTCCCCGGCGACCCGCCGCAGCGTGGGCAGGGCCGCCTCCACCCAGGCGGGCGCGTTGCGGACGGGCGGGACCGGCTGGAGGAACTCGACCCGCGCGGCGCACCCGTAGGCGCGGGCGATGTGGTCGGCGGTACGGGTGACGAGCCGCTGGACCGCCGCCATGCCGGACTCGTCCGCGCAGCGGGCGGTGCCCCACAGGGTGACCCGCTCGCCGATGATGTTGAAGCGGCCCACGTCCTCGACGTGCCCGATGGACACGGTGACCGCCTGGTGGGCGTCGATCTGCCGGTAGAGCTGGCCCGTCGCCGCGATGATGTCGGCGGCGGGCGGCAGCGGGTCCCGGCCCTCCCACGGGGTGGAGCCGTGGACCTGGTGCCCGGTCACCACGATCTTGATCATGCGGGAGGCGGCGTACTGGGGGCCCTCCCGGTAGCCGACCCAGCCCGCCGGCAGCGGGACGACGTGGTGGCCGTACACCATCGTGGGCCGGGGGTCGGCCAGGGCGTCCTCGGCCTCCATCCGCGCGGCCCCGCCCGGCTCGTCCACCGGCGGGCCCTCCTCGGCGGGCTGGAAGACGAACAGCACGGTGCCCGGCAGCCGCTCGCGCGCCCCGGCCAGCACCGTGGCGGCGCCCATCAGCATCGCGGTGTGGCAGTCGTGCCCGCAGGCGTGCGCGACGGGGAACGGCCCGCCGGGGTAGTCGTCGTCGACGACGGTGGAGGCGAAGTCCACCCCGGAGGTCTCCCGGACCGGGAGGGCGTCCATGTCGGCCCGCAGCGCGATCACCCGTTCGCCCGGCAGGCCGCCCCGGAGCACCCCGACCACGCCGTACCCGGCGACGCCGGTGCGGACCTCGTCCAGGCCCAGGGACTCCAGATGGTCGATGACGAGCTGCGCGGTGTGCTTCTCCCGGTTGGGCAGCTCCGGGTACCGGTGCAGGTGGTGCCGCCAGCCGATGACCCGCCGCTCGACCTCCCCGGCCCGCCGGTCCAGCTCCGCGTGCAGGTCGCCGGCCTTGCCGGCCGGTGCGTCCGCCATGGTCCCCCCTGTCGATCACCCTGTGATCACTCACGGTAATCAACCGGATGCGGGCGGCGGCGGCCGGGGTGGTGGATCGCCCGGGTCAGGGGACGGGGAGCGCGTCGTACCCGTGGGCGATGATCCGCGCGGCGGCCTGCTCGTACATGGCCGGATCCTCCGGGGTGAGCGTGGCCAGGCCGTCGACGTAGCGGTTGTACATGCAGAACGCGGCGGCGATCAGGACGGTGTCGTGGATCTCGGTGTCGGTCGCCCCCGCCGCGCGGGCCGCCGCGACGTGGTCCGGGGTGACGGCCCGGCCGCCGTCCCGCACGGCCGCGGCGACGGCGAGCAGCGCCCTCAGCCGGTCCGGCACGGGCGCCGACGCCGGGTCGGCGCGGACCCGTTCCACCACGGCCGCGCCGCCGTCGAGCTGGGCCGCCGCGCACGCGCCGTGCGCCCCGGCGCAGAACGCGCAGTCGTTGAGGTGCGAGACGTAGGCGGCGATCAGCTCGCGTTCGCCGCGTTCCAGCGGGCCGGGACCGCGCAGCAGCACCTCGGCGAGCCGACTGAGCGGCCCGGCGGTCTCGGGGCGGTAGGCCAGCAGCGAGAGCAGGCCGGGCAGGCCTTCGGGCAGGTCGATGTGGGGCATGGGGCCTCCGTGCTCGGGGATGCCGGAAGTGTTCCACGCCCGGGGCGCTCGCGGAACGCGAGGATCCCCGCGCGCCGTGCGGCGCGCGGGGACCTGCGGCCGGGGGTCAGCTGTAGAAGTAGAAGGAGCCGCGGTTCACCCAGGTGCCCCGCTCGGCCCAGTAGGTCCGGACGTCGGCGCGGTAGCGGGTGTCCTCGTAGGCGGTGGCCAGGCTCCGGCACGTGGCGCCAGGGTGGCCGTAGGAGCTGTTCCTGTCCTGCCAGGTGGGGCTCGGGCCGGACTGGCCGACCGGGACCAGCTTGACCTCCACGATGCGCTGGCCCTCGGTGTTGTAGGCCTGGGCGCAGAACGAGTCGGCGGAGTCGTCGTACCTGATGGTGCCGTCGCCGACGTTCACCGAGAGGTCGGCGGCCAGCGCGGGGGAGGCGAGACCGAAGGTCGCGGCCGCGATGCCGGCGCCGACCAGGCCGGTCCTGAGGCCGGTCTTGAGAAGGTTCCGCATGATGCTGCCCCTTTCAGGTGGAGCGGTCCAACGACCGCCGGTCCTGATCATGATTCGGAAGATCGTTCCGGCGGAAGGCCCGGCGCGCACTGTTCGCCGGGCCGTCATGCCGGTGTCACCGTCGTTCCGGTCCCGGCCATGTCGGGACGAAGGTCCCTGGCGCGGCGGGCCTTCCGCCGGAACCCTGGACGCCCGGACCGCGGCCGAGGGCGGGGGAGCGCATGAGGATCCTGATGACCGAGGAGAAGGAGGGGGACGCCTACACCGTGGGCGCCCTCCTCGCGGTCGAGGGGCATGCGGTGGCGTTCTGCCATCCGCACGGCGGCGCGCACCACCCCTGCGTGGGCCTGTCCGCGGTGGGCCGCTGCCCCCTGCTGACGGAGCCGGTCGACGTCGTGGTCGACGTGCGGATCGACGGCGGCCCGCCGACCGCGCGCGAGATGGGGGCGACGTGCGCGCTGCGGCACACCACCCCGCTGCTGATCGCCGGTTCGGCGCCGGACGCGTCCACGCTGGCCGAGGGGGCGCTGTTCGCCTGCCCGCCCGACGCCGTCACCGCCGCCTGCGCGGGCCTGGACCACGGCCGCCGGGCCTGAGCCGGGACGGGGTGCGCGCCGGGGCCGCCGCGTGCTCGACGGCGACCGCGCCGCCGGGACCCTGGCGACGTGCCAGTTCGGCGAGGAGGCGGTCGGGGTCGAAGGCGGTCTCGGGCGGGTGGACCCCGGGTCCGGCGGCGGTCCCGTCGAGGACCTGGGCCAGTCCCAGGGCCAGGGGGACGCCGGTCGCCTCGGCCATGTCCCCCGGGAACGCCGCGTCGGCCAGGTCTGCGAAACGGGCCAGGACGGTGCGCGGGCGGCCGTCGCGGACCCCCGTG
Source organism: Actinomadura kijaniata NBRC 14229 (assembly GCF_001552175.1). Lineage (GTDB taxonomy): Bacteria > Actinomycetota > Actinomycetes > Streptosporangiales > Streptosporangiaceae > Spirillospora > Spirillospora kijaniata. The sequence continues at coordinate 38,249 of NZ_BCQR01000075.1, forward strand.
GCGACCGCGAAGAACGGCGGCAGCGTCCCGGGGCCCCGGAGCACGGCCGAGCGCGGCCAGGAGCGGAGGGCGCGGGCCGCGGAGGGACGGGCGAGGTCGGCGGCGGCGGTGTGGTCGGTCAGCCGCCCGGCGTCGATGTCGCGGCGCAGCACGTCCAGGTAGGCGAGGGTGCCGGGGGTGACGACCATCAGGCAGGCGGCGTCGCCGGTGGGCCGGAACGCGCGGTGCAGGGTGACCGGCTCGGGGTGGCCCACGGTGTAGGCGGTGCCGGTCCGGCCGCCGGGCAGGGCGAGGGTGACCGGCCGCAGCGGCGGCCGCCGCACCGGGGACCCGTTCTCGATCACCGCGACCGTGCCGCTGATCTGCTCCATCCAGTGCACGGCGGCGGCGCTGGGGCGGCCGTCGGGGGCCAGCAGCAGTGCCTCGTCCTCGGGCCCGGCGTGCGGGACGTCGACGGGCCAGGCGGTGTGGAGGTCGTGGACGGCGTCCAGGTCGCGGGCGGCGCGGGCGGCCAGCAGGTTGCTGACGCCGGGGCTGGCGCCCATGCCGACCACGGCGCACACCCCGGCCGCGCGGGCGGCGCCGTCGGCCTCCAGCATCCGCAGGGTCGGTTCCCAGTCGTCGCAGACGTCCAGGTAGTGGGTGCCGGTCTCGATCGCCGCCGTCAGCACCCGCGCGCCGAACCGGTGGTAGGGCCCGACGGTGTTGAGCACCACGTCGGCGTCGGCCAGCGCCGCGCGCAGGGCGTCCGCGTCGGTCACGTCCACCCGCAGCGGCCGCAGCGGCACGCGGCCTCCGGCCCACCGGCGCGCCACCGCCTCGGCGGCGGCCGGATCGCGGTCGGCGACCACGACGTGCGAGACCCGCGGCAGCCGGACCGCCTCGCGCACCGCGACCGCGCCCGTCGCGCCCGCTCCGCCCAACGCCAGCACCCGCATCTGCTACCTCCAACGAACAGGTCTCGCTCACGTGAAATGCGATCAGATCGGTCCCGACCGCCCGGCATGGCCGGGCGGTTCCCCGCCGAGGGGGCCGTCAGCGGATCGCGCCCAGGTAGCGGCGCTGGTCGTCCAGGTAGCCCGGGACCATCAGGGACCGTGGCGCGGCGACGGCGACGACGGTCAGCTTGAACTCCGACTCCTCCAGGTCCTTGCGCACCATGCTGTGGGTGGCCTCGGGATAGCGGTGGACCTGGAGTTGGCCGGGTGCGCGCAGCGCCCTGCGGTACCCGGCCTCGGTGTCGGCGACGTCGACGTTGCGGTCGTGTCCTCCCAGCAGGAGCAGCACCGGGGCGCGCATGGCGGCCAGGTCCCGTGAGGCGTCGGCGGTGTAGTTCCTGGTGACGAACCGCCACCGGTCGGCGGTCATGCCGCCGGGGCCGCCGACGGCGGCCCTGTACTCCCGGTAGGAGGCTCCCGAGCGCAGCAGCCGCAGGGTGGTGTCGCTGCGTTCGGTCTCGGCGCGGACCCTGGCGGGTGGGGCCCCGGCGTCCTTCAGCTCGGCCAGCAGGTTGTAGCGGCCCTGGCGCAGCCAGTTGATCGCGGGGGAGACGGCGATGACGAACCGTAGCCCCGGCAGGCGCGCCGCCACCTTGGGCATGACCCAGCCCGCCTGGCTGGCGCCCCACAGCCCGATCCGGCGCGGATCGACCTCCGGGCGCCGCTCGGCCCACCGGATCGCCGCGACGGTCTCGGCTGCGCGGTCGTCCATGCTCTGGTCCAGCCAGTCGCCGGGGGCGCCGCCCACACCGGGCTTGTTCCACGACAGCGAGGCGTACCCGGCCCGGGCGAACGCCTCCCACGTCGGCCGGTAGAACGTCTCGTGCGTGGCGTCGACGGGCCCGTCCCCGTGCACGAACACCACCAGCCCGAAGGGGCCCCCGCCCCGCTTGGGCAGGGCCAGCACGCCCTTGAGCGGCTGGGCGCCGCCGGTGATGGTCACGCGCTCCTCGCGCAGCTCGTAGGTGTTCTGGTGGATCACCCATCCGGCCGCCGCCACGACCAGCACCACCGCCGCCGCCAGGACGCTCACCGCCCAGCGGACCCGACGCCGCCGCAACCACCGCCGGCGCGCGCGGCGCGCGTCGTGCTCGGGCCCGGCGGACGTGATGGGGGTGCCAGTACGCATCCCGACTCCGTTTCGTTCATTACTCATACGATCGTTTTCAATTTGACCGTACTACACTCGTACGCATGAACGCGAAGGGGATGGCGCGGGAACCGGCCGAGGGCGTGGAGATCTCCACGCGCGTGCTGGTGGAGAGCCTGGTCCGCGAGGACGGGACCGTGGACGCCGGTGAGCTGTACACCGTCGCCGGGACGTTGGGCATGAGCGACCAGCAGGTGCGGCTGTGCGTGCGGCGGCTGGTCGCCGACGGCCGGTTCGTCCAGCAGGGGCGGGGGCGGCGGGCGGTGCTGCGCGCCACCGGCGACACCCGCCACGCGCTGGAGCCCGAGGCGGACTTCCTGCGGCTGATGTACGCCCAGGACCGGGGCGAGGCCCCCTGGGACGGGGTCTGGCACCTGGTCGCGTTCGCCGTTCCCGAGACCGAGCGCGCCGCCCGCGACGCCCTGCGCGAGACGATCGTCCACCTCGGCGGCGCGCCCCTGCAGGGCGGCCTGTACGTGGCGGCCAACGCGTGGGAGGACCTGGTCGGCGCCGCGGCCGGCCGGCTCGGCGTGGACGCGCACGTCACCTATCTGACCAGCACCGATCTGCGCGTCGGCGGTGTCTCCGACCCGGTGGGGCTGGCGGCCCGGCTGTGGCCGCTGGACGACCTGGCCGAGGGCCACCGGCGGCTGGCCGCGACCGCCCGGGCCCACCTGGACCGGCTGCGCGGGGACGCCACCCCGTCCGAACCGGAGACGGTGGCCATCGCCCTGGAGCTGGCGGCCGCGTTCACGGCCGCCACCGAACCCGACCCGCTGCTGCCCCCGGAGCTGCTGCCGTCCCCCTGGCCGGGCACGCGGGCCCGCGAGCTGGTCGCCCGGTGCTGGGCCGAGCTGCTGCGCCGCCCGCCGCGCGCCCCGGCGCCCCGCCTGTTCCGGTGGTACGCCGACGTCGTCGAGGAGATCACCGGTGGCGCGCCGACCGGCCCGCGGCCGGGCCGCTGACCCCGCGCCCACCGGCCGCGACGGCCGCGACGGGCGCGTACTGTACGGCTATGCCTTCGCTGGACCGCATCCCCAACATCACCCCCGAACGCCTGGTCACCGGCTGGGCCGCCGCCCGCGGAAGCCGCGTCCGGGGCATGGCCGAGGGGGAGGGCGAGCAGGTCCGGAGGCTCTGGGAACCGCTCGGGCTCGACCCCGAGGCGCTCGCCGCGCTCGACGACCCCGACACGGGGCGGCTCCTGCCGGTCGGGCTGCGCCACGGGCAGGAGGCGCTGCTCGCCGAGCTCGGTGCGCGCGCCGCCGACGGGGACACCCTGCGCACCCTGGCCGGGCTGTCGGCGGTGCTCGTCGCGCAGGACCGGACCGGCCGGATCGTCGGCGCCCTCCAGGCCGCCCCGCCCGGCGGCCTGCTGGCCCGGGCCGTCGACCGGGGGGTCCCGCCCGCGCAGGCGCTCACCGCCGTGCTGGCCGTCGTGCGGATCCGCGCCGTGGCCGTCGCCGAGCACGCCCGCGGCCAGGGCATCGGCGCGGCCCTGCTGCACCGATGCCTCCAGCTGTACTTCCGTCTCGGCTACCACCTGGCCTACGGGGGCTTCCCCGAGGGCTCGGGCCTGGAGCGGTACTACGCCCGGCTCGGCTTCGAGGTCGCCGCGCCGGGCGAGGGCATCCCCCTGAGCCTGCCGTTCGGCATCTCCCCCGAGCCCGGCGAGCGCCTGTTCCACCGCTGGCGCTGAGCCCGGGGGCCGGTCAGGCGGAGGGCTGCCCCTGGCCCGCCTCCGCGCGGCGCTCGTAGCGCGAGCGCGCGAGCCGGTAGGCCGTCCGCAGCAGCTCGCGGACCGTCTCCCCGGTGCGCGGGCCCGGGTTCACCACCGCGAGCCAGCCCAGGCCGCCGTAGACGGGGTGGGCGATCACGGTGTCGGCGGCGCCGGGGTCGGCCGCGGCGGCGGCCGGGTCGCGCGGCTCGTGCCCGGTCCACCGGACGAACTCCTCCCTCCCGGCGGCGATGTTCACGCGGAAGGCGCCCGGCCGGTCCAGGCGGGACGCCGTGTCGTCGGGGTAGTCCTTGGTCACGATCGTCGCGAAGGGCTGGGTCGTCGTCGGGACGACGCCGTCCGGCGAGTAGTAGAAGAACGCGTCGCCCCAGGCGAGCTCCGGCGAGCCGTCGCCCGGCCCCGGCCGCAGGGTGAGCACGCCGTCGAGGTCCGCCACGAAACCAATGATCTCGTCCATGGTCATGTGTTCCAGCGTCACATTAAAGTGGTTGTGGAGGGTTGGGGGCGGGAACTGAGGGGTTTCGGGGTGGCAGGTCTCAACTCGCGGGGGATGCGCACCGTCGATGTCGCGCGGCGTTGCGGGTACTCCGTCCAGCAGGTGCGCAACCTCGAACGCGACGGCGTGCTGCCGCCGGCGGCGCGCACGGCCGCGGGCCACCGGGTCTACGGGGAGGTCCACGTGCGGTCCGCGCTGGCCTACCGGGCCCTCGCGGCGGGCGTGGGGCCGGTCGAGGCCAAGGAGATCGTCCGGATCGCCCACCGGGGCCCCGCCGCCCGGGTGCTCGTCCTGCTCGACGAGGCGCACGCCCGGCTCCACACCGAACGCACCGAGCTGGCGCAGGCCCGGGAGGCCGTGCGGGCGATCTCCGGCGAGCCGATCGGGGACGTGCGCGCCTCGGACGCGATGAGCGTCTCCCAGCTCGCCGCCGCCCTCGGCGTGCGCCCCTCGACGCTGCGGCACTGGGACGCGGAGGGCCTCGTCGTCCCCGACCGCGACCCCGTCCGGGGGACCCGGCGGTACACGCCGGTCCAGGTGCGGGACGCGCGGATCGTCCACCAGCTGCGCAGGGCCGGTTACCGCATCGCCCCGCTCCAGGCCCTCATGCCGGAGCTGCGGCGCGCCCGGCGGCTGGCGGACGTCGCCTCCGCGCTGGACGCCAGGGACGCCGGCATCACGGCCCGGTCCCGGGCCCTGCTCGACGGAGCCGCCGCGCTCAGCGCCGTGCTCGCCCCGGCCGCGCCGGACCGGTGACCGGCCGCGACCCGGCCGGGGTGGGGACAACCCGAAGATCGATCCGGTGGCTGGCCTCGCTGTGCCGCAGGGCCGGGCCCGGTGGGATGACGGTATGACGTTTCCGAGTGCCCAGACGGGCGCGCCCCCCGCCGTCGCGCCGCCCGCCGTCGAGTTGCAGTCCGTCGCGAAGCGGTACGGGTCGGGCGAGACGGCCGTGCGGGCGCTGGACGGGGTGAGCATCGCGTTCCCGCCCGGCACCTGGACGGCCGTGATGGGGCCGTCGGGGTCGGGCAAGTCCACGCTGCTGCACTGCGCCGCCGGGCTCGACCGCGTCACCGAGGGACGCGTCGTGCTGGCGGGCCGGGACATCACGCACGCGTCCGAGCGCGTGCTGACCGACCTGCGCCGCCGCGCGCTCGGATTCGTGTTCCAGAACTTCAACCTGGTCGGCGCGCTGACCGCCGAGCAGAACGTCGCGCTGCCGCCGCGCCTGGCCGGGGTGAGGGTGGGCAGGCAGCAGATCAGGGCGGCGCTCGAGGACGTCGGGCTCGGCGACCGGGGACGGCACCGGCCCCGCGAGCTGTCGGGCGGGCAGCAGCAGCGGGTCGCGATCGCGCGCGCGATGGTCACCCGCCCGGCGGTGCTGTTCGCGGACGAGCCGACCGGCGCGCTCGACTCCCGCTCGGCCCGCACGGTGCTCGGCCTGATGCGCCGCATGGTGGACGGCGCGGGCCAGTGCGTCGTCATGGTCACCCACGACCCCGTCGCCGCCGCGGCCGCCGACGCCGTGGTGTTCCTGCGCGACGGGCGCCTGGTGGACCGGCTCGCCGGCGCGTCGGCCCGCGAGGTCGCCGACCGTCTCGCGACCCTGGAGGGCTGAGCGGTGTGGCGGATGTCGTGGAGCACCTTCCGCGAGCGCTGGACGCTGTTCGCCGGGGCGCTGCTGACCGTCGCGTTCGGGGTCGCGCTCGTCCAGGCGTCGGTGATGGTCACGCTCGGCACGGGCCGGCCACGGATCCCCGCCGGGACACCGGCCGCCGAGGCCGCCCGGATCCGCGACGCCTACGAGGGCGTGGCCTCGCTGCTGGGCATGACGGTCATGCTGTCGTGCTTCCTGGCGGTGTTCATCGTGGGCTCGACGTTCGCGTTCACCGTCGCGCAGCGCCGCGCCGACCTGGCGCTGCTGCGCACGCTCGGCGGCAGCCGCCGCCAGGTGATGACGCTGCTGCTCGCCGAGGCGGTGATCCTCGGGCTGCTGGGCTCGCTGGGCGGGATCGCGCTCGGCGTCCCGTTCATGTGGATCCAGACCTGGCTGCTCACCGGGACGGGGTTCGTGCCCGACGCGTTCGCGCCGGTCTGGGACAACGGGGTGCTGATCGCCTCGGTGAGCGTCGGGATCGGGATGGCGCTGTCCGGCTCGCTGGCGGCGGCGCTGCGGGCCGCGCGGGTCCGCCCGCTGGAGGCGCTGCGCGACATCGGCGGGGCCGCGCGGGTCATGACGTTCGGGCGCTGGCTGTGGGGCGGCACGATGCTCCTCGCCACCGGCGCGATGGTCTCGGCGCAGGGCTCGGTGGACTTCCTCGGCGCGCTGATGATCGCGCTGGGCGTGTCGCTGTGCGGCTCGGTCGGGCTGAGCGCGCTCAGCCCGCTGGTCGTCCCGCTCGCCGGGCACCTGCTGCGGCCGCTGGCCCGGTTCGGCCCGCTGGCCGAGCTGGCGCAGGCCAACCTGCGCGACGGCAGGCGCCGCGCCGCCGCGACCGCCGCGCCGATGATCGCGCTGGTCGCGCTGCTGGTCGGGCTGACCGCGATGCTCGGCACCCAGGCGAACGCGGCGGGCGCGGACGTCCGGCGCGACATCCTCGGGCAGCTCGTCGTGACGTCCACCGGCGCGGACGCCGAGCGGATCGCGTCGGTGCCGGGCGTGGAGGCGGCGTCCACCGCCCTCACCGCCGACATCGCGCTGACGGTCACCCACCGGGAGGCGCCCGACGAGCGCTACCGCATGACCTACCAGTCCGGCATCGTCGCGATCGACCCCGACGCCTACCAGCGCACGCACCGGCGGCGGCCGGTCTCCGGGTCGCTGGACGCGCTGCGCGGACGCGCGGTCGTGGCGGGGCCGGGGGTGGCCGAGACGGGCGTGCGGCGCGGCAGCAGCGCCGTCGCCCGCATCGGGGACCGGACGACGACGCTCAAGGTCGTCGCGCGGATGCCCGCCACGATGGAGAACAACTCCGACGCCTTCCTCGTCCCGCGCGACCTGCTGCCCCCCGCGGCGGTGGCGTCCGCGCGGGCCGAGACGGTCGTGAAGGTCGCCCCGGGCACGCCGGTGGCGGCGGTCGCCGACCGGCTGCGGGCCGCGCGCGTCGGGAAGGTCGAGACGGTCGACCGGTGGGTGGCCGCGCGGGTCGCCGAGCAGCAGGAGCAGAACGACGGCGTGATGATCGTCCTGATGGGGCTGGCGGCGGTCTACGCCGTGGTCGCCGTGATCAACGCCATGGTCATCGCGGGCACCGAGCGCCGCCGCGAGTTCGCCGTCGCGCGGCTGACCGGGCTGTCGCGCCGCCAGGTCGTCCGGTCGGCGCTGCTGGAGTCGTGCGGCGTCACGCTGATCGGGATCTCGCTCGGGCTGCTGGTCGCGACGGCCGCGCTCGGCGGGTTCCTGTTCGGGCCGTCCGGGACCGAGATCCTCGCCGTCCCGTGGCGGCTGATCGCCGCGCTGGTGGCCGGGGCGTTCGCGATCTCCGCGCTGACCAGCGTGCTCACCACCCGGGCGGCGACGCGCGTCCCGCCGGTCGCGCTGGCCGCCGCCCGCGAGTAGGCGGCGGGCCCCGCGGTCAGGCCGGCCCGAGCACCTCCGGGGTGACCAGGGCGCGGGCGGTCTCGGCGAAGTACCGTTCGGACGCCTGCTCGGCCAGGCCGAGGACGACGCCCTGGCCGAGGCCGGCCAGGAGCGCCCGGAGCGCGGTGGCCAGCCGCCGGGCCTGCCGGGGCGTCACCGCGGCCCCGAGGTACGGGCGGCCGGCGAACAGCGAGGCCAGGCGCTGCTCGTGCGCCCGGACGGACGCGACGATCCGGGCCCGCAGGTCGGGGTCGCGCAGGGCCATGTCCTGGAGGCCGACCTCCAGCGACAGGTGCCGCAGCGCCTCGGGGTCGTCGCAGACGCGCCGGTAGTGGCGGGCGAAGGCGTCGACGGCCGCCGGCAGGTCCAGGCCGGCGGGGACGGCCCGCTCGACCTCCTCGTAGTGCGGGCCGAGACGGTCGGTGACCAGCGCGACCAGCAGGCCGTTCTTGCTGCCGAACAGGGAGTAGACCGCGCCGGTGGTCAGCCCGGCCCGCTCGGCGATGTCCTCCAGCCGGGCGCGGTGGCCGTCCCGGGTGACGACCTGGCGCGCCGCCTCCAGCAGGGCGCGGCGGTTGCGCTCCCTGCTCTCCGCCCTTGTCATTCTCATAATCCGATTATTACAGTAACGGGATTATGAAAGTGGCGGAGTACATGAGCCGGGTTCCCGACCGGGCGGCCTTCCCGTCGGTGGACGCCCTGAACGCCGAGCTCGACGCGGTGGCCGCCGCCCATCCCGGCCTGGTCCGGACACGGCGGATCGGGACCTCGCGGCTGGGCGAGCCACTGCGCGTGGCGACCGTCGGGGACGGCCCGGCGGACGCGGTCGTCATCGGCGGACCGCACCCCAACGAGCCGGTCGGGTTCCTCACCGTCACCGCGCTGCTCGACCTGCTGTGCCGGGACGCCGCGCTGCGCGCGAGGCTGGGACACCGCTGGCACCTGGTCGCGTGCGCCGACCCGGACGGCGCGCGGCTCAACGAGGGCTGGTACGGCAGGCCCGGCGACCGCCGCGCCTACGCCGAGCACTTCTTCCGCCCGGACCTGGCCGACCAGGTCGAGTGGACCTTCCCGCTGTCGGACGGCGACTACCGTTTCGACCGCACGCTGCCGGAGACCGCGGCGCTCATGCGGCTGATGGACGAGGTGGAGCCGTCCCTGGTCTGCTCCCTGCACAACGGCGAGTACCAGGGGGCGTTCTTCTACCTCAACCGCGACGACCCGGCCCTCGCCCGCCGCCTGGCCGAACTGCCCGGCCTGGAGGGACTGCCGCTGCACCACGGCGAACCGGAACTGCCCGGCTCCCGGACGATCGTCCCGGGCGTCCACACCACCCCCGACGGGAGGCGGGTCGGCGCGGCGTTCGGGGCGGGCGCCAGCAGCGCCGACCACGCCGCCCGCTTCGGCGCGCTGCACCTGGTGACCGAGGTGCCCATGTGGGCCGACGCACGGGTGGCCGACCGGACCCCGACCGGCACCGGCCACCGGGAGATCGCCGCCGCCGGGGCCGCGGCCCGGCGGGAGCTGGCCGACCTGCTGGAGACCGCGCTGAAGGCCGTCGCGGACGAGCTGACCGTGCGGTCGCCGTTCCGCCGCTCCACCGAGGCCACGCTGCGGACGTTGCGCACGCTCACCGAGCACGCCGGGGAGCACGCCGGGGAGCACGCCGGGGAGCACGCCGGGGAGCCCGCCGGTCCCGACCGGCCCGCCACGGTCGCCGAGGCGTTCGACCAGCGCCAGGCGGTGCACCTGTTCCGGCTCCGCCTGACCGGGACCTTCCTGCGCATGCTCGACGCCGAGCTCGCCGCGGGCGGCGCGGCGCCGGCCGTCCGGGTCCAGCGCCGCCTGCTCGCCGAGCGCTTCGACCGCTGGCTGGCCGAGGCCGAGGCCGACTCCCCGGGCCCGGCGATCGAGATCCGCCGGCTGGTCGCGGTGCAACTGGGCGCCATCCTGCTCGCCGCCGGGATCTGACGGCGGGCCTCTTCCAGACCGGGCGTACGGGAGGCGCCCCCCCGGCGCGCGTGTGGACGCCTCGGTCGTCGTCGGCCTTCCCCGGGGCTCCGGGAGCGAGGATCAGCCGGGCGGGGTCCGGCGGATCGTCGCCTTCCCGTTCGGCGCGTGGTGGCGGAAGCGCTGCCGGTACGTGGAGGCGGGCAGCCCGTAGTGGGCCTTGAACCGGCGGGCGAAGTGGTTCTGGTCCGCCCAGCCGACCGACCGGCCGATCTGCGTGATCGACCGGTCGGTGTGCAGCAGCAGCGCCGCCGCCCTCTCCACCCGGTGCTGGGCCAGGTAGGCCATCGGGGGCAGCCCGGTCGCCGACTTGAACAGCCGCACCAGGTAGCGGGGCGCCAGGTGGAGCCGGTCGGCCAGCTCGGTGAGGGTCCAGCGGTGCGCGGGGCGGGCCTCCAGCAGCCGTATCGCCTCGACCACCGCCGGGTGGGCGGGGCCGGGCCCGGGGTCGCGCTCCCCGGCGACCGCCCGGGCGAGATGGCCGAGGAACAGCGTGAGTCGGCCGATGATGTCGCCGCGGTGCCGGTCGACGGGTTCCCGGCCGAGGCGGTCGAGCGCGTCCAGGTGAACGACGGCCTCCTTGAGCGTTCGTGCGTCCAGCCGGGTCGTCAGCATCCCCCGGCGCCGCATCGAGTTGGGGCCGGTCCACAGCAGGTAGCCCAGGAACGGGTCCTCCCGCGTCCAGGCCAGCTCCCGCTGGAGCAGCTCGGTGCTGAAGCAGCAGTTGTACAGGTCCAGCCCCCGGCAGCCCTCGTAGCCGTGCCAGACGCCCGGGCGCAGCAGGATCACCTCGCCGACCTGGAGCTCCCTGCGCCCGTCCAGGGACCGGTGCACGCCCCGGCCGCCGGTGACCACGGCGATCTCCACGAAGCTGTGGGTGTGCACCGGATGGTCACCCTCGTGCAGGTAGTGGCCGGCGTGGGCGAGGGATCCGTCGGTGAAGTACAGCAGGCCCTTGGCGGTTCCGACCGGGGGTTCGTCCATGCCCGGACACCCTAACCGGCCGGGCCGAGGTGAATTCCGTGCTACCGCGGGTCCCTTTCGGGCTATCGGGCGCCGGCGGCGCGAACGCACGATCCTCACTGACCGATCTCGCCGGAGGAGTCAAGGGATGACCAGCACCCCCACCACGCCCCCCGCGCCCGCCACCGGCGCGGCGCTGACCCCCTACGGGCTCACCTGCGAGCAGCTGGAGACGCTGCTCGGCCTGGACGAGCGCGAGCCCCGGCTGTCGTGGAGGCTGCGTTCGGACCTGCGCGGCGACGCGCAGAGCGCCTACCGGATCACCGTGGCGCTCGGCGAGGCCGACCTGCGCGGCGGCGACCGCCTGGTCTGGGACAGCGGCCGCCGCCCGTCCACCGACACGCTGCTGGTGCCCTACGACGGGCCGCCGCTCCAGTCCGCGACCCGCTACCACTGGCGCGTCACCGTCTGGGACGCCCGGGGCGAACGCGCCGGGCACGCCGACTCCTGGTTCGAGACCGGGCTGCTGCACGACGAGGACTGGCGCGCGGCCTGGATCGCCCGCGACCCGGGGGCCGCGCCCGTCCAGGACCCGCCGCGCGACGAGGACCGCTCCGAGCGGACCCGGCACCTGCTGCCCTGCTCGCACCTGCGCCGCCCCTTCACCCTGGACGGCGTCCCGCCCGCGCGGGCCCGCGCCTACGTCAGCGCGCGCGGCCTGTACGAGCTGCGGATCAACGGCCACCGCGTCGGCGACGCCGAGCTGGCCCCCGGCTGGACCGAGTACCACCGGCGCGTGCCGTACCAGACCCACGACGTGACGGACCTGCTGCGCGAGGGCGACAACGTCGTGGCGGCGGTCCTGGCCGACGGCTGGTGGTGCGGGTACGTCGGGTTCGACTCCCGGCGGCAGGCCCTGCACTACGGCGAGGCCCCCGAGCTGATCGTCCAGCTCCTGCTGGACCACCCCGACGGGTCGCGCCGCTGGGTGCCGTCGGACGGCTCCTGGCGCGAGCGCCCCGGCCCGATCCGCTACGCCGACCTGCTGATGGGCGAGTACGTCGACGCCCGCGAGGAACTGCCCGGCTGGGACGCGCCCGGCTACGACGACTCCTCCTGGGCGCCCGTCCTCGTGACCGGCACCGACACCGGCGTACTGGAGGCCGCCGCCGACCGGCCCGTCCGGGTGCTGGCGGAGCTGCCCGCGACGTCGGTGGAGCGCCGCGGGGAGGACCGCTTCGTCGTCGACCTCGGCCAGAACATGGTCGGCCGCGTCCGCCTGACCGTCCGGGGCGCGCGGCGCGGCCAGCGGATCCGCCTGCGGCACGCCGAGATGCTGGAGGACGGCGAGCTGTACGTGGCCAACCTGCGCACCGCCGAGGCCACCGACACCTACGTCGCCGCCGGGCGGCCGGTGGAGGTGTTCGAGCCGCGTTTCACCTTCCACGGCTTCCGGTACGTCGAGGTCACCGGCTACCCCGGCGACCTGGACCCCGCCGACGTCACCGGGCGCGTACTGCACAACGACACCCCGTGGACCGGTGAGTTCGCCTGCTCCGACGCCACCGTCAACCGCCTGCACGCCAACATCCGCTGGGGCCAGCGCGGCAACCTCGTGGCCGTCCCCACCGACTGCCCCCAGCGCGACGAGCGGCTCGGCTGGCTCGCCGACGCGCAGGTGTTCCTGCCCACCGCCTGCCGCAACGCCGACGTCGCCGCGTTCTTCGCCCGCTGGATGCGCGACGTGGTCGACGCCCAGCATCCGGACGGGGCGTTCGGCGACGTCGTGCCCGAGGTGTGCCTGACCCGCGAGGGCGCGCCCGCCTGGGGCGACGGCGGAGTGATCATTCCGTGGCACCTGTACCGGGAGTACGGGGACCGGCGGGTGCTGGAACGTTCCTTCCCCGCCATGAAGCGGTGGGTGGACCACGTCCACCGCCACAATCCCGGCCTGGTCTGGCGCGCCCATGTCGGCAACCACTACGGGGACTGGCTCCAGGTCGGTGCCGAGACCCCGCGCGACCTGCTGGCCACCGCCTACTTCGCCCGCAGCGCCGAACTGGTGGCCGCGGCCGCCCGCGTGCTGGGCGCCGACCGGGACGCCGAACGCTACGGGGCGCTGCACGCGGCGGTCCGCGAGGCGTTCGTCGAGGCGTTCGTGGACGTCGGGAAGGGCCGCGTCGCGGGCGACACCCAGACCGGCTACCTGCTCGCGCTGGCGTTCGGGCTGCTGCCGCCGGAGGCGGTGCCCGCCGCCGTCGGCCGCCTGGCCGCCGACATCGAGGCCCGCGGCCACCACCTGACCACGGGGTTCGTCGGCGTGTCCCTGCTGTGCCCGGTCCTGGCCGACCACGGCCGCGCGGACCTCGCCTACGCGCTGCTGCACCAGGACACCTATCCGTCCTGGGGCTACTCGATCCGGCACGGCGCCACCACGATCTGGGAGCGCTGGGACGGCTGGACCGAGGAGCACGGCTTCCAGTCGCCCGCCATGAACTCCTTCAACCACTACAGCCTCGGCTCGGTCGGCGAATGGCTGTACGGCGGCGTCGCGGGCATCGGCCAGCGGCCCGGCTCGACCGCCTACGGCGACCTGCTGCTGCGCCCCGCCGTCGGCGGCCTGCTGACCTGGGCGAGGGCCACCCAGCGGACGCCGCGCGGCGAGGTCGCCTGCGGCTGGTCGCTGGAGGACGGCGAGCTCGCCGTGGAGGCGGCGGTCCCGCCCGGCGTCCGCGCCACCCTCGTCGTCCCGACCGCCGAACCCGGCGCCGTCCGCGCGGACGGCGTCCCGGTCGCCGACCGCGACGGCGTCGAGGTCGTCGGCCGCACCGACCGCTCCCTGACCGTCCGGCTCGTGTCCGGACGCCACCGCCTCACCGCCGCCCCTCCCGGCGACGCGACCCCGCCGGGGCTCCGCCCAGTGCCCGGCCGAGCGCGAGACCGGTGAGACGGAGGGGCGGTGGAGGGCCAGGCCGTGCCGTCGGGGACCACCAGGCCCAGGGCGGCGACCACCCGGCCGCCCTGGCACCACGATGCCCGTCGCGTCGGGAGTGGACGGCGTCGAAGCCGTCCATTGAACGGAAGCCGATGCGTTCCCCCGGTGCGGATCCGCGCGTCGGCCGGCCTCAGATCTTCCTCAGGCACAGGACCGCGTGTGAGGCGCCGTCGGCGACGTCCGGGGACGACCAGCCCTCGATCCACTGACGGCACCCGGCGGAGGGGCCGCTGACCACCCGGTAGTAGCCGCTGTATCCGCTCCCGGAACCGAGGGCCGCGCGTACCTCCATGAGCGCGCACGGCATCTTGAGCCATCGCGCGTCGGCCACGTCGCCGTTCACGAGGTACTCGCGGGCGACGCAGTCACCGGGGCGGGCGCCGCGCGCGTCCTCGGCGAACAGCGAGGTCCCGGTCGCCGCCGTCAGGGCGACGATCGCGAAGAGGAGGGCCACGACGGACACCCCGCTGATCCGCTCCAGCGGGGAGGGCCGTCGTGGAACGGTCCCCGGCGCGCCGACCAGCGCGATCACATGACCGGTGCGCACGGATTCGCCCGCGCGGGAGCGGACGAGGGACAGGGTGCCGCCGACCGGCGAGGTGATCACGACGTCGTCCCGGCCGGTGGAGACCTCCAGCAGCGGATCGCCCGCGGCGACGGTGTCGCCCACCCGCCCGCGCCAGCGGGTGACGGTCACCTTCCGCGCGCCGGACGCCTCACCTGAAAGCCACGGCAGGACCACCTGAGCCTGTCCCGCGACGCGGCCTCCCATGTGCGCCCGGACGTGCCGCGGCCGCCCGGCGACGTCGGGCGCCGACAGGACGGACCGCCGTCCGGCCCCGGCGCGGACGGCGAACCGGCCGAGCAGGCGGGAGGGGACCGGCCGGTCGGCGGGCTCCTTGGCCAGGCAGTCGGCGAGCGGTTCGGCGAGGTGGGCGGGCAGGCCGGTCAGGTCCGGGTCGCCGTGGACGACGCGGCCGAGGACCTCGCGGTCCGGGCCGGTACCGAACGGGGCGCGGCCGGTGGCCGCGAACACCAGCACCGAGGCCAGGGAGAACACGTCGCCGGGCGGACCGGCCGGTCCACCGCCGGCTTGCTCGGGGGACAGGAACGGCGGGCTCCCCACCGCGTCCCGCGCGCGGGGCGCGCCGAAGCCCACGATCAGGGGACCGTCCTCGGCCAGGATCACGTCGTCGGGGGTGAGGCCGCCGTGCGCGATCCCCGCGCCGTGGATCGCGGCCAGCCCCTCGGCCAGGCCCGCGCCCAGAACGGCGACCTCGGCGGGCGGCAGCGGGCCGCGCTCCCGCACGGCGTCGCGCAGCGAGGGGCCGGGAACGTAGGCGGTGGCCAGCCACGGCGGGTCGGCGGCCGGATCGGCGTCCAGGACCCGCGCGGTGCGGGGCCCGCCGACCCGG
>NZ_BCQR01000076.1 GCF_001552175.1 Actinomadura kijaniata NBRC 14229
CCGCCGCTGCCGCCGCCAGGCCGAGGCCCAGCGCCGCCCAGCGCACCGCCCGCCCGGCCCGCCGCCGGGCGGGCGGTGCGGGACGGGACGGCTCGGTGCCGTCCGGGGAGCCGACCAGGACCAGCGGAGGCGCGGCGGCCTCGGGTTCCGCGGCGGCCATCGCGGTCAGGTTCGCGCGAACGGTGGCGGTGAAGGTCGGGGACGGGCCGCCCTCGTCCAGCAGCTCGTCGATCAGGGCGTCGGTGTCATGCATGGCGCTTCTCCTCGATACCGGTGGGGTCGATGCCGCCCAGCGCCTGCCGCACCTTGCGGCGGGCGCGGTGGAGCCGGGAGCCGACCGTTCCGCTGGGGATCTCCAGCGCCTCGGCGACCTCCTCGTACGCCAGGCCCGCGACCGCGACCAGCAGCAGCGCGTCCCGGTCCTCGCCCGACAGCCCGGCCAGCGCCGCCGCCAGTTGCGGGCGCACGCCCTGCGCGGTGACGCGGGCGGCGGCGCGGTCCTCGTGCTCCACCACGCGGTCGCCGGGGCTGAGCCGGGACAGCAGCTCGTAGCGGCGGCTCTCGTCGCGGCGGTGCTGCCCGACGAGCCGCGTCGCGATCCCGTACAGCCAGGGCCGCACCGCGCCGCGCCGCGCGTCGAACCGGTCGCGTTTGCGGAACGCCGTGTAGAACGTCTCGGCCGCGACGTCGTCGGCGGCGTCGCGGCCGAGCCGGGCGGCGACGTACCGGTAGATGTCCGGGAAGTACCGGTCGTAGATCACGGTGAACCGTTCCGGCTCACGGCGGGACCGGACGAGCACCGTGTTGTCGTCCACGGCGTCGGATCCGGGCGGAGCTGTCATGGGGGGCTCCTCGGGTCGGCGATTCTTCTCCCTTAGTCCGCACAACCGGTCGATCTTGTTCACGCGAACGGGCCTCCTCCGGATATCGGAGGAGGCCCGCGGTGGACGCCCGGACTACCGGACCCGGTGGGCCCGGATGATCGTCTGGTCGATGCCACTACCGCCGTCATCGGTGGCGGCGACCCGCAGCGACAGCGCCTGGCCTGCAGAAACGACCGGAAGCTGGGCGGTGAAGCGGTTCCCCTTCCCGGTCGCGGGGACGGCCTTCCAGGTCGCGCCGTCGTCCAGCGACGCCCAGACCTTCAGGCCCGTCACCCGGGTGGCCTCCCCCTCGACCCGCGAGACGTCGAACGTCGCGGGCTTCCCGGACGGCTTGCCGTTCAGGTCCAGCCCGAGGTCGTAGTCCACCTGGAGCAGCGGGACCCGCCGCTGCGACGGCGACGAGCGGAACGTCCACGCCGTGGAGGTCCGCACCGACACCGGGATGAACCCCGCGACGTCGTTGTCGTAGGTCAGCCGGTAGGTGCCCGCCCTCTTCGGCAGCGTGAAGTCGCCGAAGCTCGCGGCGCGCTCCCCGATCTTCCTGTCGCCCTCGTACAGCGCCAGGTTCCGCTTGAACGGGTGGTCCGGATCCTGCGGCCTGGGCCCGAAGTACCCGCAGTCGAACCCGTCCGGCCGCGCCTGGAGGTCGACCAGGGCGACGCGCAGGTTGCCCGGCGCGCGGGTGACCGGCGGCGGAGCGCAGGCGCTCGCGGTCAGTCCGTTCCCCGACACCGGGCCGGGGCGCAGCGGCTGGCGGCCCCAGGTGTAGGTGACGCTGGTGCCGGGCCTGCGCCCGGTGATCGGGAGCTGGTCCACCCAGTCACCGTTGTTGACCGCCTCCGGGAACGCCTCGTCGAGCCAGAGACCCGGCGTCAGGTGGTCGGTGCGGGTCGACCCCGCCGGGACCCGGCTGCTGGCCTCGAACCCGCCCAGCAGGCTGCCGTTCGGCGACAGCCCGTAGCGCTTCTCCGTCAGCCCCTTGGAGGTGTCGCCGTCGAACGCCGCGAACCGCTGGTGGACCCGCGCCATCCGCTTCCGCTCGGCGGGCGTGATCACGTGGCGCGGCGCACCGGTGAACGGGTGGATCCCGTCGTAGACCGCGCCGTCGGCGACCTGCCGGGAGGAGAGGGTGGCGCTGAGGCTCCCGGTGCTCGCCTTGCCCGTCAGCCGGGCGTACACGGGCTCCTTCACGGGGTCGGTGCTGTAGACGCCCACCCCGGTCATGGCCTGGCCCGTCACGCGCTCGGCGGACAGGGCCAGCATCGTGGTCTCCGTCAGCGTCCCCTGCACGCCGACCGTGGCGCGCTCGGCGGACGCCCCGTCCAGCACGACGGTGCGGTCACGGTCGACGACCACCTCCGGCGTCCCGGCCACGGCATGGCCCTGCGCGTCCCCCGTCCAGTCGTCCAGGGTGCCGAGCACGCTGTACCGGCCGCGCGGCACCCGGATCCTCGTGCTGCCGTCGATGGTGGGCTCGATCGACTCGGCGAACAGCGCGAAGTCGTCCAGGTTGACCACGTTCGCGAAGGTGGACAGCTCCTCGGCGGGCGTGCCCGGCGGCGGGGTGGCGACGACCGTGAGGGTGTGGCTCGGCGGTTCCACGTGGAACGTCACCGGGGTCCGCGTCCTGGCGCCGCCTCCGTCGGCGACGACCTCGGCGGTGTAGAGCCCGGGGCGGAGCCTGCCGGGGGTCACCGTCAGCGTCGCGGTGGCGGTGCCGCCCGCGGGGACGGCCAGCCGGTTCGTCGACAGCTTCGCGGCGCCCTTGAGGGCCTTGCCGTCACGGCCGAGGACGCGGACCGACAGCGCCGCCCGCACCGCGCCCGCCCGCGACGTCCAGCTCACGTTCGCGGTGAGCGCCGGGTACTTGGGGTAGGCGGAGGTTCCGGCGTGCGGCGCGGCCTGGCGGGCCACCAGCGGGGAGGTCACGGCGGTCCCGGCGTCCAGGCGGCCGGAGCCGCGCTCGAACGCGTCGCCCCTGATCGGGTCGGCCGAGCCGACCAGCGCGGCCTTGAGCCGGTCGAACGTCCAGTCCGGGTGCTTCTGGGCGAGCAGCGCCGCCGCGCCCGCCACGTGCGGGGCTGCCATGGAGGTGCCGGACGCCCTCGTGTGGCGCGCGTCCACGGGCTCGCCCATGGCCGTGCCCTTCGCGCGGGCGGCGACGATGTCCACGCCGGGCGCGACGATCTCGGGCTTGGCCGCGAACCGGCCGACGCGCGGGCCCCGGCTGGAGAATCCGGCCAGCGCGTCGGCCGCGTCCACCGCGCCGACCGTCAGCGCGGAGTCGGCCGTGCCGGGCGCGCCGACGGAGCCGATCCCGCCGTCGTTGCCCGCCGCGACGACGAACAGCGTGCCGTGCTTGGCGGCCAGCCCGTCCAGCGCCTTCGACAGGGGGTCGGTGCCGTCGGTGGGGCCGCCGCCGAGGCTCATGTTGACGATCCGGGCGCGGGGGGCGGCCCACTCCATGCCCGCGATGACGTTGGAGTCGCTGCCGTATCCCTGGTCGTCCAGCACCTTTCCGACCAGCAGGCCCGCCTCGGGCGCGACACCCCTGCGCGCCCCGCCGGAGGCCCGGCCGGTGCCCGCGACCGTGGCGGCGACGTGGGTGCCGTGGCCGTGCCGGTCCACCGCGTCCTTGGCCTCGCTGAAGTTTCGGGCCTCGGCGACGCGGTCCTTGAGGTCCGGGTGGGAGGTGTCCGCCCCGGTGTCGAGGACGGCGACCTTCACGCCGTTTCCGGTCGCTCCGGCCTTCCACGCGGCGGGCGCGCCGATCTGGGTGAGGTTGCGGTCGAGCCGGGGAGCCGCGACGGTCGGCAGGGCCGTCGCCCGTACCCTGCGGTCGAGCCAGACGTGCCGGACGCCGACCGCCCGGCGGGCCGACAGCGCCGCGCCCACCCGGAACGCCTGCCCCTTGGGCTGGCGGGCGGCGACCGCGCCGATGCTGCGCAGCTCGCGGCCCTCGGTCAGGGTGCCGCCGAGCGCGGCGCGGGCCCGCACGCCCCCGTCGCGCCGCACGATCAGCGGCAGGTCCCGGCTGCGGGCGTCGTCGTACCCCTGCTCGATCAGCGAGGTGACGTCGAACAGTCCGGGGTCCAGCACCTTCCCGACCAGCCGGGCGACGTCTCCGGGGATCACGACGACGTGCCCGTCCGGGCGGATCGTGGTGTGGAAGGCCCGGGCGCCGCGCCCACGGGCGCGTTCGGTGGTCACCAGCGGCGCGCGGCGGCCCTTGACCGTCCGCAGGGTGACCACGTCACCGGTCAGCAGCGTGACCTTCCAGCTCCGGCCGGTTGGAAGCGGCGAGGCGGCGCCCGGCGCGGCCACCGCCCCTCCGGTGGGGACCGCGACCAGCGCCCCGGCGGCCAGCGCGGCGCCGAGGAGGGAGGCCGCGGTCCCGCGACGTCTGCGTTTCAAAGGGGGATTCCTTCCAGGAGGGGATCTCGGGACGCGGCGCGCCCCATGGGTATTGCTGAGATCCGCCGCTTTCTTTCCATCCGGTCCGGCTCAGGGGTGGCGCGGGGTCTCGTTCGTCCAGCCGAGCGACAGGACCACCCGCTGGCCGTGGAGCGTGCCGGGACGCATGCCCCGGTCCGCCTCGGCGGGGCGGACGACCACGTCCACGCCGGCCAGGATGCGGTGGGTCCCCGGCTCCAGGATCAGCCGGTAGTCGTCGACCGAGCCGTCCTCCGCCGGCGCGCCGCGCGCGACCAGGGCGACGCCCTCGCGTCCGCGCGGGTCCTTGACCCGGCCGATCGAGCGCACCCCGGGTTCGTCGGCCAGCAGCCGGAACACCCCCGCCCGCACCTTCGGGGAGAGCGCCTCGGAGGTGAGCAGCCGGGCGGCCCGCCGCAGCCGGAGGGCGGAGGTGTCGCGCTCCTTCGGGACCCCGTCCAGCTCCAGCCAGGGCGACAGGACCCGGCGCAGCTTCCCGGGATCTCCCGCGGCCTTCCGGAGTTCGGCGTCGCTCGGGACCTCCCGGCACCCGCCCTTGAACACGAGCAGGCGCTTCGCCCGCTCGTCGGGACCGGCGCAGATCTTCGCCCAGCGGGCGTTCCGCGTGCGCTTCTGGGCCGGGGTGACGACGATCTCGGGTGTCCAGGAGGCCGGCGCGGCCCCGGTGGTGCGGCCGGGGACCGTGCTCAGGACGCTCGGCTCCCCGCCGGAGACCACCTTGAACGTCTTCGGGCTGCCCGCCTTCCGCCAGGCGGCCTCGTCCCGCGGGCCGAGGGGGCGGGCGCCCAGGTCGCGGACGTAGGTCACGTCCCGGTCGCCGTCCGAACGCGCCTGCCACCGGTCGGTGTGGGAGCTGTGGCCGAGCACGGTGTAGCCGCCCTCGGCCGGACCGACGTGGTACGCCGATCCGTCCACCGTCTGGACGCGCCAGTAGCGACCCGTCGGCTCCTTCTCGGCCTGCTGGGCCGCGGCGAGCAGCACGGTCCGCGCGTCCATCTCGACGGCCCGGGGACGGGGCGGCGCGGCCGGCGCGCCGTCGCCGAGCGTGGCCACGCCCACGGCGGCGGCCGCTCCGGCGGCGACCAGCCCGGCGAGTCCGAGCCGGAACCGGGGCCCGAAGGCGAGACGGCGGGGGCGCCCGCCGGACATGTCCTCCTCCAGCCGGGTCAGGGCGCGGGAGCGGACGGCCCCGGACGGGGGCGGCGGCCGGTCCAGCAGGTCGCGGACCAGGTCGATCTCGTTCATGCGGGCGACTCCTCGGTGATCAGCATCGGGTTGGTCCCGCCCAGCGCCTCGCGGAGTTTCCGGCGGGCCCGGTTCAGCCGGGAGGCGACCGTTCCCTTCTTCAGGTCCAGGGCGGCGGCGACCTCCTCGTAGGACAGGTCGGCGAGCGCGACGAGCAGCAGCACGTCCCGGTCGCCCGCCGGGAGCCGGGCGAGCGCGCGGGCCAGGTCGGGGCCGACCTCCCCGGCGCGCACCCGTCCGGTGACGTGCTCCTCGTGGCCGGGCGCGGGCCCCTCGGCCGGGGAGCTGGCCAGCGCCCGGTAGTGGCGGCGCTCGGCGCGGCGGTGCAGGCCGACCACGTTGGTGGCGATGCCGTACAGCCACGGCCGCACCGGGCCCCGGCGGGGGTCGAAGCGGTCGCGGCGGCGGAACGCGGCCAGGAACGTCTCGGCGGCCAGGTCGTCGGCGGCGTCGGTGCCGAGGCGCCGCGCGATGTAGCCGTGGATCTCGTCGAAGTGGCGGTGGAAGACCTCGGCGAACGCCTCGGGCTCGCGCCTCGACCGCACGATCGCCGCGACGTCGCCGTCGGGCGGGCGGCTCTGGTCCATGGAGGGGGGTCCTTCCGGTGGGGAGGCCGGTCACCCCCTTCTCATCCGTAACGCCGATCCGTGTTCACGGTCGCGCCGTGTTTCCCCGGGAGCGGGTCGGGGACGCCTCGTCCCCTGGGTCGAGGCCGGGTCCTCCGGTGTGACGAAACCCCGGCCGGACGGGACCGCGCGGGAACCGGAATACACCGCTCATACGTCCTGTTGTAGAGGTCAGCAGCAAAGTTGAGTCCGGTCGGCTCAAGTCATTTGACAAGAGATCGGCCAGGGGGCAACCTGGGAAGCAGCAGAGGACTCGACCGGCCGCGAACCCACGGGGGCGGCGACCGGATCCCGATAGCGATCAGTTCGACGGAGGACGAGACATGGCACGTGCGGTCGGCATCGACCTCGGGACGACCAACTCGGTCGTCGCGGTACTGGAGGGCGGCGAGCCCACGGTCATCGCCAACGCGGAGGGGTCGCGGACCACGCCGTCCGTCGTCGCCTTCGCCAAGAACGGCGAGGTCCTGGTGGGCGAGGTCGCCAAGCGCCAGGCGGTGACCAACGTGGACCGGACGATCCGTTCGGTCAAGCGCGAGATGGGCACCGACTGGAAGACGACCATCGACGGCAAGGAGTTCACGCCGCAGCAGATCAGCGCGTTCGTGCTCCAGAAGCTCAAGCGGGACGCCGAGTCCTACCTGGGCGAGCCGGTCACCGACGCGGTGATCACCGTTCCGGCGTACTTCTCCGACCACCAGCGGCAGGCCACCAAGGAGGCCGGCCAGATCGCGGGCCTGAACGTCCTGCGCATCATCAACGAGCCGACCTCGGCGGCGCTGGCCTACCACCTGGAGAAGGAGAACGAGGCCACCATCCTGGTCTTCGACCTCGGTGGCGGCACCTTCGACGTCTCCCTGCTGGAGGTCGGCGACGGCGTGGTCGAGGTGAAGGCCACCTCCGGCGACAACCACCTCGGCGGTGACGACTGGGACAACGCCGTCGTCGACTGGCTGGTGGAGAAGTTCAAGAACTCCAACGGCGTCGACCTGTCCAAGGACAAGATGGCGCTGCAGCGGCTGCGCGAGGCCGCGGAGAAGGCGAAGATCGAGCTGTCCGGCGCGACCGAGACGCAGATCAACCTGCCCTACATCACCGCGTCCGCCGAGGGCCCGCTGCACCTGGACGAGAAGCTCACCCGCGCCGAGTTCCAGCGCATGACCGCCGACCTGCTGGAGCGCACCAAGGCCCCGTTCAACCAGGTCCTCAAGGACGCCGGGATCACCGTCAAGGACATCGACCAGGTCGTCATGGTGGGTGGCTCCACCCGCATGCCCGCGGTGTCCGAGCTGGTCAAGGAGCTGACCGGCGGCAAGGAGCCCAACAAGGGCGTCAACCCCGACGAGGTCGTCGCCATCGGCGCGTCCCTCCAGGCCGGCGTCCTGAAGGGCGAGGTCAAGGACGTCCTGCTGCTGGACGTGACCCCGCTGTCGCTGGGCATCGAGACCAAGGGCGGCATCTTCACCAAGATCATCGAGCGGAACACCACGATCCCGACCAAGCGGTCGGAGACGTTCACCACCGCCGACGACAACCAGCCGTCCGTGGAGATCCAGGTCTACCAGGGCGAGCGCGAGATCGCCGCGTACAACAAGAAGCTCGGCACCTTCCAGCTCACCGGTCTGCCGCCGGCGCCGCGCGGCGTCCCGCAGATCGAGGTCACCTTCGACATCGACGCCAACGGCATCGTCAACGTGTCGGCCAAGGACCTCGGCACCGGCAAGGAGCAGTCGATGGTCATCACCGGCGGCTCGGCGCTGCCGAAGGACGACATCGAGAAGATGATGCGCGAGGCCGAGCAGTACGCGGAGGAGGACCGCCGCCGCCGCGAGGAGGCCGAGGTCCGCAACCAGGCCGACTCGGCCGCCTACGGCACCGAGAAGTTCCTCAAGGAGAACGAGGACAAGGTCCCGGCCGAGCTGAAGTCCGAGGTGGAGGCCGCGGTCGCCGACGTCAAGAAGGCCCTGGAGGGCACCGACGTCGAGGCGATCAAGACCGCCAACGAGAAGCTCGCGCAGGTCAGCCAGAAGATGGGCGCGGCGATGTACGCCCAGGCCCAGCAGAGCGGCGAGGCCGCCGGGGCGAGCGCCGACGGCGGTCCGACGGCCGACGCGCAGGACGCCAAGGACGACGAGGTCGTCGACGCCGAGATCGTGGACGAGGACAAGCCGAAGGGTGGTAACGCGTGACCTCACCTGACAAGGGAGAGGAGCGCGAGGGCCCGGTGATCCGCGACAAGCGACGCATCGACCCCGAGACCGGCCAGGTGCGGGAGCAGGCGGAGACGCCCGCTCCCGCGGCCCCGGCCGGCGGGGAGCAGCCCGTCGCGGACGGCGAGGCCGCCGCGCTCAAGGAGCAGCTGGCCGAGCGCACCGCCGACCTCCAGCGGCTCCAGGCGGAGTACTCCAACTACCGCAAGCGGGTCGAGCGCGACAAGGGCACGATCCGGGAGCTCGCGATCGGCAACGTCCTCCAGGAACTGCTGCCGATCCTCGACGACATCGGCCGCGCCCGGGACCACAACGAGCTGGTCGGCGGGTTCAAGTCGGTCGGCGAGGCCCTGGAGTCCACGGTCGGCAAGCTCGGCCTGGAGAGGTTCGGGGCGGAGGGCGAGCCCTTCGACCCCACCGTGCACGAGGCGCTGATGCACTCGTACTCGGCCGACGTGACCGAGACGTGCGTGGCGACTGTGCTGCAGCCCGGTTACCGCATCGGGGAACGGGTCCTGCGTCCGGCCCGCGTCGCGGTCGCCGAGCCGGACCCGAACGCCGAGTCCGCCGACTCCGCCGAGTCGACGGGCGAGTGATCCGGATCCGGGCGGTCCCTCCCCGTGTGGGCGGGGGGCCGCCCGGGGCACGTACGACACGTACGGGCATGACGCTGACCGAGACAGCAGAGAGCGGGGCACAGTGAGCACCAAGGACTACCTGGAGAAGGACTACTACAAGGTCCTGGGTGTCTCGAAGACGGCCTCGCAGGACGAGATCAAGAAGTCCTACCGCAAGCTGGCGCGCCAGTACCACCCGGACGCCAACAAGGGCGACCGTGAGGCCGAGGAGAAGTTCAAGGAGGTCTCCGAGGCCTACGACGTCCTGTCCGACGAGAAGCGCCGCAAGGAGTACGACGCGGTGCGGTCGATGCCGGGTGGTTTCCGCGGCGGCCAGGGCGGCGGCTTCGGTTTCGACCTGGGGGACCTGTTCGGGCAGACCGGGGGCACCGCGAGCGGCGCCGGGGACAGGCTGGGGGACCTGTTCGGCGGGCTGTTCGGCGGGCGCGCCGGCAGGACCACCACCGGGACCCGGCGCCCGCGCCGGGGCTCGGACGTGGAGACCGAGGTGACGCTGTCGTTCGGCCGGGCGCTGAGCGGCGTCACCGTTCCGATCAAGCTGACCAGCGAGGCGGGGTGCCCCACCTGCCACGGCACCGGCGCCAAGGCCGGGACCGTGCCGCGGGTGTGCCCGGGCTGTGAGGGCACCGGGCAGGAGACGCGCAACCTCGGCAACTTCGGGTTCCAGGAGCCGTGCCACATCTGCCACGGCCGGGGGCTGGTCGTCGACGACCCGTGCCCGACCTGCCACGGCAGCGGCCGGGCCACCGGGACCCGCACCATCCAGGCCCGCATCCCGGCGGGCGTGGCCAACGGGCAGAAGATCCGCCTGCGGGGCAAGGGCGCGCCGGGCGAGAACGGCGGCCCGGCGGGCGACCTGTACGTGAACATCAAGGTGCTGCCGCACCGCGTGTTCGGCCGCTCCGGCGACAACCTCACGCTGACCCTGCCGGTCACGTTCGCCGAGGCCGCGCTGGGCGCGGAGGTGAAGGTGCCGACGTTCCAGGGCCAGCCGGTGACGCTGCGGCTGCCGGAGGGGACCCCGAACGGCCGCACCCTCCGGGTGAAGGGACGCGGCGCGACCCGGCGCGACGGCACCAAGGGCGACCTGCTCGTCACGGTGGACGTGCAGGTGCCGAGCAAGCTGGACGACACGACGCGCAAGGCGCTGGAGGCCCTGCGGACGGCCGAGGACGGCGCGGACCTGCGCGCCGACCTGCTGCAACAGGCGCGAGAGGAGTAGCGGTCAGATGCTCGGCGGCGCCATGTCGTCCGGACTGGTGGGCGCCGGGCGCGCGGTGACCAGGACGACGAGGGAAGACGGCGCGGACCGGCGCCGACGAGCAGCGAGCGGAGCGAGCCATGAACACTGACCCGTTCGGCGACGACACTCCCGTCTACGTGATCTCGGTGGCGGCGCAGCTCTCCGGGCTGCATCCGCAGACGCTGCGCACCTACGACCGGATGGGCCTGGTCTCGCCCGGCCGCACCGCCGGGCGGGGCCGCCGCTACTCCATGCGCGACATCGTGATGCTCCGCGAGATCCAGCGGCTCTCCCAGGAGGAGGGCATCAACCTGGCGGGCATCAAGCACATCCTCGAGCTCCAGCGCGAGAACATCCGCCTCGCCGAGGAACTGACCAAGACGCGGGCCGCGCTGGAGGACCTCGCCAACGAACTCGAATCGACCCGGGCCGTCGCCGCGCGGCTGGCGCAGCAGCGGCGGCGGGGGGACTCCGGCGACTCCGCGGGCACCGACCTGGTGCCGATCCGCCACACCAGCGTCGTGGTGTGGCACGAACGCGGCCGCCGGGACTAGAAGGCTTTCGCACGGGGAGCGCTGACGGACATGGACACCAAGCTGACGTTGAAGAGCCGGGAGGCGGTGACCGTCGCCATCCGGCGGGCCTCCTCCGAGGGGCATCCGCAGATCGAGCCCGCGCACCTGCTGGCGGCGCTGCTGGCGCAGCCGGAGGGCACGACCGTTCCGCTGCTGGAGGCGGTCGGCGCGGACCCGAACGCGGTGCGCCGCGAGGTGGAGGAGCAGATCGCGCGGTTCCCGAAGGCGAGCGGGTCGACCGTTCCCGAGCCCCGGCTCTCCGGGCAGCTCAACCGGGTGCTGGCGACCGCGGGGCACCGCGCCGAGGAGTTGCAGGACGAGTACGTCTCCACCGAGCACCTGCTGGTGGGGCTGGCCGCCGACGGCGGTCCGGTCGCGGACCTGCTGAAGCGGTACGGGGCGTCGCCGCAGGCGCTGCTGGACGCGTTCGAGAAGGTCCGCGGCCACCAGAAGGTCACCAGCGAGAACCCCGAGGAGACCTACCAGGCGCTGGAGAAGTACGGCGTCGACCTGACCGCCGCCGCCCGCGAGGGCAAGCTCGACCCGGTCATCGGGCGCGACACCGAGATCCGGCGCGTGGTGCAGGTGCTGTCGCGGCGCACCAAGAACAACCCGGTGCTGATCGGCGAGCCCGGCGTCGGCAAGACCGCCGTCGTGGAGGGCCTCGCCCAGCGGATCGTGGCCGGGGACGTTCCCGAGTCGCTGCGCAACAAGCGGCTGGTCTCCCTGGACCTCGGCGCGATGGTCGCGGGGGCGAAGTACCGGGGCGAGTTCGAGGAGCGGCTGAAGGCCGTCCTGAACGAGATCAAGCAGAGCGACGGGCAGATCGTCACGTTCATCGACGAGCTGCACACCGTCGTCGGGGCGGGCGGCGCCGAGGGCGCGATGGACGCCGGGAACATGCTCAAGCCGATGCTGGCGCGCGGCGAGCTGCGCATGATCGGCGCGACGACGCTGGACGAGTACCGGGAGCGGATCGAGAAGGACCCCGCCCTGGAGCGCCGGTTCCAGCAGGTCTTCGTCGGGGAGCCGTCGGTCGAGGACACCATCGCGATCCTGCGCGGCCTGAAGGGCCGCTACGAGGCGCACCACAAGGTGCAGATCAACGACTCGGCGCTGGTCGCCGCCGCCACCCTGTCGGACCGGTACATCACCGCGCGGTTCCTGCCGGACAAGGCGATCGACCTGGTGGACGAGGCCGCGTCCCGGCTCCGCATGGAGATCGACTCGCGGCCGGTCGAGATCGACGAGCTCCAGCGCGCCGTCGACCGGCTGAAGATGGAGGAGCTGGCGCTCGCCAAGGAGACCGACGAGGCCTCCAAGCAGCGGCTGGAACGGCTCCGCCGCGACCTGGCCGACCGGCAGGAGCAGCTCAACGCGCTGGTCGCCCGCTGGGAGCGGGAGAAGGCCGGGCTGAACCGGGTCGGTGAGCTCAAGGAGCGCATCGACCAGCTGCGCGGCGAGGCCGAGCGCGCCCAGCGCGACGGCGACCTGGAGACCTCCGCGCGCCTGACCTACGGCGAGATCCCCACGCTGGAGAAGCAGCTGGAGGAGGCGTCGGCGCAGGCCGAGAACCGCGACGCGATGGTGAAGGAGGAGGTCGGGCCCGACGACGTCGCCGACGTGGTGGCGTCCTGGACCGGCATCCCGGCGGGCCGCCTGATGGAGGGCGAGACCGCCAAGCTGCTGCGGATGGAGGACGAGCTCGGCCGGCGCCTGATCGGCCAGCGGACGGCCGTGCAGGCGGTGTCGGACGCGGTGCGCCGCGCCCGCGCCGGGATCTCCGACCCGGACCGGCCGACCGGCTCGTTCCTGTTCCTCGGCCCGACCGGCGTCGGCAAGACCGAGCTGGCCAAGGCCCTGGCGGAGTTCCTGTTCGACGACGAGCGGGCCACCACCCGCATCGACATGAGCGAGTACTCCGAGAAGCACTCGGTGGCCCGGCTGGTCGGCGCGCCGCCCGGCTACGTCGGCTACGAGGAGGGCGGCCAGCTCACCGAGTCCGTCCGGCGCCGCCCGTACTCGGTGGTGCTGCTGGACGAGGTGGAGAAGGCCCACCCGGAGGTCTTCGACATCCTCCTCCAGGTGCTCGACGACGGCCGTCTCACCGACGGTCAGGGCCGCACCGTCGACTTCCGCAACACGATCCTCATCCTGACCTCCAACATCGGGTCGCAGTTCCTGGTCGATCCGACGATGGAGAACGGGACCAAGCGCGAGGCGGTGATGAACGCGGTGCGGGCGTCGTTCAAGCCGGAGTTCCTCAACCGCCTGGACGACGTGATCCTGTTCGACGCGCTGTCGACCGACGAGCTGACGCGGATCGTGGACCTCCAGGTGGACCGGCTGGCGGCGCGGCTGGCGGACCGGCAGCTGACGCTGACGGTCACCCCGGCGGCGCGCGAGTGGCTGGCGCTGACCGGCTACGACCCGCTGTACGGCGCGCGTCCGCTGCGCCGCCTGGTGCAGACCGCGATCGGCGACCAGCTCGCCCGCGAGCTGCTGTCGGGCAAGGTCCGCGACGGCGAGGAGGTGGTGGTGGACCTCGACGAGGCCGCCGACCGGCTGACCGTCGGCCCGGCGGAGACGGTGACCCTCACCAAGTGACCGCAAGGGGCCCCGGACGGCGCGTCCGGGGCCCTTCCGCGTTCACCGACCGGTGCGCGCGCCGAGGACGGTGAGGACGGCGGCGGCCAGCCCGGCGTCCGCCGCCGCCAGCGCCGCGCCGTCGGCGCCGAACGCGTCCGACAGCGCGCCGAACGCGAACGGCGCGACGGCCGCGCCGGAGAACACGCCGACCTGGACGGTGTGCCCGGCGTTCTCGGCCCGGCCGGGCAGCAGCCGGATCACGGTGGCGAGCAGCAGCCCCGTCCATCCCCATCCGGCGGAGAACGCCAGCACCGCGCCCACCAGGAACGCCGCCGGGTGCCCGAGGGCGACGAGCGCGAGCCCGGCCGCCCCGGCGGCCATCATCGCGGCGATGACGGCGGGGTTGTGCCGGGGCGCGCGGTCGGTGAGCCCGCCCGCGGCGAGCCGCACGGCGATGGCGAGCAGCGCGCTGAGGGACAGCAGGTTCCCCGCGACCGCGCCCGCGATCCCGGCGTGACCGGCGAGCGCCACGAAGTAGGTGGCGACGGCGTTGTTCCCGGCCGCCGACAGCGCCGCCGCGACCGCCCAGAGCCGCAGCGTCCGGCCCGCCCCGGCGTTCACGGGGTCCGGGACGCCCGGTCGCGCGGCCGGGGCGGCGGCCGGGACGCGGGTCAGCGGGGCGAGGGCCGCGGGGAGCAGGGCGATCACGGCGGCGGCCGCCATCGCGGCGCGCCAGCCGTGGGCGGGCAGGACGAACGCGACCAGCAGCCCGGGGATCAGGGTGGCGGCCCCCAGGGCCGCGCCGACCAGGCCCGACGCCAGGGAGCGGCGGTGCTCGGGGGCGCGGGCGGCGATCACGCGTCCGGCGGCGGGCTGCACGAGGGCGTTGGTCAGGCCGCCCGCCGCCAGCGCCGCGAACAGCACCGCCGCGTGGGTCGCCAGGGAGACGGCCAGCAGGGTCGCCGACGCCGCGAGGGCGGCGACGGTGAGCGCGGTGGGCACCGGGAGGCGGGCCGCCATCCGTTTGGCGAACGGCGAGCCGAGCGCGGTGGCGGCGTAGAAGACGCTCATCGCCAGCCCCAGCGTCAGCCGGGAGACGCGCAGGTCGGCGGCGATGGGAGCGGTGAACGCGCCGACCGTGAACCCGGGCGTGACGGTGACCGTCGCGGTGAGGGCGGCGGCCGTCACCGCGGGCCAGTGCCCCACCCCGCGAGCGGGGAGGGAGAAGGCCGTCATGCCGCGGTCTCCCGGGAAACGGCGGCCCCGTGTCGCGCCCCGGAAGCCCAAGACGAAGCGGTCATGCCGCCACCTCCCAGCGATCATCGCGAACGGGACCGGAACCGAACGGGTCCGGCGACCACGCGGGGCGCTCCCCGGAGATCCGGACGGGACCGTGGCCCACGACATCGAACCCGGTCACACCACCGGACCCCGACCGTCGTCGCGGCCGAGGGCCGCCTCCCTGGGGAACCCGAACGTGCGGGATCCGGCGGCCGAGCGGGGCGCGTTCCCCGACGGGCCGGGCCGTCTCGTGGCTCGCGGCGTCGGACGCGGTCACGCCACCGGCTCCCAGCGGCCGTCGCGGACGCGGCCGAAGGGCACGTCCGCGAAGTGGACGCCGAAGCCGAGCGTGTCGGGCTCGGAGAGCTCGGCGACCAGGAGGGCGCGTTCCTTGGCGGCCAGCTCCGGGTCGTGGTCGACGGCGGCGGACCAGTCGGGGCGGGCGGCCTGCGCCGGGGAGTGCAGGGCGTCGCCGAACGCGAGCAGGCGCCGTCCGCCGGAAGTGATCTCGTAGACGGTGTGCCCGGGGGTGTGGCCCGCGGTGATGCGGGTCCGGACGCCGGGGAAGACCTCCTCGCCGTCGGTGAAGGTGCGCACGCGGGGGGCGAGGGCGTCGAGGGTCTCGGCGGGGGTGCCGTGCTCGATGACGTGCTCGCGGTCGGCCCATTCGGGCGCGGCGACCAGGACCGTGGCGAAGCGGTCCTGCCAGCCGAGGTGGTCGGGGTGCAGGTGGGTGATCGCGACGGCCTCGACGTCGGCGGGGGCGCGGCCCAGGGCGGCGAGCGAGTCGGGGAGCGCTCCGCTGCGCACCGCGCCGGTCAGCGCGTTGGCGGGGTCGTCGGGGAGGGTGACGGGGCCGAAGCCGGTGTCGATGAGCAGCGCGCGGTCGCCGTGCTCGACGAGCAGGCCGCCGAGGCTGGCGACCAGGTTGCCGTCGTCGGCGAGGTACTCGGGGCGGGCGGCCCAGTCGGCGTCGGTGCTGGCGGGGAACCAGCCGCGCGGCTTGAGCCGCACGTCGCCGTCCGGGACGTAGGTGAGCCTCAGATCGCCGAGGGTCAGGGTGCGCGGGCCGGACGGGGTGGTGAGGCGGTTCGTCGTCATGGCCGAGAAACTTACAACTCGAATCATTCTAATTGCAACTGTTCCAACTTGATGTACTCTTGGTCCATGACGCCTGATCGCGAGGAGCTGGCCGTCGCCGAGCGCGAGCTGTGCGGCCTGGTGAACGGGCTCTCCCAGCGGATCGAGGGCCATGTCCGCGTCCGGGCCGCCACGCTCGGCCTGACCGCGCCGCAGGCGACCGCGCTGCGCGAGCTGACCGGCCCGATGACCCTGCGGGAGCTGGCCGAACGGATGAGCTGCGAGCCCTCCAACGCCACCTTCGTCGCCGACAAGCTGGAGAAGCAGGGCCTGGTCACGCGGCAGCCGCACCCCACCGACCGGCGCGCCAAGCGGCTCGTGCTCACCGAGAAGGGCACGGAGCTGCGCGAACGCCTGCTGACCATGCTGATGGAGGACTCCCCGCTCGCCGGGCTCTCCCCCGACGAGCAGCAGACGCTGCACAGGCTGCTGCTCCGCACGGCCGGAAGCTGACCGGGGTACTCAGCCCGGACTGAGTACTTCGACCGAGTCGCCCCGGCACGGCCTCTGCCAGGGTGGGCCCATGGTGCGGTGGAAGCTCGTTCTGGTGCAGCTCGCCGGGGTATGGGCGTTCGGCTCGGTGCTCACCGGGATGCTGGTCATGGCGTTCGTCATGGCCCTGTTCGGCGCCCCGCTCGTCGGGCTGGCGGTGGCCGTGCTCGGGGTGGCCGGGCTGGTGTTCGCGGGCACGGTCACGGCGGACGCCTCGCCGCTGACCCGCGCGCGGGGCACGCGCGTGCTCTGGGCGGTCCTGGTCTTCGCCGGCGGCGCGGCCGGGCTGGGGTCCGGCGCGTACGCCAACTCCGCGCTGAAGCTCCCGTTCGGCGAGAACGAGCTGGTCGTCGCCGTGCTGGGCGGGCTGCCGTTCGCGCTGGCGGCGGCGCTGCTGGCGGTGTGGTGGACGGCGGTGCCGACGCTGCTGGCGGTCGTCGCCGTGGTGGGGGGCGCGGTCACGGTGATCGACGACCGGAAGGACACCACCGCGTACGCCGGCCACCTGGAACGGCTCGGCGTGCCGCGCGAGCTGCTGTTCACCACCCGGGTGACGGGTTACCGGCCCGAGAGCGTCTCGGTGATCACGGCTCCGAGGCTGACGCTCAGGTCCGTCACGGCGGGCGCGCCCGCCCCGGCGTACTACGGGGCCGACCACATCACGGTGCGGGTGGAGCGCGGAACGTTCCCGGCCGCCGGCTGCCGCGCCCGCCTGGTCACCGACCGGGGAGAGGCGGAGCGCCCGTCCTGCGCCGAGGAACGGCCGGGGCTGTGGCGTCGCACGGGCACGATGGTCGAGAAGCCGGAGTGGGGCTGCCCGTGCGGGCTGCGGGAGTACGTGCTGCGGCGGGGGCCGCTGCTGGTGCGCGCCTCCGCCACCGACGGCGTCGCCGCCGCCCTGGTCCGCGACGCGGCGCTGAACGCCCGCCCCGCCACCGAGACCGAGGTCCGCGCGGCGCTGGACGCCATGTACGGGCCGCCCGGCCGCTAGCGCGACGCCTCGACGGCCGAGTGGGTGATCCGGGTGACGGGGTTCTCGGGCGGCTGCGGGATCACCGCGGAGACCGCCACCCCCGTGGCGACGACCAGCGCCATGGCCGCCCGGCGCCGCAGCCTCGACGGCCGCCGCCCGTCCGCGTCGTTCTGGACCGCCATGCCCGCTCCCTTCTCCGGTTCCCTGTGTGATCGAATCTAGGGAGCGGCGGTCCGCGGCGACATGGGCGCACCTACCCAACCCGGGGTGGGGCTGTCCCCACCCCGGGTGTCGGGACTACTTGGGCAGCGTGTCGGTCCAGCGGGCGGTGACGGTGACGGTGCCGCCCTCGGTCATCCACACCAGGCCGCCGTCGGGCATCACGTAGAAGTTGGAGTCGCGGAGCAGCCCGGTCGCCGGGTCGACGACGACGCGGGCCTTGCCACTGGCCAGCGGGATCTGGAGTCCCTGGCCACCGGGCACCCGGCCGAGGTTGGTCACGCCCGGCCAGGCGGCGAGGGCGCGGAACGCGGCGGCGCGGGCCTGCGGCGTGACCGGGGCCGACGAGACCATGGAGATCAGCGAGGTGAGGGTGAACTCCCTGCGGTCGGCGGCGGTGAGCCCGCCCCGGCTGGTGCGGATGTCGCTGCGCGCGACGGCGGCGGAGATCCAGTCACGCAGCGCGTCCGGCCTGCCCGGCAGGCGGCGGACCTGCTCGTAGGTGACCTCCAGCGAGCCCAGGCTGAGCCGCGGCCTCCCCGGGACCTTGTACATCTCCCCCTCGGTCTTCAGGTCGCGCCGCCATGCCTGGCCCCGGCGGTCCGTCCAGCGCTCACCGAGGACGGGCGCGGAGCGCGGGCCGCCCTTCTCGACCTTCCGGACATACCAGTAGGCGCCCTTGCCCTCCGGGGTCCTCTCGGCGGTGTCGGCGGCGGCGAGCAGGACCTGCCGCGCCGACATGGGGGCGGCGGCGGGCGGGCTGTTGGGCGCGGGGGCCGAGGGGGTGCCGGTGCCGACCGCGACGACGGCCACCGCGGCGGCGGCCGTCAGGGACAGGCCGATGGCGGGCCAGGCGAAACGGCGGCGGGAACGGGCCGTCCCTCCGCCGCGCACGGCGTTCTGGAGGCGGTGGCGGCCCTCCGCGACCGCGTCGCGGTCCGGTTCGGGCTTGGCGAGCGCCGCCGCGATCATCTGAAGGTCATCCATGGAGGTCCTCCCGGTTCAGGGTCTTGTTGAGCTTCTTGCGGGCCCGGCTGAGCCGGGAGCCGACCGTGCCGTAGGAGACGCCGAGGGCCTGGGCGACCTCCTCGTGGGTGAGCTGGCCGAGCGCGACCAGCAGCAGCACGTCGCGTTCGCCCTGGTTCAGCCCGAGCAGGGCCTGGGCGACGCGGGGCCGCATGTGCTGCGCCGCGACGGTGGCGACGACCCGGCCCTCGGGGCCGTCGGCGGTCTCGGCCCGGCCGCGCGCCAGGGCCTTGTAGTGGCGGGCCTCCCTGCGGCGGTGCCGGGCCACGATGTTGGTGGCGATCCCGAACAGCCAGGGCCGCAGCCCGCCGCGTTCGGGGTCGAACCGGTCCCGCAGCCCGAACGCGACCAGGAACGTCTCGGCGGCGGCGTCCTCCCCCGCCTGCACGTCCAGCCGCCCGGACACGTACAGGTACACGTCGCGGTGGTAGCGGTCGTAGACGGCGGTGAACGACTCCGGATCGCGCCGGAACAGCGCGGCGAGCTCGGCGTCGTCCGCCCGCTCCTCCACACCGGCACTCATGGTCGTGCCTTCGTCATGCGCGCCTCCTGAGGGGCGTGGGCGACAGCTTTCACCGACCCTTCGCGCGAACCATCGATCGCTTTCCCTGTTCCTCTTAGGAAGCTCTTATTTCCGGGACGCACAGTTTCGGGCATGGTTCGTAGAGCGTTGTCGAAGGGGTGCGCCGCCGTCGGCGCACTGGGGGTGCTGGCCGCCGGGTGCGGCGGTAACGGATGGGCGGAGCGGGTCGCGGCCGCGTCGCCGGTGCGGCTGGAGGGGAACGACGCCGTCCTCCGGCTGGGGAGCGGCGAGTACCGCGTCGATGTCAGGAGGCTCGGGGTCACGGCGCGGACCCGGGACGGCCGCTCGCTGACCCTGGCCGAGCCCGTGCCGGATCTCGGCGAGCCCGGCCGGGTCGCGCCGAAGGGCGGCGCCGTGGCGTGGTCGTTCCCGGAGCGGGGCCTGTCGGTCACCGCCGGGGGGCGGGACGGGACGCTGAAGTGGCCCGTCACCGGGACCGACGGGGGGACCTCGCGGCTGGCCGTGCCCGTGGGCGCGGGCATGGGCGTGCCGGTGGACGACCCGTTCTGGAACTCGGCCGGGTCGCGGTTCGCCGGGGAGGAGATGCGGCTGGCGGGCGACCTGACCATGCCGTTCTGGGGCTACCAGGTCGGGTCGCGCGGCGTGAGCCACATCGTGCCGACCGACATCGGGACGACGGTGAGGTTCGTGTCGCGGAAGGGACGGCTGCACGGCGAGACCGCGCACACGTTCGGCAGGGGCGACGGCACCCGTGACTACACGGTGGCGTTCTCGCTGACCGACGCGTCGCCCGTGGCCCCGGCGAAGGACTACCGCGCCTGGATGCGGTCCCGCGGCGAACTCGGCTCCCTCAAGCGGAAGATCGACCGGAATCCCGAGGTCGGGAAGCTCGTCGGGGCGTTCCACGCCTACCTGTGGGGCGAGGCGAAGTCGGCGGACTCCGTGCGCCACCGCGCATGACGGCCTGGACGGCGGCTGCGTCCGGGCCGAGGTCCGCGGCGGCGCGCCGCGGACGCTGTGCCCGTGAGGCCGGACGCGGTCACCCCGCGGTCCCGCGGGCCCGGACACCGCGGGAGACGGCGCTGATCACGGCGGTGGCCGCCCCGGTGGCGAACAGGGTCCCGAGGGCGACCGCCGCCGCGCCGACCAGCCAGAGCCCGCTGCCGTCGTCGGACCAGTCGTAGGAGGCCGCCGCCGTCAGGCCCACGGTGATGCCGAACGTCGCGGCGAGCGCGTACCGGCGGTGGGCGGCCACCCCGCCGACGATCATCAGCACGGCCACCAGGCCGACGACCTGCCACGCCTCGTAGGGGCCGCTGACGTGGCCGTCGGAGTGCTCGACGTACTTCTGGTCCCAGCCGAGCCAGACGGCCCAGTCGGCGGCGGCGACGGCGGCCAGCAGGACGGCGGCGACAAGGTGGCGGATCATGCGACCAGTCTCGTCGGCCCGCCGGGGGAGCGGCAGAGCGCCGGTACTCATCTTCCGTCTGAGTACCGGTGCGCGTCCCGGTCGGTGAGCGCGCGGACGGCGGCCCGGACGCGGTCCACGTCGCCGCGCTCGGCCTCGGGCAGCGGGGCGTCCACCGAGGCGCGCAGGGCGGTGGCCTCGTCGAGGAGGCGGACGGCGGTCGCGGCGTCGCCCGCCAGGACCGTCGCGCCCGCCATCCCCTCCAGCGCGTGGGCGATCGCCCGGGGGTCGCCGATCCGGCGGGCGGCGGCCAGGGCGTCCTCGTGGAGGGCGCGGGCCCTGCCCACATCGCCCCGCCTCTGGGCGACGAACCCCAGCTCGGTCAGGACCAGCGGCAGGCCCGGCTCACCGTCCACCTTGCGGATCCACGGCAGCCACCTGGCCAGGATGCCCTCGGCGCGGTCCAGGTCGCCCCGGCGGCGCGCGGCCAGGGCCAGGCCCACGTCGGCGAAGTGCTCGGCGACCAGGTTGGACTGGGTGACCGCCAGGCGGCGGGCGCGCTCGTGCAGGGCGTCGGCGGTGTCGGCGTCGCCGGTCAGCAGGTGGATGCGGCCCAGCCCGGAGAGGCTGAACGACACCTGCGCCCACAATCCCAGCTCCTCGGCCATGCGCAGGCTCTCGCGGTGCAGGCGGGCCGCCTCGGGGTAGTCGCCCGCGATCTCGGCGACGTCGGCGAGGGTCCCGGCGGCGTGCAGGCCGCCCCAGCGGTCCCCCACCTCGCGGAACAGGCCGCGGGCCTCGGACGCGTCGCGGCGCGCGGCCGCCAGGTCGGAGCGGGCGCGGGCGATCGTGGCGCGGACGCTCAGCGCGGCGGCCACGCCCCACCGGTCGTCGCGGGCCCGGAACGTCTCCAGCGCGCGCCCGACCAGGTCGGCGGTGACGTCCAGGTCGCCGAAGCCCCGGTGCGCGAAGCCCAGGAACCACCGCGTCCACGCGCGCGTCCCGGGGTCGTCGATCTCGGCCTCCGCGGCGCGG
Source organism: Actinomadura kijaniata NBRC 14229 (assembly GCF_001552175.1). Taxonomy (GTDB): domain Bacteria; phylum Actinomycetota; class Actinomycetes; order Streptosporangiales; family Streptosporangiaceae; genus Spirillospora; species Spirillospora kijaniata. The sequence goes on from NZ_BCQR01000076.1 coordinate 21,582, forward strand.
ACGGCCGCGCCGCGCGCCCTCTCGTCGGTGCCGTCGCTGGTCAGCAGGGAGAACCCGGCGAGCCAGACCCGCGCCTCGACGGCGCCCGGCAGGTCGCCGCCGCGCGCCAGGGCGCGTTCCAGGGCGCGGCGGGCCTCCAGCACGCGCCCGCGCAGGAACCAGTACCAGGACAGGGCGTTGACGAGGCGGAGCGCCTCGGCGGGCGGCGCGGAGTCGAGGACGGCGCGCAGGTTGGCGTCCTCGGCGTCCAGGCGTTCCAGCCACTCCCGCTGGTCACGGCCGTACAGGCGGGCCGCGGCGCGTTCGGCGAGCGCGACGTTCCAGGCCAGGTGGCGGCGGCGGATCTCGTCGGCCTCGCCCGCCTCGTGGAGGCGTTCCAGGGCGTAGGCGCGGACCGACTCCAGCAGGCGGTACCGCGGGCCCGCGACGACCAGCGAACGGTCCACCAGCCGCGCCAGCGTGTCCAGGACGTTCACGCCGGGCGCGGCGCAGACCTGTTCGGCGGCGGGCAGGACGCAGCCGTCGGCGGGCACGGCCAGGCGGCGCAGGACGACGCGTTCGGCCTCGGTGAGCGGCTCCCAGCTCCAGTCGATCATCGCGCGGAGGGTGCGCTGCCGGGCGGGGGCGTCGCGGCGGCCCGCCACCAGCACGCCGAACCGGTCGTCCAGGCGGGCGGCCAGCTCGTGGACGCCGACGGCCCGGACGCGCGTGGCGGCCAGCTCCAGCGCCAGGGGGATGCCGTCGAGGCGACGGCAGATCGACGCGACGGCCGCGGCGTTGTCGCCGGTCAGCGCGAACCCCGGCGCGACGGCGGCGGCCCGCTCGGCGAACAGCCGCTCCGCGTCCGGCGGGTCCAGCGGCGCGACCGGCCACAGCGCCTCCCCGGCGATCCCCAGGGGTTCCTGGCTGGTGGCGAGGATCCGCAGGTCCGGCGCGGCGCGCAGCAGGTCGGCGGCGAGGGCGGCGACCTGCTCGACGACGTGCTCGCAGTTGTCGAGCAGCAGGAGCAGGCGCTTGCCGCGCAGCCGTTCGGGCAGCGGGACCCGGTCGTCGCGGGCCCCGAGCGCGTTCGCGACGACGTCGGCCGCGCCCGTCCGCGCGCCCCGGTCCAGCCCGGCCAGCTCCACCAGCCACGCCCCGCCGGGCGGGTCCAGGGCGCGGGCGGTCTCCAGGGCGAGGCTGGTCTTGCCGACACCGCCCGGCCCGACCAGCGTGACCATCCGGGACGTGCCGAGCAGGGAGCGCACCCCGGCCACCGCGCCGTCCCGGCCGATCAGGTCGGTGACGGGGGCGGGCAGGTTGCCGCGCGGCCGCTCGGGGGCCAGCGACGGGTCCTGCCGGAGGATCGCCTCGTGCAGGGCGGCCAGCTCGGGGCCGGGGTCGAGGCCGAGCTCGTCGGCGAGGCGTTCGCGCAGCTCGGCGTAGGCGGCGAGGGCCTCGGTCTGGCGGCCGGAACGGTACAGGGCCCGCAGGTGGACGGCCCGCAGGCGCTCCCGCAGGGGATGGCGCTCGACCAGGTCGGCGAGGTCGGCGGTGAGCGCGTCGTGCTCGCCGAGGGCGAGGCGGGCCTCGGCGCGGTCCTCCAGGACGGCCAGCCGCTCCTCCGCCAGCCGCGTGACCTCCGCCCGCGCGAACTCCGCGTCGGCGAAGTCGGCGTAGGGCTCGCCGCGCCACAGGTCCAGGGCCTCGCCGAGCAGCGCGGACCGTTCGGCCGGGTCGTCGGCGGCGCGGCCCCGGGCGGCCAGCTCACGGAACCGGACGGCGTCCACGGAGCCGCCGCGCAGCAGGTAGCCGGGCCGCTGCGACACCACCAGCGCACGCGCCCCCGGCTCGGCCTCCTCCAGCGCCCGCCGGAGCTGCGACACCCGCGTCTGCAACGTGGCGAGGGGGTTGCGCGGCAGGCGCTCGCCCCACAGGTCGTCGATCAGCCGGTCCGCCGAGACGGGCCGCCCCTCGTTGGCCAGCAGGTCGGCCAGCAGCGCCCGCACCTTCAGGTCGGGGATCCGCACCGGACGCCCGTCGTCGGTCCACGCCGCGACCGGCCCCAGCACCCCGAAACGCATGCAGGCAGGTTAACGCCCCAAAGCCGACCCAAAGGATTCCTGAAGCGCCGCTCGGCAGAGTCGGGGCCATGACGAACACCCACCGTGAGATCCGGCTCGCCGCCCGCCCCGCCGCCAAGGCCGGCCCCGAGCACTTCGCCCTCGTCGAGACCGCCGTCCCCGAACCCGCCGACGGCCAGGTCCTCGTCCGCAACACATGGATGTCCGCGGACCCCTACATGCGCCTGCTGATGAACGAGGACGTCGAGGCGGTCCTGCCGCCGTACCAGGTCGGGGAGCCGCTGTTCGGCGCGGCGGTCGGCGAGGTCGTCGCCTCGCGCTCCCCGGAGGTCCCGGTCGGCGCGACCGTGACGCACTTCCTCGGCTGGCGCGAGTACGCCGTCCTGGACGCCGCCGAGGCCACCGTGGTCGACACCGGCCTCGCCCCCGCCCAGGCGTACCTGAGCGCGCTCGGCACCACCGGGCTCACCGCGTGGGCCGCGCTCACCGAGGTGGTCCCGGTCCGCGAGGGCGACGTGGTCTTCGTGTCGGCGGCGGCCGGGGCGGTCGGCAGCGTCGCCGGGCAGATCGCCCGCAGGCTGGGCGCCGCCAGGGTCATCGGCTCGGCGGGCGGCCCGGACAAGACCAAGAAGCTCGTCCACGACCTCGGCTTCGACGCCGCCCTGGACTACCGGAAGGGCGACCTGGCGGGCCAGCTCGCGGAGGCGGCCCCGGACGGCATCGACCTGTACGTGGACAACGTCGGCGGCGACCACCTGGAGGCCGCGATCGAGGCCATGCGGACCGGCGCCCGCGCCGTCCTGATCGGCGCGATCAGCGGCTACGACGCCGCCGTCCCCGGCCCCCGCAACCTCGACAAGATCGTTCAGCGGCGGCTCACCCTGCGCGGCATGCAGGTGAGCGACCACTTCGACCGATTCCCCGAGTACATCGCGCAGGCGGCGGGCTGGCTGGCCGACGGCTCCCTGCGCACCGAGGAGACGGTCATGGAGGGCATCGCGAACGCCCCGGCCGCCCTGCTCGGCCTCCTGACCGGATCGAACACCGGAAAGATGCTGGTGAAGCTCTGATGACCACCCCGAACCCGGCGCCCACGGCGCTGCTCGTCGTCGCGCACCCCCGTCCCGACTCCCTCACCGCCGAGGTGGCGCGGCGGACGGCCGAGCGCCTCCGCGCCGACGGCCACACCGTGGACCTCCTGGACCTGCACGCCGAGGGCTTCGACCCCCGCATGACCCCGGCGGACGAGCCGGACTGGGCCGACCCCGGCAAGCGCTACACCGCCGAGACCCACCGCCACATGGACCGCGTCACGGCCGCCGACAAGATCGTCGTGGTGTTCCCCGTCTGGTGGTTCGGCCCGCCCGCGATCCTCAAGGGCTGGTTCGACCGCGTCTGGAACCACGGCTTCGCCTACGGCCCCCGCGACCTGTCCGGCAAGAGCATGGAGTGGATCGCCCTGGCGGGGCAGACCGCCCGCGGCTACGCCGAATCGGGCCTGGACGAGGTCATGGAGACCCAGCTCCGCGTCGGCATCTCCGAGTACTGCGGCATCAAGGACACCGCGTTCCGGATCCTCTACGACTCGGTCGACGGGACCGCCGCGCTGCTCGACGAGCTGTGACCCCACCAAGGACGAACGGCTCAAACCATGGACGCGGCCGCCCCCGGTCCGCTAGAGAATCGAGGTATGACAGCTTTGGTGTTGGGCCCGCTGCTCCGCCACGTCGGCGAGCACACCGCGACCATCTGGGTGGAGACCTCCCACCCTTGCAGGGTGCGGGTGCACAACGAGGAGCACGGGCTCGACGCGGCCGCGCGGACGTTCACCGTCCACGGCCACCACTACGCGCTGGTCGAGATCGACGGCCTGGAGGCCGGGGCGCGCGTCCCCTACGCGGTCGATCTCGACGACACCCGCGTGTGGCCGGAGGGCGTCACCCGGTTCCCGCCGGCGCAGATCCGGACGCTGGACCTGTCGGACGGGCTCCAGATCTCCTTCGGGTCGTGCCGGCGGGCGCCCGACACGGCGCGGGCGTTCGGGGAGGACGCGCTGGCGGCGCTGGCGCACCAGCTCGCCGACGGTGGCGAGGGGTGGCCCGACGCGCTGCTGATGGTCGGCGACCAGGTGTACGCCGACGAGCTCAGCGAGGAGATGCGCACGTTCATCCGGGCGCGCCGCACCGAGGAGCCCCTCGACGAGCTCGCCGACTTCGAGGACTACACCCACCTGTACAAGCTGGCGTGGAACGAGGATCCGGCGGTGCGCTGGCTGCTGGCGACCCTGCCCACGTTCGTGATCTTCGATGACCACGACATCCGCGACGACTGGAACACCTCCTACGAGTGGCGGGTCCAGATGTGGCGCGAGCCCTGGTGGCGCAACCGTATCGTCGGCGGCATCGCCTCCTACTGGGTGTACCAGCACCTGGGGAACCTGTCGCCGCAGGAGCGCGCCGCCGACCCGATGTACCGGGCCGTCCGCGAGGCGTCCGCCGACGGCGGCGACGGCGGGAAGATCCTCGACGAGTTCGCCGAGCGCGCCGACAAGCAGCCGGACACCGCGCGCTGGAGCTACGCCCACGAGTGGGGCGACGTCCGCCTGGTCGTCGTGGACAGCCGCTGCTCCCGGCTGCTGACGCCGGACCGGCGCGGGATGCTCGACGACGCCGAGTTCGACTGGCTGGACCGGCAGCTGCGCGGCGACGTGGACCACCTGCTGATCGCCAGCTCGCTGCCGTACCTGCTGGCCCCGGCGATCCACCACGGCGAGAACTGGAACGAGGCCGTCGCGGGCGGCGCGTGGGGCCCCCGGATGGCGCGGTTCGGGGAGAAACTGCGGCAGGGCGCGGACCTGGAGCACTGGGGCGCGTTCGACCGGTCGTTCCGCGAGGTCGCCCGGGACGTGATCGAGGTCGGGCGGGGCGAGCGCGGCCGGGCCCCGGCCAGCATCTCGTTCCTGTCCGGCGACGTCCACTACTCCTACCTGGCGCGCGTCACCGACCCCGGCACCGACTCGGTCATCACGCAGGTCGTGTGCTCGCCGCTGCGCAACCCGCTGCCCGCCGCGTTCCGCTGGGCCAACCGCCTCGCCGTCGCCCGGCCGACGGCGGCCCTCCCCCGGCTGCTGGCGCGGTGGGCGAAGGTGCCCAAGCCGCCGCTGCGGTGGCGGATCACCGACGGCCCCTGGTTCGACAACGCCATCGCGACCGTGGACCTGCGCGGCCGTTCCTGCCGGATCCGCTGGGAGACCCCCTCGTCCGAGACGACGCTGACCGGCATGGGGGCCGTCGACCTGACCTGAACCGGGCCGCCGGGTGCGTCCGTTCCGCCCCCTCGCCGGAACGGACGCGCCCCGGCCGGGCCACCGGCGCCGGCCCCCGCCCCCTCGCCGGGAGCGCGCGACGCCGGTGGCGTCCCTAGCGGGCCATGCGGCCCAGCAGTTCCTGCGCCTCGGCCAGCGACGCGGGAAGCTCCTCCGCCCAGATCAGGAAACCGTCGCGTTCGTGCTGGTAGGAACGTTCCCGCCCGCCGACGGCGACCGGGGCCGCGCCGAGCGTGCGCTCCAGCGACCGGTGCAGCGCGTCGAGATGGGCGGCCAGGTCCGGGCCGGACCGCACCAGCGCCGCGGCCCGGCCCATGCCCACCAGCGTCAGCGTCTCGCCGCCCCGGAACACCGCGCGCAGGTCGTGCGCGACGACGATCGCGCGGGCCAGCCGCCGCCACGGCTCGGCCTGGGCGGGCAGGTCCACCACGACCAGGCGGTGGGTGTCGCCGACCGCCGTGCCGGGCGCGCCGCCGAGCGCCCCCGCCGCGCGGTACACCTCGGCCAGCCGGGACCGCAGGTAGGGCATCGTCGTCAGCCCGGTCAGCGGGTCCTCGCAGGTCTGCGCGGCCAGCTCCATCAGCCCCGAGTCCACCCAGCCCTCGGCGGCGCACCGCACCAGCGACAGCGGCGGGTCCGGCCAGTGCAGCTCGGCGAACAGCGCGCCGAGGTCGTCCAGGGTCTCGCCGAGCCCGATCCCGGCGCGTCCGCGCGCCCTCCCCAGCCGCACGCACGCCACCGCCATGCCCTTCCCCAGGCACACCGCCGCCGTCACCGACTCCACGGCCGGGGTCCACCAGTCCCCGGGCACCGCCCAGCCGGCCGCCAGGCTGCGTTCCCGCCACCGTTCCCGCAGTTCGTCCGGCTCATCCCGCATAGTCACTCCTGTCCCCTCGACCCTTCTGAGCTGGGCGGACCCTCTTTCCGGCCCGTGCCGTCACACCTATGACGGCGAAGCGGTTTAGCCATGACGCGGTTTGCGGAATCATTTCCCGCGACACTCGGTGTTCAAGTCATCACCAAGAGCGATCAAGGATCGGGTCGAGGAGGGCGTGCGTGGGCAAGGCCGCGTCGGGGACCGCCCCCACGGGAACGGCGCCGGAACCCAGCGACGCCGTGCTCATCGCCCGGATCCGGGCCGGGGACTCCGAGGCGCTGGGGCTGCTGTTCGCACGGCACCGGGCCGCGGCGCGCGGGCTGGCCGGGCACCTGATCGGGGGCGACGCCGCCGACGACGCGGTGCAGAACGCGTTCGAGAGGATCCTGGACGCGATCCGGCGCGGCGGCGGCCCGCGGTCGGGGTTCCGGCCGTACCTGCTGACGGCGGTCCGCAACAGCGTCTACGACATGTACCGCAACGACCGGCGGCTGCACACCACCGACCGGATGGAGCTGTTCGACCCGGGGCTGCCGTTCGACGACCCGGCGCTGGAGGGGCTGGAACGCACGATGATCGTGCAGGCGTACCGGTCGCTGCCGGAACGCTGGCAGACCGTGCTGTGGCACACCGTCGTGGAGGGCGCCAGGCCCGCCGACGTCGCGCCGCTGCTCGGCCTCACCCCCAACGGGGCCGCCGCCCTCGCCTACCGCGCCCGGGAGGGCCTGCGGCAGGCGTACCTCCAGATGCACCTGGCGCGGGAGCGGACCGCCGAGCACGCCGCCCCCGGCGTCGCCGCCGGGGCCGCCGTGACCGTCGACGCGCGGTGCCGTCCCGTTCTCGACAAGCTCGGCGCGTACGTGCGCGACGGCCTGGCCAGGCGGGACGCCCGCAAGATCGAGGAACATCTGGGCGACTGCGCCCGCTGCCAGGCGATCCACGCCGAACTCGTCGACGTCAACACCACCCTGCGCGAGGCCCTGGGCCCGGTCGTGCTCGGCACGGCCGGCGTCGCCTACCTGGCGGCGGCCCAGGCGGGCGTCGCCGGCGGCGGGATCTTCGGCTGGTTCCGGCACCTGCCCAAACGGCAGCAGCAGGCGCTCGGCGCCGGCGCGGCGGGTTTGGCGATCATGGTCGGGATGGCGCTGGCGATGGTCCCGACCGGCGACAAGAAGCCGATCACGCCCGCCGCCCGGCCCCCGGCGGCCGCCCCGCCCGCCCCCAAGCCGCAGCCTCCCGAACCCCGGCCACCGCGACCACGGCCCCCGGAACCGAAGCCACCGGAGCAGAAGCCCCCGAAGCCCTCACCCCGGCCGAACGCGCCCCGCCCCGCCCCGCCACCTCCCCCGGAGCGGCCCGCCCGGCTCACCGCGAGCATCGGCGCGATCGGGACGCTGCTGCGCCAGCAGACCGGGATCGTGGCGATGGCGGTCCGCAACGACGGCACGGGCCGTTCCGAGAACGTGGTGGCCGACGTGGACCTGCCACCCGACGTCACCTACCGGGGCGCGGCCTCGGGCCGGAACTCGGCGACGTTCACACCGCTGCGCCCACCCGGCGACGGCTGGAACTGCCGCCCCCACAAGCCCCCGACCATCCCCAACACCGCCCTCCACACGCCCAACGGCCGAGCGACGGGTACCCGCCCGTCCGGCGCTCGCACGCCCAGGGCCAACGCCACCAGCACCCGCGCCGCCAAAGCCCGCACACCCGCTGCCCGCGCGTCAGGCAGCCGCGCGGTCGGCGCTCGTACGCCCGGCGCCCACATACCCGGCGCCCACATGCCGGGCTCCGACGTGTCGGGGGCGGAGGTGGCTGGCGGTGGGGAGCACTTGGTTTCGCGGTATACGCGTGTCCGTTGCACGCGCGCCCCGATCAAGCCGGGTGACACCACCTCCGCGTATCTGGACGTCCACGTCGGCGACGCCGCGCCCTACGCCACGCCGCCGCGGGTCACGCTGCGCTCCGGCGGGCACCGGGTCACCGCGCGGGCCGACCGGGGCGTCGCGCCCGACGGGATGCCCGCCCGGTTCGCCGTGGACGGCAACGTCCGGACCGTGCAGACCGGCAACGCGCTGCTCACCTGCGACCCGGAGCGGTCCGGCTGCCGCGCGGCGCTGGACCGCCGGGGGCACCGCCGCGACAACGACTTCTGGGACATGGTCCCGGCCGACCGCGACGACGACCCGAAGACCGCCTCCTCCAGCGCCGCGCGCCTCGACCTGCCGCCCGGCGCGAAGGTGCTGTGGGCGGGCCTGTACTGGTCGGGCGCGGTCCCGTCCGAGCGGGGTGACGACCCGGTGACCGCGAAGCTGCGCGGGCCCGGCGGCGGGTACCGGACGGTCCGGCCCGCCGAGACGCAGCGCGGCCGGCTGCCCGGCTACCCCGCCTACCAGGCGTTCGCCGACGTCACCGCGCAGGTCCGCGAGCACGGCGGCGGAACGTGGTGGGCCGCCGACGTCCCCACCCGCGACGGCTCGGCCACCCACGCCGGCTGGAGTCTGGTCGCGGTGGTCGCCGACCCGGAGGCCCCCTACCAGCAGGCGATGGTGCTCGACGCGGTGCGCGCGCTGGGCCCGCACCGCGACTACCACCGGCGGTTCGACGTCCCGGTGAACGGCCTGCTCGCCGCCGCCCGCCCGGCCCGGATCGGCCTGGTCGCCTGGGAGGGCGACGCCGACCTGCCCGGCGACCGGCTGCTGCTGGACGGGCAGCCCCTCACGCCCGCCGCCGGGGACCGCGACGCGGGCAACGTCCTGGACGGCTCGTCCGACGGCGCCGTCGGGCCCGGACTTACGTTCGGGATAGATGTGGATTACTTCACCGCGGTGCTGGACGGACGCGCCACGCTCACGCTGACCACCCGGCAGGACGCGCTCCTGGCGGGGGTCGTCACCGTCACCGCGCCGATGCGGAGTTGAAAGCGGAGGTCCGGGAAAGACCACCGGGAACCCCGGCCGCACCCCCAGTCGTAAAGATCATGACGAAGCATTAGGGGCAGTCCGGAACGCCTGGTAGCGTCCGCGCTGTCGTCGTCCGGCGCGCCGGCGCCGCCCGCCCTTCCGGGGCGGACCGCGGGGTCCGGCCGGAAGTCGGCGCTCGGCGACGGTCGCGCACGGGCGGCCCGCATGAAAGAGTGGCGAATCGCCGTATTGGCCTACGGGGCAGACGGGCTTCACTACGCTATAGAGACCCGGGTCCTCCGCCGGTCCGCGTCCCGCTCCCCGGCCCGGCCGTGGAGCGGACACCGGGGAAGATCCGCGTTGAGGAAAGGCGGTGTCGCATGGATCGCTGCGCGCTGTTCGTAGACGCCGGCTATCTGCTGGCGGACGGCGCCATGGCGGTGCACGGCACCCGCCATCGCGAGACGGTCTCCTGGGATTTCGGCGGTCTGCTGCAACTGCTGAGCAACCTCGCCCGCGAGCGCACCGGCATGCCGCTGCTGCGCTGCTACTGGTACGAGGCGACGGTCGAGGGACGCCGGGCGCCCGAGCACGAGGCCCTGGCCGACCTTCCCGGACTGAAGCTGCGCCTGGGGCGCATCCGCCCCGGCCGCCGCGAGGGCGTCGACACCGAGATCCACCGCGACCTGATGACGCTGGCCCGCAACGGCGCGCTCGCCGACGCGGTCCTGGTCAGCGGCGACGAGGATCTCGCCCAGGTGGTCGCCGACGCGCAGGACCTCGGCGTCCGCGTCACCGTCGTGCACGTCGCCGTGGACGGCAACTGGACGATCTCCCGGGTGCTGCGCCAGGAGTGCGACGACCTCATCGAGATCGGCTCGGGCCATCTGCGCCCCTACGTGAACCTGCTGGCCGGGGTCGAGAGCGCCTCCTCGTCGTCCTCGTCGTCCACCAGCCCGCTGTCCAACGGCCACGGCGGTTCCGGCAGCTCGATCGGCACGCTGCGGTCCGCCCCGCACAACGGCCCGCCCCCGGCCACCCCCCTCACCGGCCAGCCCCCGGTGGGCAGCCCGACCGGCTCGGGCCTGGTGCCCAGCCAGTCCCCGCCGCCCGGCCTTGGGTCGCTGGGCTCGGGCTCGCTGGGATCCTCGTTCGCCGCCGGCATCGACACCGGCCTCGGCACCACCGTGGGCGGCCCGAACGCCACCTCGTCGTCCTCGTCGCCGGTGTCCAACGCGACGTCCGCCCCGTCCTCCGCCGCGACGCAGGCCCCGCCGCCCTCCGGCCCGCAGTACTCCCCGCCCCCGTCGGCGAGCCCGGTGGGCCCGTCCACGTCGTCGAGCCCGGTCCCGGCGACGCCGCACGGCCCCTACACCGGGCCGCAGCAGATCTCCCCGGCCCCGGTGCAGCAGAACACCCCGACCCTGTCGGACGCGGTCAAGGCCGCCCACCAGGAGGGCCAGGACTTCGGCGAGTCGGTCGCCCGCGACGCCCCCGCGCTGTGGCTGGAGGCGGTCCTGGCGCGCAAGCCGCGCATGCCCTCCGACCTGGAGGCCCGGCTGTTGCAGGGCTCCTCGCTGCCCATCGACTTCCTGCTGCACGACGAGGTCCGGCACGCCCTGCGCCGCGGCTTCTGGGACGCCCTCGAACGCTCCCGCAGGTAGCGGGGCGTATCCCGGCAAAAGATGAACGATCATCCGCGATTACCCGGTTCGACCGACGGGCGGCGGGTAGCGTGGAACCGTGACGCATGTGACGGAAGACGATCTCGACGACCTGGAGTTCGACACCCTGCGCACGGGCGATCACATCGCGGCGGCCCGGCGGTTCGCCCAACTCGCCGACGAGGTGTCCGGCGGGGTCTCCCGCGCCAACGTCCTGCTGCGCGCGGGCGAGCAGTGGCAGCACGCGGGCGACCACGACCAGGCGGCCCGGTTCTACCGCCGCGCCATGGAGGACGGCGGCGAGACCTACGGCGACCCGCGCGCCTACCTCGCCGACGCGCTGTTCGAGCTGGGCCGCGCCGATGAGGCGCGGGCCCTCCTGGACCAGATCCGCGCCGACGCCCCCGACGACCCCGAGGTCTACCGCGCCGTCGCGGAGGTCCTGTACGCCCAGGGCGACCCGGTCGGCGCGCACGAGTGGGCCACCAGCGGCGTGGACCGGATCCTGGCGCTCCGCGACCGCGCCGTGGGCACCGGCATCGGCGGCGGGCCCGAGCCGTCCCCGGCGGACGACGTCTCGCTGACCTCGGACTCCGACGACGTGGCGCTGGCGGAGGACAGCCTGGAGGCGCTGCTCCGGCTGCGCTACCGCGCCCGCGTGGACCTGGGCCGCCCCGAGGACTCCTACGACGCGCTGCTGGACGACCTGCTGAAGAACGCCTGACGTCCCCGCGCCGCACCGGCAGGGACGGTCACAGCGTCGCGATCAGCTCGCTGAGGGACTGGGCCGCCGCGGCGGGGGGCTCGTGCTCGACGACCGTCCAGCCGCGCAGCCGCGCCTCGCGGACCGACCGCTCGCGTTCGGCCGGCCCGGCGGTGCGGTCGGCGTGGGTCCACAGATAGCCGCAGGGGGCGTCCGGCCAGTCCGCCGGGACCGGGGCCGGCGGCTCCCCGTGACCGCCCTCGTGATCGTGCTCGTGGCCGCGGCGCGGCCGGGGCAGGTCGGCGTCCACGAACACGTAGCCCCCGACCCCGCGGTGGGCGGCGCGCTGGGCGAGGGCCACCGCGGGCAGCAGCGGGCCCGCCGCGCCGTGCCCGACCAGGACCAGGGGCACCGACGGGTCGGTCGCCGCGATGACCAGCGAGGCGCGGGCCACGTACCGGGCGCCGGTCGCGTCCGGGACGTCCGGCGCGATCACGTCCAGGCCGTAGGAGCGGAGCATCTCCGGAAGATCCCCCCAGCCGTCGGCGGCGCCGTGCGGGGAGTGCAGCAGCACGACGGTTCCGGGCGTCACATCCACCTCCCAGGCCCGCCGGGTCCGCTTGACGGTGCTCACCGTACACGGGGCGGGCGCGGCGACGCGGGCCCCTGCCCGAACGACACGGCGCCACGCATAGGGTTGGCGGGTGTGAGCGAACGTGATGACCTGCTGAAAGAGATCAAGGACAAGGCCGTCGTGCACGGCGACTTCGTGCTGTCGTCAGGGCGGCGGGCCTCCTGGTACGTGGACCTGCGCCGGGTGACGCTGGACGGCGCGGTGGCGCCGCTGGTGGGACGGGTGATGCTGGACGCGACCGCGGACCTGGACTACGAGGCCGTCGGCGGGCTCACGCTCGGCGCCGACCCGGTGGCGACCGCGATGCTGCACGCCGCCGCCGCGCGCGGGCGCAGGCTGGACGCGTTCGTGGTCCGCAAGTCCGACAAGCAGCACGGCCTGCAGCGCCGCATCGAGGGCCCGGACGTCAGTGGCCGCCGCGTCCTGGCGGTGGAGGACACCTCCACGACCGGCGGCTCGGTGCTGACGGCGGTGGAGGCGCTGCGGGAGGCCGGCGCCGAGGTGGTGGCCGTGGCGACCATCCTGGAGCGCGGGGCGGCCGAGCGGATCGCCGCCGAGGGGCTGGAGTACCGGCACCCGTTCAGCGTCGCCGACCTCGGCCTGGACTGACCCGTCCGGACCGACCCGTCCGGACATCCGACGGCCGCGGGGGTTCCCCCGCGGCCGTTCGTCGACCCGGCGGGCCGCCCGCGCCCGGACGGCCCGGACGCCCTCTCATTTCTTCGGCACGAACCAGGTGCCCCGCTGGCCCGTCTGGCCGCCCTGCTTCACCTGGCCGTAGACGACGACCCGGACGGCGCCCGCGTCGGCCGCGACCACGTCCAGCGGGGCCTCGTCGTACTGACGGCCCTCACCGGGATTGAGCGGGCCGCGGTGCAGCACGTCCTTGGTGTCCGAGACCGTGACGGTCACCACGACGGGCCGGGAGCTGACGTTCCGGATCACCAGGGGGGTGGCCGCCGTGGCCGTGGAGGTCGAGGTGGAGGTGGCGGCCTTGGTCCCCCCCGGCTCCGTGGGCGTCGGGCCCGGCTTGGCGTCTTCGGAGGTGAGCGCGTTGAACAACGACATTCCACCTACCACGACAAGCGCTAATGCCAGTGCCACGGCGACAGCCGCGATCAATATGCGCGCGAGACCCCTAGGGTCCGACCGATGACGTCCCACACGGGGAGATTAGCGATAAGTCTCACCGCTGAGCGACGCACGTGACTCTTCAGAGTCATTAATATTCGCTCCGTTACCCTTGCCCTTCCGCCCCTTCATGACCTCCCGGATGATCGGGATGACGGACAGGATGAGGATCACGGCGACGCCCGGCAGGATGTACTTGTCGATGTCCGGCACGCTCGCGCCGAGGAAGTGGCCCATCAGGAACAGCACGTCGGTCCAGATCACGCCGCCGATGACGTTCCACATGAAGAACCGGCGCGAGTCCATGCCGAGCATCCCCGCCAGGGGGTTGATGAACGTCCGCACGATCGGGATGAAGCGCGCCAGCACCACGGCCTTGGCCGGGCCGAACTTGTTGAAGTAGTACTCGGCCTTCTCCACCCACTCCTGCTTGAAGATGCGGGAGTCGGGCCGGTCGAACAGCTTGCGGCCGTACTTCGCGCCCAGCCAGTGGCCGAGCTGGGCCCCCGCGACGGCGGCCAGGGGGCCGCCGACCAGCAGCGCGGGCAGCGACAACGGCTGGAACTCCTGGCCGTTGACCGTGCTGACCGCGGTGAGGATCCCCGCCGTGAACAGCAGCGAGTCCCCCGGCAGGATGCAGCCGAACAGCAGTCCGGTCTCCGCGAAGATGATGGCGATGACGCCGATCGTGGCGAAGGTTCCGAAAAGCTGCAGCCACGCGGTGGGGTGCAGCCACTCGGTGATGTCCATGGGTATGAGCGCGAGATCCACGTTGTGAGCGTACCCGGCGGGCGCGAAGCTTTCCGGGAGAAGTACGACGTCCAGCCCCTCTTCGGCGGGGTCCGGGGGCCGTTCGCGAGCCGTTCGGCGGCGGGGTGCGCGACCCGCCACGGGGGCCCGCTGGCCTGGCGGGCGAAAAGCGGGATACTGACCGTGGACACGGCATGACCTGCACGGCCGGTACGCCCGGCGCCCGCCCGGGAGCGCGGCGCCGGAACGTGGCGGCACCACTGCGTTCGGAAAGGATGCCCACATGCCCATCGCGACCCCTGAGGTCTACGCGGAGATGCTCGACCGCGCCAAGCGTGACGGCTTCGCGTACCCCGCCATCAACGTGACCTCCAGCCAGACGCTGAACGCGGCGCTGCAGGGCTTCGCTGAGGCCGAGAGCGACGGCATCATCCAGGTGTCCACCGGCGGCGCCGAGTACCTGTCCGGGCAGTCCGTCAAGGACATGGTCGTCGGATCGTCCGCCCTCGCCGAGTACGCCCGCGTGGTCGCGGCGAAGTACCCGGTGAACATCGCGCTGCACACCGACCACTGTCCGAAGGACAAGCTGGACGGCTTCATGCGCCCGCTGATCAAGCTCTCCCAGGAGCGGGTGGCGCGCGGCGAGGAGCCGCTGTTCCAGTCGCACATGTGGGACGGCTCGGCGGTCCCGCTGGAGGAGAACCTCCAGATCGCCGCGGAGCTCCTGGAGGAGTGCGCCAAGGCGAACATCATCATGGAGATGGAGATCGGCGTGGTCGGCGGCGAGGAGGACGGCGTCGCCAACGAGATCAACGAGAAGCTCTACACCACCCCCGGTGACGCCCTGGCGACCGCCGAGGCCGTGGGCGTGGGCGAGAAGGGCCGCTACATCCTGGCCGCGACGTTCGGCAACGTGCACGGCGTCTACAAGCCGGGCGCGGTCAAGCTGCGGCCGGAGGTCCTGAAGGAGATCCAGGAGGCGGTCGGCGCCAAGTACGGCAAGGAGAAGCCGTTCGACCTGGTGTTCCACGGCGGCTCCGGCTCCACCCTGGAGGAGATCCGCGAGGCGGTGTCCTACGGCGTCATCAAGATGAACATCGACACCGACACCCAGTACGCGTTCACCCGCCCGATCGCGGCGCACATGTTCGCCAACTACGACGGCGTGCTGAAGGTGGACGGCGAGGTCGGCAACAAGAAGAAGTACGACCCGCGCTCCTACGGCAAGGCCGCCGAGAACAACATGGCCGCCCGGGTGACGGAGGCCTGCGAGCACCTGCTGTCGGCGGGCAAGAAGATCAGGTAAGGGGATCGGTCAGCCGGTCCGGAGGGGCCCCGTCGCGCGCGGCGGGGCCCTTTCCGCGCCCACCGCGTTGTCTGACGAAACCCGGGTACGCTCCGAACGTGGCCCTTCCCCGCACCTACGAGTCCCTGGACTGCTCGGTCGCCCGCGCGCTGGAGGTCATCGGGGACCGCTGGACCCTGCTGGTGATCCGCAGCGCGTTCCAGGGCGTCCGGCGCTTCGACGACTTCCAGGAGACGCTCGGCATCGCCCGCAACGTGCTGGCCGACCGTCTCACCCGGCTGTGCGACGAGGGCCTGCTGCGGCGCGTCCCCTACCAGGAGCGTCCCGAGCGTCACGAGTACCGCCTGACCCGCAAGGGCGTGGAGCTGTGGCCCGCCCTGGTGTCGCTGATGCTGTGGGGCGACCGCTACTACGCGCCGGACGGGCCGCCCGTCCTGGTCTCCCACAAGGGCTGCGACGGGCATGTGGCCGACGGCCTGGTGTGCTCCTCCTGCGGCAGGGCGCTGGAGCCCCACGAGGTGGAGCCGGTCCCGGGCCCGGGAGTGCGCGGCTGATCCGCGCCTGAGGGTTGTTTCACGCAACTCTTTGCGGTCCAATAAGTTTTATGACGCAACTCGCTGAGGGCAACGGCGCCCGCATCGGGGACGGCGGCTGGGCCGCGACGCTCGACGACGTCCGCATCCGCCCCTACAACGTGACCGACGACGCCCGGCTGCGCCGCATGTCGGCCTGGCTGTCCCGGGGCAGCCTCTACACCCGCTTCTTCTCCGGCACCCCCGCCATCCCCGAGCCCTACGTGCGCTCGCTGGACGGGCTCGACCACTGGAACCGGGAGGCCCTCGCCGCGCTGCTGGACGACGACCTGATCGGGATCGCCGAGTACTTCCGCGACCGCGGCCGGCCCTGGCGCGCCGAGATCGCCATGCTGGTCGTCGACCCCTGGCAGCGGCGCGGGCTCGGGGGGCTGCTGCTGGACTGCCTGTCGGCGCTGGCCCTGCGGCGCGGGATCACCGAGTTCGACGCCGAGGTCGTGTTCGACAACCAGGGGGTGATACGGGCGATCCGCCGGCGGTGGCCGGACGTCCGCTCCCTGAAGGCCGAGGGGTCCGCCCATTTCCGGCTTCCGGTCGCGCCCCCGGGACCAGTCCGTTCGGGTCATGCGGAAGGGCGGCACCCGGGTTGATACGCACCATGCGAGCGGACTTACCATGGCCCGCATGACCCAGAACCTGCTCGGCGGACCGCCCCCGACCGAACTGCCGGACAACACCGAGGCCCGCACGGCCCTGGAGAACGGCGTCGACCCGATCGAGGTGGCCGCCCGCCACCCCGACTACCCGGGCGCGTGGGCCGAACTGGCCGACCGCGCGTTCGCCAAGGGCAGCGTCATCGACTCCTACGCCTACGCGCGCACCGGCTACCACCGGGGGCTGGACCAGCTGCGCCGGGCGGGCTGGAAGGGCCACGGCCCGATCCCCTGGGAGCACGCGCCCAACCGCGGCTTCCTGCGCGCCCTGAACGCCCTGGGCCGCGCCGCCGCCGCGATCGGCGAGGAGGACGAGGCCGAGCGCTGCAAGGCGTTCCTGCGCGACAGCAGCGCCGCCGCGGCGGAGGCCCTCGCGCAGTAGGTCTTCGACACGCGGTCAAGCCCGTCCCACCAGGCGCTTCCGGCACCGCCGCCATGACGCGCCCATGGCCGCGCCGCGTGCGGCGTGTCGCGAGCCCTCGGGCGGTGTCCTCCCCCGTCGCCCTGGTCGCTCCGCTCCGGGCGCTCCCCGGTCCGGACACCGCCGCTCGCGACATGCGGTTTCTTCCGCGCCCGGGTCCGGGTACGATTTGATCGCAAGAGGCCCCTTCGCACTTGCGATCAGGGGCCTTCGTCGTGGGAAGGAAATGTGGCATGCCGGCCATCGTTCTTGTCGGTGCCCAATGGGGAGATGAGGGCAAGGGCAAGGCCACCGACCTGCTGGGTGGCGACGTCGACTACGTCGTCCGCTACCAGGGTGGCAACAACGCCGGCCACACCGTGGTCATCGGCGACAAGAGCTACGCGCTGCACCTGCTGCCGTCCGGCATCCTGTCGGACGACGTCATCCCGGTGATCGGCAACGGCGTGGTCATCGACCCGTCGGTGCTGCTGGCCGAGATCGACGGTCTCCAGGAGCGCGGCATCTCCGCCGAACGCCTGCTGATCTCGGCGAACGCGCACCTGATCATGCCGCAGCACCGGACCCTGGACAAGGTGACCGAGCGCTACCTCGGCAAGGCCCGGATCGGCACCACGGGCCGCGGCATCGGCCCGGCCTACGCCGACAAGATCAACCGGATGG
This sequence comes from Actinomadura kijaniata NBRC 14229, assembly GCF_001552175.1. Classification (GTDB taxonomy): domain Bacteria; phylum Actinomycetota; class Actinomycetes; order Streptosporangiales; family Streptosporangiaceae; genus Spirillospora; species Spirillospora kijaniata. The sequence continues at coordinate 39,268 of NZ_BCQR01000076.1, forward strand.
GCATCCGGGTGCAGGACCTGTTCGACCCGAACATCCTCACCCAGAAGCTGGACCTGTCGCTGCGCGAGAAGAACCAGGTCCTCACCAAGGTCTACAACCGGCGCCGCATCGAGACCGGCCCGATCGTCCAGGAGTACCTGGAGTACGGCGAGCGGCTGAAGCCCTACGTGGCCGACACCACGCTGATCCTGAACAAGGCCCTGGACGAGGACAAGGTCGTGCTGCTGGAGGGCGCCCAGGGCACCCTGCTGGACATCGACCACGGCACCTACCCGTTCGTGACCTCCTCCAGCCCCACCGCGGGCGGCGCGTGCGCGGGGTCCGGCGTCGGCCCCACGAAGATCACCAAGGTGATCGGCATCCTGAAGGCCTACACCACGCGCGTCGGCTCGGGCCCGTTCCCGACCGAGCTGCTGGACGAGTGGGGCGAGTACCTGCGCACCAAGGGCGGCGAGTACGGCGTCACCACCGGCCGCGACCGCCGCTGCGGCTGGTTCGACGCTGTGATCGCCCGCTACGCCACCCGCGTCAACGGCATCACCGACTTCTTCCTGACCAAGCTGGACGTGCTGTCCGGCCTGGAACGGGTCCCGGTGTGCGTCGCCTACGAGGTCGACGGTGAGCGCGTGGCCGAGATGCCCACCACCCAGACCGGGTTCCACCACGCCAAGCCGGTCCTGGAGTACTTCGACGGCTGGCAGGAGGACATCACGGGCGCCAAGACGTTCGAGGACCTGCCGAAGAACGCGCAGGCCTACGTGCGCGCCCTGGAGGAGATGTCGGGCGCCCGGATCTCCGCCATCGGCGTGGGCCCGGGCCGCGAGCAGACCCTCCAGCTGCACCCGCTGGTCTGATCCGGACGGACGGAAGGGGGCCTCCCGCGGGGAGGCCCCCTTCCGTTTCCGGGGTCCTCACCTGTCGGCCGCACGTCGTTCGGCCACGGCCTGTAGCGTGCCGGGCGTGAATCTGATCGGGGGGTCCGTGGAGATCCATGGACATCGGGGCGCCCGCGGGCTCCGGCCGGAGAACACGCTGCCGGGTTTCGCGCACGCGCTGGCGCTGGGCGTGGACGCCGTCGAGCTCGACGTGGGCTTCACCGCCGACGGCGTCCCGGTGCTCAACCACGACCAGGTGCTGTCGCCGGTCAACGTCGCCGACACCGGCCCGGCCGAGCCCGGCGACCCGGCGTTCCCCTACGTGGGGCGGGCGATCCGGGAGCTGACGCTGGCGCAGTTCCGGACGCTGGACATGGGCGTGCGGCGCCCGCCGGACGACGAGGACCCGTTCGTGCTGACGCAGCTGCCGCTGCCCGGGACGCGGCCCCCGACGCTGGACGAGGCGTGCGCGCTGATCGGGGCCGCGCCGGACGTGCGGCTGGCCGTCGAGCTCAAGACCGACCCGGGCTGGTCCGGCGCCGAGGTGGAGCGCTTCACCGTCGCGGTCGCCGAGGTGCTGGCCGAACGGGGCCTGGCGGGGCGGGGGCGGGTGCTGGCGTTCGACTGGCGGGTGCTGGTCGCCGCGCGCCGCCACGCCCCCGATCTGGGACGGGTCGCGCTGGTCGAGCGCAAGACGCTCGTCCCGGGCACGGACTGGCTGGCGGGGCTGTCCCCGGCCGAGCCGGCGAACGCGGCGCTGGAGATCGGCGCGACCGTCCTGTCCCCCGAGCGCCATCTGACCACGCCCGGGTTCGTCGCGGCGGCGCGCGCGGTGGCGCTGCCGGTGGCGGTGTGGACGGTGAACGAGCCCGCCGAGATGGACCGGTGCGTCGACCGCGGCGTGGACGCGATCGTCACCGACTACCCCGACCGGCTGCGGGCGGTGCTGGCGGCACGGGGCCTGCCGGTGCCGGCACCGTTCCGGACCCCCGTGCCGGCGCCGACGGCCTAGGGCCTGCTTCAAAGGGGGCCTGGGCCACGCACGCGAGCGCGTTACCTGGCCCGTGGGCCCGACGCCGCAGACGAGGGCTTTGAAACACGATCTAGCCGCTGGCGGTCAGAGCCAGCCGTTGCGGCGGAACCCCCGGTACAGCGACAGGCACGCCAGGGCGATCACGCCGAGGACCATGAAGTAGCCGTACCGCCACTGGGTCTCGGGCATGAAGTCGAAGTTCATCCCGTAGATTCCGGCGATCGCGGTCGGCACCATGAAGATCGCGCCCCAGGCGGAGATCTTCCGCATGTCCTGGTTGTCGGCGACCGTCACCTGGGTCATGTGGGCGTGCAGGATCGGGTTGAGCAGCTCGTCGTAGGACTCGACCTGCTCGCGGACGCGGGTGAGGTGGTCCTCGACGTCGCGCAGGTACTCCTTGATGTCGTCGGGGACGAACCGGCGCCCGGTGAGGTTGCGCAGCGGTCCGGCGAGCGGGCCGACGGCGCGCTTGAGCTGGATCACCTCGCGCTTGAGGCGGTAGATGCGGCGGGCCTCGTCGGTGCGGTCGGGGGCGAAGACGGCCTCCTCGACCTCGTCGATGTCCTCCTGGACGGCGTCGGTGACGCACACGTAGCCGTCGACCACGCGGTCGGCGACGGCGTGCACGACGGCGGTGGGGCCGAGGCGGAGGCGCTCGGGGTTGGCCTCCAGCTGGCGGCGCGCCGGGCCGAGCTCGCCGTGCGCGCCGTGCCGCACGGTCACCACGAAGTCCTCGCCACAGAAGATCATGATCTCGCCGGTCTCGACGACCTCGGCCTGCGCCGGGTCGCGCTGCACGTAGCCGACCGTCTTCATCACGAGGAAGTGGACGTCGTCGTAGCGTTCCAACTTGGGCCGCTGGTGGGCGTGGATGGCGTCCTCGACGGCCAGCGGGTGCAGGCCGAACACCTCGGCCAGCTCGGTCAGCTCGGTGGACGAGGGCTCGTGCAGGCCCACCCACACGAATCCGGCGCTGCCCTCCTCGGGCGCGGTGAGGCCGCCGTCGCGCACCAGGCGGACGGCGTCGGCGACCGAGTCGGTGTTGACGCGGTGCCCGTCGATGTAGGCGGCCCAGTCGATCACCGCGGTGTCGCGGCGCGCCTGCTGGGCGGGGACGGCGTGAGGCCGGCTCCGGGTCTTGAACAGGGACATCGTGCGGGCCGGGCGAACACGGGTCATGGCCATGAGGGGCTCCTAACCCCCGGCCACGAACATGCGAGGACGCGCTCGACCCGGCTGAGCGGTGGTCAGCCCAGGGAGCGCGTGAGGGATGTGGCCGGGCGCCTGATAGAGGCGGACGGGTGGGCAGTCCAGTCCGGACTGTGAGGGTTTTCCGGCGAAGCGCACGTATCGCCAGGACTCATCCCGACCACCTCCTTCCGTACTGGGCGACAAGGCCACAAGCACAAAGCAGCCTACCAGTCACCATTTACGACGCCTCGGGCAACGCGGGAGTTCACACGATCTTCGCGTCCCCGTCCCGGGACGCGCGACCCCCATCGGAGACAACGCCGTCCCTCCCCGAGGATATGCCGACCCTCGACGCGGCGTGGCCCACTAAGCTCACCTCACGTGCGAGTACTCGTCCTTGGATCGGGTGGCCGCGAGCATGCGCTCGTCCGCGCCCTGCGCCGCGACCACGTCGTCTCCGCGCTGCACTGTGCCCCCGGCAACCCCGGCACCGCCGCGATCGCCGACAACCACCAGCTCGACCCGACCGACCCGAACGCCGTGGTCGAGCTGGCCGAACGCCTGGCGGTCGACCTGGTCGTGGTCGGCCCCGAGGCGGTGCTGATGGCGGGGGTCGGCGACGCCCTGCGGCGCGCCGGGATCGCCTGCTTCGGCCCGGACCGCCAGGCCGCCCGGATCGAGGGCTCCAAGGCGTTCGCCAAGGAGATCATGAAGGCGGCGGGGGTGCCGACCGCCGACGCGCGGGTCTGCGAGTCCGCCGAGGAGGTCGCCGCCGCGCTGGACGCGTTCGGCCCGCCCTACGTGGTCAAGGACGACGGGCTGGCCGCCGGGAAGGGCGTGGTGGTCACCGAGGACCGGGACGCCGCCGCCGCGCACGCCGCCGCCTGCGGGCGCGTGGTCATCGAGGAGTACCTCGACGGCCCCGAGGTGTCGCTGTTCGCCCTGTCGGACGGCCAGCACGCGGTGTCGCTGCTGCCCGCGCAGGACTTCAAGCGCGCCTACGACGGCGACGAGGGGCCCAACACCGGCGGCATGGGCGCCTACACGCCGCTGCCGTGGACCCCGCCGGGCCTGGTCGACGAGGTCATGCGGACCGTCGTGCAGCCCGCCGTGGACGAGCTGCGGCGGCGCGGGCTGCCGTACGTGGGCGTGCTGTACGCGGGGCTGGCGCTGACGTCCAAGGGCGTCCGGGTGGTGGAGTTCAACGCCCGGTTCGGCGACCCGGAGACGCAGGTCGTGCTGGACCGCCTGGCCACGCCGCTGGCCGGGCTGCTGCACGCGTGCGCGATCGGCGGGCTGGACCCGGCGTTCCGCCCGATCTGGCGCACCGGCGCGGCCGTCACCGTGGTCGTCGCGGCCGAGAACTACCCGGCCGCGCCGGTGAAGGGCGACGTCATCACCGGGATCGAGGAGGCCGAGGCCGTTCCGAACGCGTACGTGCTGCACGCCGGGACGCGGCGGGACGAGGAGGGCCGGCTGCTCGCCAACGGCGGCCGCGTCCTCAACGTGGTCGGCACCGGCGCGGACCTCGCCGCGGCCCGCCGCGCCGCCTACGCCGCCGTCGAGAAGATCGAGCTGCGCGGCGCCCACCACCGCACCGACATCGCGCTGAAGGCGTCCCAGGACGCCTGAGGGCCCCGGACGGCCCCGGCCCGCGCGGCCGGGGTCTCCCCCGGTGCGCGGAGCATCGCGGGCCACCTGGGAGAATCGAGGCGTGATTGAGCGCTACACCCTTCCGGAGATGGGCCGCGTCTGGAGTGACGCGCACAAGTACGAGCTGTGGTGCAAGGTCGAGACCCTGGTGGTCGAGGCCCACGCCGACGCGGGCACGATTCCGGCGGAGGTGGTGGAGCCGATCCGCAACGCGCCGCCGCCGACCCCCGAGGCCGTGCACGAGATCGAGGCGGTCACCCAGCACGACGTGATCGCGTTCCTGTCGGCGTGGGCCGACAACACCGAGCCGCGCGAGGCGGCCCGGTACGTGCACTTCGGCATGACCTCCTCGGACCTGCTGGACACCGCGCTGGCGCTCCAGCTCGTCGAGGCCACCGACATCCTGCTGGACAAGGCCGACCGGCTCGTCGCGACGCTGCGCGACCACGCCCTGGCGCACCGGGACACCCTGCGGGTGGGCCGCACGCACGGCATCCACGGCGAGCCCGACGTGTGGGGGCACCGGGTCGCGGACTTCGCGTTCGGCGTGGCGCGGTCGCGGGACCGGCTGCGGCGGGCCCGCGAGGCCGTCGGCGTGATGGCGATCTCGGGCGCCGTGGGCACCTACTCCAACATCGACCCGGCCATCGAGCAGCGGGTGGCGGCCGAGCTGGGCCTGCGGCCCGCCGACGTGTCCACGCAGGTGGTGCTGCGCGATGGCATCAGCGAGTGGGTCTCGGCGCTGGCCATCATGGCGACGGTGCTGGAGGCCATCGCGCTGGAGGTGCGGCACGGGCAGCGCACCGAGGTGCGCGAGCTGTGGGAGCCGTTCGGCAAGGGCCAGAAGGGCTCCTCGGCCATGCCGCACAAGAAGAACCCGATCATCTCCGAGCGGCTGGCCGGGATGGCGCGGATCGTGCGGGCGCAGACGGTGCCGGTGCTGGAGGGCATCCCGCTGTGGCACGAGCGCGACATCTCGCACTCCTCCACCGAGCGGATCGCGCTGCCGGACGCCTCGATCGCGCTGGACTACATGCTCAGCCTCACCGACCGGCTCATGTCCGGCCTGGTCGTGGACGCCGGGCGGATGCGCGAGAACCTCGACTCCACCGGCGGCCTCATCTACACCTCCACGGTGCTGCTGGAGCTGGTCGAGGCCGGGATGTCGCGGGACGATGAGGCGTACCCGCTCGTCCAGAAGGCGGCCATGGAGACCTGGGAGACCGGCGTGCCGTTCCGGGAGACCCTGCGCAAGCACGCCGCCGAGGCGGAGCTGACGCTGGACGAGAAGCGCCTGGACGAGGTGTGCCGCCCCGAGCGGTTCGTCGAGCGCCTCGCCCCCATGTTCGAACGGCTCGCCCGGCTGAGCTGACCGCCCCTTCCCCCGGAGGACCCCCCGCGATGGCGACCCTGACCGAGCTGAACGTCTACCCGCTCAAGAGCGGCGGCGGCACGGCCCTGCGCACGGCCGAGCTGAGGGCGACCGGCGTGCGCTGGGATCGCGAGTTCATGCTGGTCACGCCGGAGGGGCGGTTCCTGTCGCAGCGGGAGTACGCGCGGATGGCGCTGCTGCGCCCGGCGTTCGACGGGCGGGAGCTGACCGTCGGGGTGGCCGACCCGGCGCTGGACACCGGCCCGCTCGTCCACAAGCCCGTGGACGACGGGCCGGTGCTCGACGTGACCGTCCACCGCGCGGAGTGCCGGGGGATCGACCAGGGCGACGAGGCGGCGGCGTGGTTCGGCGCGCTGCTGGACGCCGACTGCCGCCTGGTCCGCTTCACCGGGCGGCGGGAGACCTCGCGCGGCGGCGCGGTCGTCGAGTTCGCCGACGGCTACCCCCTGCTGGTGATCTCGCGGGAGTCGCTGGACGACCTCAACGGACGGCTGGACGACCCGCTGCCGATGAACCGGTTCCGCCCCAACCTGGTGGTCGAGGGGCTGGGCGCGTTCGGCGAGGACCGGGTGCGGCGGCTGCGGATCGGCGAGACCGTGATCGAGATGGTGAAGGCGTGCGCCCGCTGCGTCATCACCACCACCGACCAGGACAGCGGCGAACGCGGCCGGGAGCCGCTGCGCACGCTGGCCCGGTACCGCACGATCGACCGCGGCATCCGCTTCGGCCAGAACGCCGTCCCGCGCACGCTCGGCACCCTGACCGTGGGCGACGAGGTCGAGGTCCTGGAACCCGCCTAGCCTGTGTTTCAAAGCCCTGGCCTACGGCGCTCGCCCGGGGCTCGCGCCTCACCAGGTCTTGGCGAGCGCGGCATCGCTTCGCGATCTGACCCGCGGGCCCTCGCCTCCGGCTTCGGGCCCGCAGGTCAGGTCACGCGCTCGCGTGCGCGGCTGAGGCCCACTTTGAAACAGGCCCTAGCCGACGACCTCCACCCGCGGCCCCGGCACGACCTCGCGACGCCCGCCCGCCGGACCAGCGCCGCCAGCAGCGCGTCCAGCGCTGCGACGGGCACGCCCACCAGCAGCGCCGAGTCGTCGGACCGTTCGACGGTCAGCTCCGCGGCGGGACGGAAGACCACCACCGTGGCGCCGGCCCGCACGACCAGGGCGCGGCCGTACGGCAGCCGCCCCCGCAGCGAGTCGGCGATCATCGGGGCCTGCGACGCCCCCGGCCTCACCGTCGTCCCGGCGGCGTCGCGGTCCCAGTGCGCGGTGGTGACGTGGAGCGCGCCGACGCCGGAACCGTCGCGCTCCTTCCCGGCGCGCGCCGCCGCCGTCGTGGCCTCGTCCATCAGCGAGCCCGCGCGACGTCGGTGGCCAGCAGCGGCTGGCGCGGCGCGAGCAGGTCCAGCAGGCCCGCGACGTTCCAGGTGCGGGCTGCCTCGTCCTCGTCCGGGGTCAGGCCGACGACCTGGAGGAACCGGACCGGTAGGCGCTGATCCCGTCGAGGGGGTCGGGTCCGCCAAGAGACCGCTTGGGGACCGTTCCGTAATGCAGGGGTGCGGTGTCACCATGGATTCGTCGGCAGGCGGCGTCGATGGCGTCCCAGCCGGGGGCGTCTTCCACGACGGGTCACCTTAGACTCCCCCGAACGACCACATAAGGCTTATCAAGAGCACAGTGCACTTGATCGGAACTTTCCGGACGACACGGAATCCGACGAATTCGGGGACGGCGCGAACTCCGGGGCCCCCGGCGGACATCTAAATGATCAGAACGCGGCAAGGCGTGCGCGCACCGGACGCCCCACCCCCGGCTCGGTGGTTTACTGGGGTCGCGTTGATGTTGAGGGGACGCCGAAGGCGCGCTCGGCCCCCGTGACCCGCCGTCGCCGTGCGCGGACGGGCAGGCGGTCCCCCACGAACGACCGACAACGTATCCGCAGCTTTAAGGAGTCAGACGGCATGAGCATGGGCCAGGACGTTCGTTATCGCGTGCGCGGCGGGCACCGACTGCAGGGCACCGTCTTCATCCAGGGCGCCAAGAACGCCGTCCTGCCGATGATCGGCGCTTCGTTGATGGCGAGCAAGGGCCGCACGGTCCTGCGCAACGTGCCGATCATCGAGGACGTGCGACGGGCGGTGGAGCTGGCCCGCGCGGTCGGCGCGAAGGCCGAGCTGCACGAGGCCGAGCGCACGCTCGTGATCGACGCCTCGACGCTGTCCAGCCCGGTGCTGCCGGCCGAGACCGCCGCGCAGTTCCGCGGCTCGTTCCTGTTCGTCCCGGCGCTGCTGCACCGGCTCGGCGAGGCCGTGATCGAGGGCGTCGGCGGCTGCAACCTGGGCAGCCGCAACCTGGACTTCCACTACAACGGCTTCAAGCGGATGGGCGCCACGGTCACCGAGCAGGTGAGCGACAACGGCGACGGCATCATCCACATCAAGGCCGGCGACCTGCGCGGCGCCACCCTGTACTGCGACACCCCGTCGCACACCGGCACCGAGAACCTGATCATGGCGGCGGCGCTCGCCAAGGGCCAGACGCTGATCAAGAACGCGGCGCTGGAGCCCGAGGTGCTCGACAACATCGCCATCCTCCAGGCGATGGGCGCGCGGATCAGCGGCGGCGGCACCGGCTTCATCACCGTCGAGGGCGTGGACGAGCTGACGGCCGTCGAGCACACCGTCATGCCGGACCGGATCGACGCCGGCGTGTTCGTGATGGCCGCCGCGATCACCGGCGGCGAGCTGAGCCTGGTCGGCGCGAACCTGGAGCACCTGGGCGTCGCGGGCGACAAGCTGGAGCAGATGGGCGTGGAGTTCCACCAGCAGGGTGCGGTCCTGCAGGTCCGCCGGGAGCGCCCGCTGCGCCCGATCAACGTGATCACCGACGAGTACCCGGGCTTCGCCACCGACCTCCAGTCGCCGATCATGGCGCTGTCCTGCCTGGCCGACGGCCCGTCCTACATCTACGAGCGGATCTTCGACGGCCGGTTCAAGCTGGCCGGGGAGCTGGCCCGGATGGGCGCCGACATCGAGGTCAACGGCAACCGCGCCAAGGTCAACGGCCCGGCGACGCTGCGCGGCGCCGAGGTGGAGGCGCACGACCTGCGCTGCGGCTCGGCGCTGGTGCTGGCGGGTCTGGCCGCCGCGGGCGAGACCACGATCACCTCCGCCTACTACCTGGACCGCGGGCACTCCCACACGGCCGAGCGACTTTCTCAGCTGGGCGCCGACATCGTCCGCGAGATCTCCTGATCAACTACGTTCGGCACGGGGAGTAACCACCCCGGTAAAAGAAATTCACCAACATGCCGGGGGCATCGCCCCCCGACGGCCGGATCACTCGACTTTCGGGCGACCCGGCGACGGGTCGGTCGGATTTCGGCCATCCTGTGAACCAAACGGACGCCGCAGGGGTCTCCTCAGTGCGCATCAGCGCCTTGGGGCGGCCCCTGCGGTGTTTTCGGGTCTTGTTTTTCTACTTCGGACGTCCCAAGATGCAGGATCAAGGCTGGCCGAATGGTGACAAATTACTGACCAGGGGGTCGCGTAGGTTACTTTTTCGCCGCACTCTTGATTCGATTTCGCGTCTGGGCGTCACACAGGGTCGCCCTGACCCGATCTGCCCACTGAGGAACGAATCGCACGGGAACTGCGGTGCTGGGTCAGAAGGCAGGGGCGACAAGCCATGAGTCAACCGTTGGGCGGAGCGTGCGCGAACGCATGGCCGGGGCAGGACCCTCGCCACCCTTGCGGGTGGGAAGCGAGCGGCCGATGACGGCCGCCAGGACGGGGTCGGTGACACCCGACCTCACGATCGGTGTCGTGGGACCGCATGACCTGGTGGAGCGGGTCATGTTGATGGGCCACGGCCCGACACCGGTGCCGAGCAGGCTGGTCGCGGCGGCCTACCGGGACGAACAGGAGGCGGCCGACAAGGTCGTGCGGCTCGGGACCGGGGTGGACGTGTGTCTGTTCGCCAGTCCGGTCCCCTACGACTTCGCACGGAAGGCCGGGGTGCTCACCATGCCCGCGACCTTCGTGCCGTTGAACGGCGCCGCCCTGCAGGGCGCGCTGTTGCGGGCCGCCCTGGACGACCGGTTCGACCCCGCCCGGGTGAGCATCGACGTGCTCGGCCGGGCCGAGGTCGAGGAGGCCTACGCGGAGATCAGCCTGGGCACCGACCAGGTACACCTACGAGAGGAGGCCGCCGGGCCGGGAACACTGGCGGCGTTCCATGAGCGGCTGTGGCGACGCGGCGCGACCACGGTCGCGATGACCTGCGTCCACGCCACCGCGGAACGCCTTGAGATGGCCGGGGTGCCCACCATCCGGGTCCGCCCGACCGGGGCCGCCATCCGCGGTTCGCTGCAGACGGCGGCACTGCTCGGCGCGCACCACCGGCTGGAGGAGTCGCAGCTCGTCGTCGTGCTGGTGGACGTGCCGACGCTGCGCGAGACGCCGCGCCGGGTCACGCCCCGGTACTGGCGTGACGAGCTGAAGCTGGCGCTGCACCGGGTGCTGCTCCAGGAGGCGCACCGGATGAACGCGTCGGTGTGGCCGCTGGACGACCACAGCTACCTGGTCATCGCCACGCGCGGATCGGTGACGGCGACGACCGAGGGATTCCGGACGCCGCCGTTCGTGGAGCGGGTGCGTGAGGAGCTGGGGCTGGCGATCGAGGTCGGCATCGGCATGGGCCGCACCGCGCACGAGGCCGAGTCGCACGCGCGCGCGGCGCTGGCGCGGTCGCAGAGCTCGCAGCGGGCGCAGGGGTTCGCGCTGGACCGCGACGGCCGGGCCCTGGTGCCCGCGCCGCGCACGCCGCCGCGCACCCAGCCGCAGGCCAAGCCGAAGGGGCTGGAGATCCTGGCCCGGCTGGCCGACAAGCTCGGCGACCAGGAGCAACCGCTGATCGTGGACGCGGAGAACGCCGGCAAGATGCTCGGCGTCACCCCGCGCACCGCCCGGCGGCTGCTGCGCACGCTGGTCGAGGAGGGTCTCGCCTGGCCGCTGCCGCCGAACCGGACGCCGCAGCCCGGCCGTCCGCGGCAGCTGTACCGGCTGATCGTGGAGAAGCTGGGGCCCAAGGCGACCACCTAGGACGCTCGTTCGGCCGAGGTTGTTCCCGCGCTTGCGTGGCCGGGAGCGGCCTCGGCCGATCGGAACGCATCCGGGTGGGGCGGCGTACGCTCGAATCCACGAGCGCGTGAACCATCACGGGCCGGACCTCACGGGATCCCGGCATGGACGATCTCCCGCCGCCCTCTCGGCCGCACTCCCCGCTCTCCCGCACCCTGTCGGCCCGCCCGCGCCGCGGCGACCGCGCGCGGGTCGCGCTGGCCGCCGTCTCCTCCGTCGTGGTGCTGGGCGCCGGGGTGGCGGTGTCGGCGATGGTCGGATACACCCCGCCCGGCATCGACATGCCCGCGTTCCTCCAGGCGTCCCCGGCTCCCGAGCCGCAGCCGTCGGCGAAGCCGAAACCTCCTCGCAAGAGCGCGGAGAAGCCCCAGCGGACGGGCTCGCCGGTACGTTCGGAGCCGCCGAGGCAACGCGCGCCGATGGCCGGTTCGCCGGAGCGCCCGCCCGCGAAGACGCAGCGTCAGCGGCCCAGGCCCGTACCTCCGAAGCCCAGGCCGCCCAAGCCCAAGCCCCCGAAGCCGCCGAAGCCGACCACGCCTCCGACCACGACGCCCCCGACCACGACGCCTCCGACCACGACGCCTCCGACCACGACGCCTCCGACGACGATACCGCCGACCACGACACCGCCGAACCCGGTGCTGCCGTCGTTGCCGCTGCCGGGGACGAGCGGGAGCGCCACCCCCTGAGCCGGGCTCAGTTGCGGTGCGGGTAGGCCCGCGCGACCTCCAGGAACGCGTCGTTGTCCTCCGGCGACCCGATGGACACCCGCGCGCCCTCGCCGGGGAACGGCCGGACGCTCACGCCCCGCGCGTCGCACGCCGCCGAGAACTCCATGGTCTGCTCGCCCAGCCGCAGCCACACGAAGTTCGCCTCGGTCGGCGGGACGGTCCAGCCGTCGGCGAGCAGGGCGTTGCGGACGCGCTCGCGTTCCTTGACGGTGCCCTCGACGCGTTCCATCAGCTCGTCGACGGCCTTCAGGGAGGCGACGCCGGCGGCCTGCGCGACCGAGTTCACGCTGAACGGCAGGTAGGTCTTGCGGATCGACTCGGCCACGGCCGGGTGCGCGATCAGGTAGCCGACGCGCAGGCCCGCCAGTCCGTACGCCTTGGAGAACGTGCGCAGCACCGCCACGTTCGGGCGGTCGCGGCGCAGGTCCAGGCCGTCGGGCACGTCCTCGTCGCGGATGTACTCGCGGTAGGCCTCGTCCAGCACGACCAGCACGTCGCGCGGCACGCGGTCGAGGAACGCCTCCAGCTGGGCGCGGCGCACGACGGTGCCGGTGGGGTTGTTGGGGTTGCAGACGAAGACCAGGCGGGTGTTCTCGTTGATCGCCTCGGCCATGGCGTCCAGGTCGTGGGTCTCCTCGACCAGCGGCACCTGCACGGCCGTGGCGCCCGACAGCGCGACCAGCAGCGGGTACGCCTCGAACGACCGCCACGCGTAGACGATCTCCACGCCCGGCTCGGCGACCGCCTCGATGAGCATCTGCGCCACGCCGACCGACCCGCAGCCCACCGCGACGTGGTCGGCGGGCACCCCGTGCTTGGCGGCGATGGCGTCGATCAACGCGGTCGCGCTGTTGTCGGGGTACCGGTTGACGTTGCGCGCGGCCTGCTCGATGGCCTCCTGCACCGACGGCAGCGGCCCGTGCGGGGACTCGTTCGACGACAGCTTGAACGAGCGCCCCTCGGGCGACACCACGACCTTGCCCGGCTTGTAGGCCGCGAACCGGTCGAGGACGGAGCGGAAGCGCGGGGTGATGGCCTCGGACACCGTTGTCCTCCAACGAGATGGGACGGGGCGGGGATGGTGGTCCAGCTTACTCAGCGGCCGTCTGCCGCATCAGCCAGCAGACCGCCACAATGCGGATGAACTCCCAGTCCCGGGCGCTGTCGGGCCACCAGCCACGCTGGAAGGCCTCGTCGGCGAAGCCCTCCAGATAGCCCATCAGCGACTCGGGCCCGGTGTCGGGCAACAGGTCCCGAAGAGCCGCGACATGCTGGTCCACGGCCGCCGCCAGCCCCGGCGAACAGGCCATCTCCGCGACACCGGCATCCCCGATGTCACGGACGAGCAGCCCCAACTCCTCGGACAAATCACTCATAAGGGGAAAAGTTAGCAATGCGCAGGTCATGCCCGGTCCCCCCACCAGGACACGATCCGGTCACGCCGGTCCGCGGGGGCGCAGCATGGGGGGATGGAGCTGCTCGGCGTCGCCCCGCCGGTAGAGGCGAGCCGGACGGCCGCCGTCGCGGGTGGTCGTCCCGCCGGTGGGGATGAGGAAGCGGTCGGTGCCGGTGACCTTGCGGTGGAAGTTCCGCGGGTCGAGCGGGGTGCCCCAGACGATCTCGTAGACGCGGCGCAGCTCCGCGACCGTGAACTCCGGCGGGCAGAACGCCGCCGCCAGCGACGTGTACTCCAGCTTCGCGCGGGCCCGCTCCACCCCGTCGCACAGGATGCGGCGGTGGTCGAACGCGGCCCTGTCGCGGTGGATCAGGGTGTCCACGTCGGCCCACAGCACCTGCGCACGCGACGAGGCGGGCAGGTCGGGGGCCAGCCCCAGATAGGCGACCGACACCACGCGCTGGCGCGGGTCACGGTCGGGATAGCCGTAGGTCGCGAGCTGCTCCAGATGAATGCGGACGTCGGCGAGCCCCGCGCGTTCGGCCATCAGACGGGCGGCGGCGACGGGCAGGTCCTCGTCCAACTGGATGAACCCGCCGGGCAACGACCACGCGCCGTCGTAGGGATCCCGGTCACGCCGCCACATCAACGCGCAGAGCCGCTGTTCCCGCACGGTGAGCACGACGAGGTCGACGGTGACAGCGAGACGGGACACGGACATGCCCTAAACCTAAGGCCTTCCGGGGTGTCCAGGTCTTGTTCCACACGGCGCCCCACACCGAAACCCGAACAACAAAGCCACAAGGGGCACCGGGGGAGAGGGACGAAGCCCCAAGAGGAGGTT
>NZ_BCQR01000077.1 GCF_001552175.1 Actinomadura kijaniata NBRC 14229
CGACCCCGGCGCGACCCCCGGCACTCCCGACGTGGCCCCCGGCGCCCCCGACACGCCTCCCGGCGAAGCCCCCGGCATGCCTCCGGGCCCGCCCGACCCGAACGGCGCCCCGCCCGGCCCGCCCGACACGGCCGGCGGCGCGCCCTCCCCCGAACCCGGCACCGCCCCCTCCACCACGGCACCCCAGCCGGTCGAGGGCAGGCCCGGGGCCGCCGGGCGCGGGGACTCCTACCTCCGGCAGGCCGGGAACGGCGGCTACGACGTCCGCCACTACGACATCGACCTGCGCTACCGCTCCGGCGGCCGGGTCACCCTGAGGTCGGTCATCACCGCCACGGCGCTCCACCCCCTGTCCCGGTTCAACCTCGACTTCCGCGGGCCGAGCCTGCGCGGCGTCGCCGTGCAGGGGAGGGCGGCGCAGTACCGGCGTTCCGGGCAGGAGCTCGTCATCACCCCGGCGGCACCGGTCCGCTCGGGGACGACGTTCACCGTCGAGGTGCGCTACGACGGCAAGCCCCGTCCCGTCCACAACAAGTCCCTGGGCACCTACGGCTGGGTGGCCAGCCGCGACGGCGCGGTCGTGCTCGCCGAGCCCGACGGCGCGCCGACCTGGCTGCCGGTCAACGACCACCCGACCGACAAGGCCACCTACGCCTACCGGATCACCGTGCCGGCGAAGCTCCGGGCGTTCGCCAACGGCGTCCCCGGCAGGGTCGTCCGGCGCGGCGGCGAGACCACCTACGAGTGGGCCGAGAGGTCCCCGATGGCCAGCTACCTGGCGACGGTCGCGATCGGCAGGTTCGAGGTCAGGAAGGGGAAGGTCGGGAAGGTCCCGGTCATCACCGCCGTCGACCCCAAGTTCCGCAGGTCGGCGCGGAAGGTCCACGACCTGACCGTCGAGGCGCTGCGGTGGGAGACGAAGCTGTTCGGCAGGTACCCCTTCGCCTCCTCCGGCGGCATCGTGGACGACCCGGCGCTCGACTACGCGCTGGAGACGCAGGAACGGCCGATCTACGCCGGGTTCGTGCCCGACGAGGACTTCGTCGTGCACGAGCTGGCGCACCAGTGGTTCGGCAACAGCGTCACCCTGAGCGACTGGTCCGACATCTGGCTCAACGAGGGCTTCGCCACCTACGCCGAGTGGCTGTGGGCGGAGCGGTCCGGCCCCGACAGCGCCAAGAAGATCTTCGACCGGTACTACCGGCAGCCCGCCGACTCCCCGATCTTCTCCCCGCCGCCGGGCCGGCCCGGCCACCGGGACCTGTTCGGGTTCTCGGTGTACGTGCGCGGCGCGATGGCGTTGCAGGCGCTCCGGCAGAAGGTCGGCGACGCGCGGTTCTTCCGGATCCTGCGGACCTGGGCGAGCGGCCGGCCGCACCGCAACGTCACCACCCGCGACTTCATCGCCCACGCCGAGCGGGTCTCCGGCAAGAAGGTCGGCCCCCTGCTCAACGCCTGGCTCTACGACAAGGGCAAGCCGAGGCTCTGACCTCCGGGCCCGAGGAAGGGAGGCGACGACCGTGCAGGTCCCGCCCCTGGCGCGGCGTACGGCCGTGCTGCTGCTCGTCCCCACGATGGCCGCCGCGACCGCCGCGCCGACGGCCGCCCGGCCGGCCGACCGCCGGAACCACGGCCCGGGCGCGGCGGGCGTCGGCGACCCGTACTTCCCGCTGGCGGGCAACGGCGGCTACGACGTCCGGCACTACGACATCGCGCTGACCTACCGCCCGCAGGGCAGGCGCGTCGCCGGCACCACGACGATCACCGCGACCGCGACGCGGGACCTGTCCCGGTTCAACCTCGACTTCGTGGGCAACCGGGTCGGCTCGGTCACCGTCGACCGCGCCGCCGCGCGCCACAGCCGCCGGGGCCAGGAGCTCACGGTCACCCCGCCGCGCGGGATCGCCAAGGGGGCCACCTTCACCGTCGCGGTCTCCTACGCCGGGTCGCCGCGCACCCTCGGCAACGCCAACCTGGGCCGCACCGGCTGGATCCCGACGCCCGACGGCGTGGCCACGCTGTCGCAGCCGCGGGGCTCGGCGACCTGGTACCCGCTCAACGACCACCCGTCCGACAAGGCGACCCACGCGTTCACGATCACCGTTCCGGACGGGCTGACGGTGATCGCCAACGGCGAGCCGGGCAGGACGACGCGGCGGGGCGGGACCACGACGTTCCGCTGGCGCACCGACCGGCCGATGGCGGGCTACCTGGCGCTGCTGGCGATCGGCAGATTCGCGGTGCGCACCGGGCGCACGCCGGAAGGCATCCCGATGATCACGGCCGTGGACCCGACGCTGGTCACCGCCGACCACGACGAGCTGGCGCGCGTCACCGGCGAGGTCACCGACCGGCTGGCGCGGTGGTTCGGGCCCTACCCGTTCGCCTCGACCGGCGGGGTCGTCGACGACATCCCGGTGGGGTACGCGCTGGAGACGCAGACCCGCCCGGCCTACCCCGGCCAGACCGACACGCCGCTGGTGGTGCACGAGCTGGCGCACCAGTGGTTCGGCAACAGCGTCAGCGTCCGCCGCTGGCAGGACATCTGGCTCAACGAGGGCTTCGCCACCTACGCCGAGTGGCTGTGGGCGGAGAGGCACGGCGGGGCCAGCGCCGAGAAGACCTTCCGGCAGCACTACCGCCGCCCCGCGACCGACAAGGTCTGGCGGCGGCCCACCGGCGCGCCGGGCCGCGACGGGATGTTCGACTTCTTCCCGGTCTACACGCGCGGCGCGATGACGGTGCACGCGCTGCGCACCGCCGTGGGCGACCGGACGTTCTTCACGATCCTGCGCACCTGGCTGCGCCGCAACGCCGACGCCGGCGTCACCACGGCCGACTTCGTCGCGCACTCCGAGAGGGTCGCGGGCCGCCGGCTCGATGGTCTCTTCCGCAAGTGGCTCTACCGGCCCGGAAAGCCGAACCATCCGCGATCCACGTCCTGAACCGGCCGTTTCGATACCAAATCGCGCTTGATCCGGACGGGTCGGCTCGCGAGTCTTGGGGCACGTGTGACACACCTCAAGGACGGGGCCGATGAGCAGAACGCCTCACACTCTCACCGCCGTGACGATCCTCGTCACGGCCGGACTCCTCGGGGCGGCGGCGCCCGTGAACGCCGCCGCCCCCGCCCGCTTCACCCCCGGCGCGCCGGGCGCGGGCGACCCCTACTTCCCCGACATGGGCAACGGCGGCTACGACGCCCAGCACTACGACATCGCCCTGCGGTACGACCCGGCGACCAAGGGCGTGCAGGCCGTCACCCAGGTCAAGGCCCGCGCCACGCAGAACCTGTCGCGCTTCAACCTGGACTTCCTCGGCCCGCTCCGGATCTCGGCGCTGACCGTGAACGGCCGCAAGGCCGCCTACAAGCGGACCGGCGCGCAGGAGCTGGAGATCACCCCGCCGAAGGGGCTGCGCAAGAACAGCCGCTTCACGGTGCGGGTCGCCTACTCCGGCGTTCCGCAGAAGGTCGACGACCCGGCGCTGGGCGTGTCCGGCTGGGTCGCCACCGAGGACGGCGCGATCTTCGTCAACCAGCCGATCGGGGCCGCCACCCTCTACCCGGTCAACGACCACCCGACCGACAAGGCCACCTACACGTTCACGCTCGCCGCGCCCAAGGACCTCACCACCCTGGCCAACGGCGACTTCGCGGGCAAGTGGACCAAGGGCGGCCTGACGGTCTCGCGGTGGAAGATGCGCCAGGTCATGGCCAGCGAGCTCGCGATGATCGCGATCGGGAAGTACGACGTGATCAACGGGCGGACCAGGAGCGGCGTCCCGAACATCACGGCCACCGACCAGCGCCTCGGCATCAAGCCGGAGCTGGCCCGGCAGTTCAACACCCAGACCGGGGACGTGCAGGACTTCCTGGCGGGCTACTTCGGCAAGTACCCGTTCTCCTCCACCGGCGGCATCGCCCTCAAGGGCAACATCGGCTACGCGCTGGAGACCCAGGGCCGCCCGATCTACGACCTGTCCCGCCGTCCCGGCACCATCCCGCGGCCCACCCTGCTGGCGCACGAGCTCGGCCACCAGTGGTTCGGCGACAGCGTCACGCCGAAGCGCTGGGCCGACATCTGGATGAACGAGGGCTTCGCCACCTACTCCGAGTGGCTGTACTCGGAGAAGTACGAGAACAAGCCCGTCCAGCAGAGCTTCGACGAGGTCTACGCCACCCCGGCCGACAACGACCTGTGGAAGCCGAGGACCGCCGACCCGGGCCGCGACAACATCTTCCACCCGACCGTGTACGACCGGGGCGCGATGACCCTGCACGTGCTGCGCAAGCGGGTGGGCGACAAGACGTTCTTCAAGATCGCCAAGCAGTGGCCGACCGTCTACAAGTACCGGAACGCCTCCACCGCCGACTTCATCCGCTTCACCGAGAAGGTGTCGGGCAAGCAGCTCGACGACCTGTACCAGAAGTGGCTCTACACCTCCGGCAAGCCGTCCCTGTGACGGCCCTGTGACGGCCCCCTGACGGCCCTCCGCCGAGGCCGCGGCGCGTCTCCCGCTCCGGCGGGGGCGCGCCGCGTTCCGTTCCGGGACGCGCGCTAGCTCAGGGTGAGGGTGTAGCCCTTCTCCCTGAGGCGTCCGAGCACTTCCTCGCTGTGGTCGGAGCCGCGCGTCTCCAGGTGCATGAGCACCTCGGCCTCCTCCACGTGCAGGCGGGCGGCGACGCGCTCGTGCATGACGTCGAGGACGTTGACGCCCATCCCGGCCAGCTCGCTGAGCAGCGTCACCAGCGCGCCGGGGCGGTCGTTCAGACGGCACCGCACCACCAGGTAGCGGCCCGCGCCCGCCAGCCCGTGCCGCAGCACCTTGGACAGCAGCAGCGGGTCGATGTTCCCGCCCGACAGGACCGCGACCACCGGCGTCCGCACGGCGTAGGAGTGCTCCAGCAGGGCCGCGACGCCCGCCGCGCCGGCGGGCTCGACGACCTGCTTGGCCCGCTCCAGGCACAGCAGCAGCGCCTGCGAGATCGACTCCTCGGTCACCGTGACCACGGCGTCCAGCAGCTCCGACACCAGGTCGTAGGTGAGGTCGCCGGGCCGTCCCACCGCGATCCCGTCGGCCATGGTCGGCTGGATCTCGATCTTCGTGGGCCGTCCGGCGGCCAGCGACGGCGGGAACGCCGCCGCCCGCTTGGCCTGCACCCCGAGGACCTTCACCGCGGGCCGGCCGGCCTCCTCCAGGGCGGCCTTCACCGCCCCGGCGATCCCCGACATCAGCCCGCCGCCGCCGACGGCCCCGACGATGGTCCGCACGTCCGGGCGCTGCTCCAGGATCTCCAGCCCGATGGTCCCCTGCCCGGCCACCACGTCCGGGTGGTCGAACGGGTGGATGAAGACGGCCCCGCACTTGTCGGCGTACTTGCGCGCGGCCTCCAGGCAG
Source organism: Actinomadura kijaniata NBRC 14229 (assembly GCF_001552175.1). GTDB lineage: Bacteria > Actinomycetota > Actinomycetes > Streptosporangiales > Streptosporangiaceae > Spirillospora > Spirillospora kijaniata. The sequence goes on from NZ_BCQR01000077.1 coordinate 5,401, forward strand.
TGGTCGACCGTCGGTCCGGGGAACCGCACCTCGGCGCCGTACCCCCGGGTCGCCGCGACCTTGGGCAGCGGGGCGCCCTGCGGCATGAACACGGTGGCCTTGCAGCCCAGCATGGACGCGGCGAGCGCGACGCCCTGCGCGTGGTTGCCCGCGCTGGCGGCGACCACGCCCCCGGCGCGCTCCTCCTCGCTCAGCCGCGCGATCCGCACGTACGCGCCCCGGATCTTGAACGACCCGGTCCGCTGGAGGTTCTCGCACTTGAGGAACACCGGCCCGCCGATGGCCTCGCTGAGCACGCGCGAGTGCACCAACGGCGTGGGAACGACCACCTCACGCAGCATCTCCCGCGCCGCGCGCACGTCATCAAGCTTCAGAGCCACCCCCGCATCCTGCCACGTCCGCCCCGGTGGCCCGGCCCGTCCCGGCCGGGGAGGGCCGTCAGTCGGCGTGCCAGTAGGAGCCCGGGTCGTGGATCAGGGCGGCGGCGCCGACCAGGCCCGCGGTCTGGCCCAGCGTGGCGGGGACCGCCTCGACCCGGCGGGCGAAGTCCAGGCGGGCGTGGGCGCGCAGGGCCTCGTTCAGCGGGGCGAACAGCAGGTCCCCGGTCTGGGACAGGCCACCGCCCACCGCCACCACCTCCAGGTCGCACAGGTGCGTCGCCGAGGCGATGGCGACGCCCAGGGCGCGGCCCGCCCGGGTCAGCGCCCGGAGGGCCACCGGGTGGCCCGCGCGGGCGTCGTCCGCCAGCTCCACGCCCGTCACCCGCTCGCCGGGGCGCCAGCCCTGCGACTGGGCCCAGGCCACCAGGCCCGGACCGCGCGCGACGGCCTCCAGGCAGCCCCGGCCGCCGCAGGCGCAGGGCGGGCCGCCCGGGTCCACCACCACGTGGCCGATGTGGCCCGCGTTGCCGCTCGCCCCGTCGATCAGGCGGCCGTTCAGGATCAGGCCGCCGCCCACCCCGGTGGAGACGACCATGCCCAGCACGTTGGCGCGGCCCCGGCCCGCTCCCGCGCGGTGCTCGCCGATCGCCACGCAGACCGCGTCGTTGTGGACGCGGACCGGCAGGCCCGGGTGGCGGTCGGCCAGGCGGGCCCGGAGCGGGAAGCCCCGCCAGGCGGGCATGTTCAGCGGGGACACCTCCGCCGCCGGCCAGGTCATCGGGCCGCCGCAGCCCACGCCGACGCCCGCCAGGTCCGGTTCGCCCGCCTCCGCCAGCACCTTGTCGAGCAGGGAGGTGAGGGCCTGCCAGATCTCCTCCCCGTCGCGGGTGACGGGGGTGGGCGTGCGGGCCTGGGACAGCAGCTCCCCGTCGGGGGCGACCACGGCGGACGCCAGCTTCGTGCCGCCGATGTCCACGGCCAGGACGGTCACCGCGCCGCCCCGAACGCCAGGATCGACGCCGTGAAGCCGTGCACGTGGTTGCGGCCCGCGACCGGGCCGATCTCCCCGGCCGCGAAGAAGCCGCCGACCCCGGCCGCGCCGAACGCCTGCTGGAGGATCTTCGCGTCGTGGTCGGAGTCGGGGAACATCGCCCGTCCCCGGCCGTTGCAGGAGAACAGCAGCGCCCCCTCGACGTGCAGGTCGAAGCGGTCCAGCAGGGCCGCCAGGTCGTGCTCGGCCGCGCCCGAGTCGCGGACCTGGAAGCGGACCGTGCGGCCGATCTCCACCACGTCGCCGATCGCGATCGCGCCGGAGTCGGTGTCGGCGCCGACCACCCCGCGCACCAGGAAGTCGCCGTGCTCGTGCTCCTCGGCGTACTCGTCCATCGCCACGCCGATCAGCAGGCCGCGCGCGGCGAGCTCCTGCTCCTCCTCGGGCAGGCCCAGGACGATCTGCTCCAGCTTGTCCAGGGCCGGGGTGCCCGCCAGCTCGTACAGCACGTTGTCCTCGGCGCGGGTGACCACCATGTCGGGGCCGATCGGGCGCGCGCCCTGGCTGACGACCGTCGCGGCCGTCACCTCGCCGCCCAGCACGACGCCGACCGCGCCGGAGTCGTGGATCTCCCCGTTCAGGAACAGCCGCACCGAGCCCCGCACCGGCCCGTCGGCCATCCCGCCGACCAGCGGCAGGCCGGGCATCGCCTCGCCGGACCGCTCGACGAACGCGTCCACCGGGAAGCTGTAGGGGTCGGCCAGCAGCACGCCGACCACGTCGTCCTCCTGCCCCTCGGGCATCCCGACGACGATCAGCCGGTCCTCGGCGCGCAGCGTCTCCAGCCGGAACGGCTCCAGCCGCGCCCCCGGCAGCACCGCCGCCCACGCGCTGACCGCGCTGGACTCCTCCACGCCCCGGCCCGCGCCGATGACGCCGCCGGCGCTGCATCCCAGCAGCACGGCCGGTCCCGCGGCCTGCGCGGCGACGCGGGCGGCGTCCTCCAGCTCGTCCGGGTCGTCCCCGGCCACGAACACGCACACCAGGTCGGGCGCGGCGTCCAACGGCGCCAGCGCCTGCTCGACCGCCGACCTCGCGGCGCTGGCCAGATCGGGGCCGAGGGCCAGGCCGTCACCGAATCGCGCCATCGGCGCCGCCTCCCTCGAACGGTTCACCGGGTCGGTCCACACCACCAGTCTCCCCGCTGGGAGCCCGTGGCCCAAACCTCCGCTCCGCATTCCCGGCGACGAAGATTCGAAGCCGGACAACGGTGCGATTCGGCGGATCGGCGACGTAGTGTCGTTCGCGTGCGTCCATCCATACCTCGCGAGACCACTCTGGGCGGGCTGCGCACCAGCGGCCACGTGCGACGCTCGGTGAAGGCCGAGATCCGGCACAACCTGCTGACGCGGCTGAGATCCGGCGAGCCGCGCTTCCCCGGCATCGTCGGTTTCGACGACACCGTCCTGCCCCATCTGGAACGCGCCCTGCTCGCCGGGCACGACCTGGTCCTGCTCGGCGAGCGCGGCCAGGGCAAGACCCGGCTGATCCGCACGCTGGCCGGGCTGCTGGACGAGTGGACGCCCGTGGTCGACGGCTGCGAGATCGGCGACCACCCGTACGCGCCGGTCTGCGTGCGCTGCCGGAGGCTGGCCACCGAGCTCGGCGACGACCTGCCGGTGGGCTGGCGGCACCGCGACGAGCGGTACGGCGAGAAGCTCGCCACCCCCGACACCAGCGTCGGCGACCTGATCGGCGACGTGGACCCCATCAAGGTCGCCGAGGGCCGCACGCTGGGCGACCCCGAGACCGTCCACTACGGCCTGGTCCCCCGCTTCAACCGGGGGATCTTCTCCATCAACGAGCTGCCCGACCTCGCCGAGCGCATCCAGGTCGCGCTGCTCAACGTGCTGGAGGAGCGCGACGTCCAGATCCGCGGCTACGCCCTGCGGCTCCCGCTGGACGTGCTGCTGGTCGCCTCCGCCAACCCCGAGGACTACACCAACCGGGGCCGCATCATCACCCCCCTCAAGGACCGCTTCGGCGCGGAGATCCGCACCCACTACCCGGTCGACCTGGACACCGAGCTCGGCCTGATCCGCCAGGAGGCCGACCTCGCCGACCTGAACGGCGTGCCGGCCGAGGTCCCCGACCACGTCCTGGAGGTCATCGCCCGCTTCACCCGCCTGGTCCGGGAGTCCAACGCGGTGGACGCCCGTTCCGGCGTGTCGGCGCGGTTCGCGCTGGCCGGGGCCGAGACCGTCGCGGCCGGGGCGGTGCGGCGCGCCGCGATCGCCGGCGAGGACCACGCCGTGGCGCGCGTGTGCGACCTGCCCGCGATCGTCCCGACGCTGATGGGGAAGGTGGAGTTCGAGGTCAGCGAGGAGGGCCGCGAGCAGGAGGTGCTGGAGCACCTGCTGCGCCGCGCCACCGCCGAGACCTACCGCCGGACCCTCGGCGCGGCCGACCTGTCGGGGCTGCTGGACCGGTTCGACGCCGGGGAGACCGTGGAGTCGGGCGAGCTGGTGAGCGCCACGGCGCTGCTGCGCCGCATCGGCCCGGTGCCCGGCCTCGCCAAGATCATGGAACGGCTGGGGCTGACCGGCGACTCGCCCGGCCAGGCCGCCGCCGCGCTGGAGTTCGCGCTGGAGGGGCTGTTCCTGACCCGGCGGCTGTCCAAGGACGTCACCGAGGGCGGCGACGGGACCGCCACGTATCGCACCTGACCTTTCTTCCTGAGGGGGCTCGATGAGCCGCTACCGGTACGGGGCGTACGAGGACGGGCCCGATCCGCTCGCCCCGCCCTACGACGTCCGCGACGCGCTGGACGCGCTGGGCGACTCGGTCCTGGAGGGCACCCGGCCCGAGGACGCGCTGCGCGAGATGCTGCGGCGCGGCCTGCCGGGCGCGCGGGGCCGCCGCGGGCTGGACGACCTGCTGCGGCAGGTCCGCGAGCGCCGCCGCGCCCTGCGCGAGCGCGGCCGTCTCGACGGCACGCTGGAGGAGGTGCGCCGCCTGCTGGACACCGCGATCGGGCAGGAGCGCGCCGAGCTGTTCCCGGACCCGGGCGACGAGGCCCGGCTGCGCGAGGCGGAGCTGGACACGCTGCCGGACGACACCGCGCAGGCGGTGCGGCGGCTGTCGGACTACGACTGGCGGTCCGACGCGGCGCGCGAGACGTTCCAGAAGCTCAGGGACCTGCTGCGCGACGACGTCCTGGACGCGCAGTTCCAGGGCATGAAGCAGGCGCTCCAGAGCCAGGACCCGCAGGCGATGCGGCGGGTCAAGGACATGATGGCCGCGCTCAACGGGATGCTCGACCGGGACGCGCGCGGCGAGCACACCCAGCGGGACTTCGAGGAGTTCATGCGCGAGTACGGGGACTTCTTCCCCGACGAACCGCGCGACCTGGAGGAGCTCGTCGACTCCCTGGCCCGCCGCGCCGCCGCGACCGACCGGCTGCTGGCGTCGCTGTCGCCCGAGCAGCGCGCCGAGCTGGCCGACCTCATGCGGCAGGCCATGCAGGACGCGGGCCTCGCGATGGAGATGACCCGGCTCGGCGACGCGCTGCGCGCCCGCCGCCCCGACCTCGGCTGGGGCCGCCCCGAGCAGATGACCGGCGACGACCCCCTCGGCATGGGCGACGCCACCACCGCGCTCGCCGAGCTGGCCGACCTCGCCGACCTGGAGAGCGCCCTCGGCCAGGACTACCCCGGCGCGCGCCTGGACGACATCGACGAGGAGGCCGTCCGCCGCGCCCTCGGCCGCCGCGCCGTGGACGACCTGGCCGAGCTGCGCCGCATCGAGGCCGAGCTGGAACGCCAGGGCTACCTGGAGCGCGACCGCGGCAGGCTGGAGCTCACCCCCAAGGCCGTGCGGCGCCTCGGCGAGACCGCGCTGCGCCGCGTGTTCTCCCAGCTCGCCGCCGGCCGGCAGGGCGACCACGACCAGCGCGACGCCGGGCAGGCCGGGGAGCTCACCGGCTCCAGCCGCCCCTGGCGGTTCGGCGACGAGCAGCCCCTGGACGTCGTCCGCACCGTCGGCAACGCGATCACCCGCAGCGCGATGGAGGCCGTCCCCGCCCCCGGACCCGCCGGGCCCTCCGGAGCGGCGGCCCCGGTGGTGCGGCTGCACGTGGACGACTTCGAGGTCCACGAGACCGAGCGCCGCACCGCCGCCGCCGTGTGCCTGCTGGTGGACCTGTCGTACTCGATGGTGCTGCGCGGCGCGTGGGCGGTCGCCAAGCAGACGACCCTCGCCCTGCACACCCTGGTGACCAGCAGGTTCCCGCAGGACGCCATCAAGATCATCGGGTTCTCCAACTACGCCCGCGAACTCCACCCCACCGAGATGGCCGGGCTGGAGTGGGACATGGTCCAGGGCACCAACCTGCACCACGCCCTGATGATCGCGGGCCGCCATCTGGACCGGCACCCCGACTTCGAGCCGATCGTGCTGGTGGTCACCGACGGCGAGCCGACCGCGCACCTGCGGCCCGACGGGCGGTCCTGGTTCGACTACCCGCCGTCGGCCGACACGCTGGTGCTGACCATGGCCGAGGTGGACCGGATGACCCGGCGCGGCGCGGGCCTGAACTTCTTCATGCTGGCCGACGACCGGCGGCTGGTGTCGTTCGTGGAGGAGGTCGCCCGGCGCAACGGCGGGCGGGTCTTCGCCCCCGACGCGCAGCGGCTCGGCGAGTACGTCGTCTCCGACTACCTGCGGGTGCGGCGCGGCCGCCGCCGATGATCTTCCTTTACCGAGCCTGACGGTTACCCCCGAACGCGCCCGGGGAGGGTGACCTCCGCCGCACCGCGGCTACGGAGAGTAATCGAAGGTCGCTCAACGCCTCTCTGGGGGAGAGACGATGAAACCACGCACGTCCCTGGGACTCCTGACGGTCGGCCTCGGCACCGCGGCGGTCGTCGCGTTCGGCTCGGGCCTCGCCATGGCCGACCACAGATCCGACCACCGGACCGCCGCCGTACCCCAGTGCCCGCCGTCCGCCGAGGCCGACCCGGCCGCTGACACGGCCGCCGATTCGGCCGCTGACACGGCCGCCGACACCGCCGCCGATCCCGCCGCCAAGCCCGTCCGGCCCGGGAAGGCCGCGCCGCAGTGCCCGCCGCCGAACGCCAAGCCCGCCGACTCCACCAAGCCCGCGGAGTCCGCGGAATCCGCGGCACCCGGCGACTCCACGAAGCCGGCCGACTCCACCAAGCCGGTCGACTCCACCAAGCCCGCCGAATCCACGAAGCCCGACCAGTCCACGAAGCCCGACGAGTCCACGCCCCACGCCGGCTCCACGCCCCACGCCGACTCCGCGCCGCCCGCCCAGACCGCGGCGCCCGCTCAGTCCACACCGGCTCAGTCCGCACCGGCCCAGACCGCGGCACCGGCCCAGCCCGCGCCGGCCAAGCCCGCGACCACCAAGCCCTCGTCCGGCAAGCCCGCGGCCGCCAAGCCCGGGAAGCCGACCAAGTCCGGGAAGCCGGCCAAGCCCGCCAAGAACACCAAGCCCGCCAAGAGCACCAGGCCCGGCAAGTCCACCACGGCCGCCAAGCCCGCGGCGCCCGTCGTGGCACCGGCCGCGTCCCAGCAGGCTCCCGCGGCGCCCCAGCAGGCTCCCACCGGCTGACGGACCCGGTCCGAGGGGAGGAGGGCCGCCCGGCGTCCGCCGGGCGGCCTCCGCCCATTCCGGGGCCGTGCGGGCTAGGGTCGGCGGCATGTCGACTTCTGATCGTCTGCTGCTGGTCCTGCACGTCGGCTTCGCGATCTTCACGCTGGGACCGCTGACGGCCGCGACCATGTCCACCCCGAGGTACATCCGCAAGCAGGACGTCACGGTCGTGCGCTACCTGACCCGGACGACGCGGATCTACGCGCTGGGGTCGCTGGGCATCTTCCTGTTCGGGATGTTCCTGGCCAAGGGCCAGTTCGCCAAGGTGTGGCTGTCGGCGTCGATGACGCTGTTCCTCGTCGCGCTGGTGCTGCTGTTCCTGGTGGAACGCGACCAGCGCAAGGCCATCCACCTGCTGGAGGTCGCCGCCGCCGAGGCTCCCCCGCGCCCCGCCGCCCCCGCGGAGCCCCCCGCCGGGGACGAGAAGGCCGAGAAGACCGCGAAGGCCGCGAAGACCGACGCCCCCGAGGAGAAGCCCGCCCCCCGCGCCGACGTCGCCCAGGTGGAGCGCGGCCGCATCGCCGCCATGTCCGGCGTGGTCGCCCTCATCTGGCTGGTCATCCTGTTCCTGATGGTCTGGTACGGCTGACCCGACCGGCGGAACGCGCGAACGGGGCTCCCCCACCGAGGGGGAGCCCCGTTCGCGTGGGACCGGACGCTCAGCGGGTGCGGGCCTTCAGCCAGGACAGGATCGTCGGGTAGACGTTCGGGTCGTTCAGCAGCGAGCTGCCGTGCGTGTCGCCCTGGATCGTGCGCACCGTGACCGGGACGTTCACCGCCCGCAGCGCGCTCGCCAGCGCCGTGCTCTGCGCGGGCGGCACGAAGTCGCCGACGCTGTGCATCAGCAGCATCGGGGCGTCGCCCGCCGAGGCGTGGCTGGCGCTGTCGGCGTCCTCGATCCGCCGCCAGCAGGAGGGGTCCGGCGTCCGCGCCCCGGTGGACCCGGCCGCGCACCGGATGAGCTCGGTGACCGCGCCGCGCAGCCGGCGCTGGGCGGGCGAGGCGGTGGGCTTGGCGCCGTCCTGGTAGGCCAGGTAGGGGGTGTTCACCGGGGACAGCGCGATCACGCCGCGCACCCGCCCGCCGCCCTCGCCGTACGCGCCGAGCTGGGTGGCGAGCATGCCGCCCGCCGAGGAGCCGAGGACGACGACGCGATCGGGATCCACGTTCCAGCGCTTGGCGTTCTTCTTGACGAAGGCGAGGGCGTTCCCGGCGTCGTTGCGCTGCGCGGGCCACTGGGCGGTCTCGGCGAGCCGGTAGTTGGCGGCGAAGACGACGAAGCCCTGGTTGGTGAGGCGGCGCGCGAAGTACTTCCAGGAGGACTTGTCGCCGCGCAGCCAGTAGCCGCCGTGCAGCATCAGCACGGCGGGACGGGCCTTGGGCGCGGGGGCGTCCCGGCGGTTCCCGGGCGCGGTGGACGGCGTCGCCGAGGGCGTCGTGGACGGCGTCGCGGACGGCCCGCCGTCGCGGTCCCGCTGCTCCGCGCCGGTCTTCGGCGCCCGCTGCTTCTTCGGGGCGGCGACGGGGCGCCAGTAGGCGTCGATGCGCTGGCGCGGGCCCGGCCCGTAGGCGTAGGTGGCCTGGCGGGGCGGCCGCGGCGTGACCATGACGCCCTGCGCGGACACGACCGAGCCGGATCCGGCGGACGGCGGCGTGGGAGTCGGCGCGGCGTCCGGCGTCCCGGAGTCCCCGGGCGAGGGGGTCGGGGACGACGGGGTCCCGGTGGGGCCGGTCGGCCGCGGGTCGGTGGAGGGGGCGGTGGAGGGAACGGTCGGCGACGGCTCCACGGTGACCGTGCCGGTCGGGGTCGGCGTCGGCTCGGTCGTCGTCGCCAGGGCTCCGGTGGGGACGGCCACGGCGGAGATACACGTGGCGGCGAACGCCGCACCGCACAGAAGTACTTTGCGCACTCCGAACCCTTTCTTGGCGGGACCTGGCGCGCACATCATAGATGTTTGATCACGTAAACGGCGGGAACGGCACGACCTCAGGCGCTTCCGGCAGATCGGCGAGGACGGGCGCCCGATGCGCCCGTCCTCACGTTTCCGCAGGTCAGGCCAGCGCCTGCTCCAGGTCGCGCAGCAGGTCGTCGATGTCCTCGATGCCGACCGACAGCCGCACCAGGTCCGCCGGGACCTCCAGCGGCGACCCGGCGGCCGACGCGTGCGTCATCCGCCCCGGGTGCTCGATCAGCGACTCGACGCCGCCCAGCGACTCGCCCAGGATGAACAGGCGCGTCCGCTCGCAGACGGCGACGGCGGCCTCCTCGCTCTTCATCCGGAACGACACCATCCCGCCGAACTTCCTCATCTGCTTGGCCGCGACCTCGTGCCCGGGGTGTTCGGGCAGTCCCGGGTACAGCACCTCGCGCACGGCCGGGTGCCGGGTCAGCATCTCCACGACCTTCTCGGCATTGGAGCAGTGCCGGTCCATGCGCACGCCGAGCGTCTTGATGCCGCGCAGCGTCAGCCAGGCGTCGAACGGCCCGGCGACCGCGCCCATGGCGTTCTGGTGGTAGGTCAGCCGCTCGCCCAGGTCGGCGTCGGCGACGATCAGCGCGCCGCCGACCACGTCGGAGTGCCCGCCGATGTACTTGGTGGTGGAGTGCACGACCACGTCGGCGCCCAGCGTCAGCGGACGCTGGAGGTAGGGCGAGGCGAAGGTGTTGTCCACCACCAGCAGCGCCCCCGCGTCGTGCGCGACGGCGGCCAGGGCCGCGATGTCGGCGACGCCCAGCAGCGGGTTGGTGGGCGTCTCCACCCAGATCAGCTTCGTCTCGGGCCGGACCGCCGCGCGCACGGCGTCGACGTCCCCGAGCGGCACCGGGTCGAACGCCACCCCCCACGGCTCGGCGACCTTCGCGAACAGCCGGTAGGTGCCGCCGTAGGCGTCGTCGGGGATGATGACGTGGTCGCCGGGCTTGCAGACGGTGCGCAGCAGCGTGTCCTCGGCGGCCAGGCCGGACGCGAACGCCAGCCCCCGCGTGCCGCCCTCGACCTCGGCCAGGCATACCTCCAACGCGGTACGCGTCGGGTTGGCCGACCGGGAGTACTCGTAGCCGCCGCGCAGGCCGCCGATTCCGTCCTGCTTATACGTCGAGACCTGGTAGATCGGCGGGACGACCGCGCCCGTGGTGGGGTCCGGTTCCTGTCCCGCGTGGATGGCCAGGGTTTCGAAGCCCTGGTGAACCTCGTTGTCCATGAGGATGAGGCTATCCACCCGCCGCCCCTCCTGGAGGAGGAGCCCTTCCCCCGCAGGTAGCAGGGGACATTTCGGCATGCGGATTGACCCGATCCGTCCCTTCGATCTCTAGCGTTTGAGGGGTAATCAATCCCCCTTTGCACACTGACCGAAGGGTTGCGCATGTTCGCACGCCTTGGGCGGGGCGTCGTCAGACACCCGTTGATCACGATCGGGTTGTGGCTGCTGGCAGCCGTCGCCCTGGTCGCTCTCGCACCTGAACTCAAAACGAAGTCGGACCAGGCGGAGTTCCTGCCCGACAAGTACGAGGCCGTCCAGGCCGCCAAGTTGTCCGAGCGGGAGTTCCCCAGCGCGGACAAGGAGACCAGTCCCGCGATGGTCGTGATCAAACGCACCGACGGCGGGGCCCTCCAGCCGGCCGACGGGCAGAAGATCCAGCAGCTCGCGCAGGCGTTGCAGGCCAAGCAGATCCCGGGGGTCAAGGGCGTGCAGGCGATGCCGCCGCAGCCGGGCGCCAAGGTCGGCCTGGTGGTGGCGGGGCTGCCCTCCGACTTCCGCGACGCCAAGGCCATGGAGCAGGCCAAGAAGGCCGTCAAGACCATGCGCACCGAGTCCACCGCGCAGCTCCGCGGCAGCCCGCTGGCCGCCAAGGTCGGCGGTGACATGGCCTCCACCGTGGACAACGAGGAGTCCGACAAGAAGACCATGGCGATGATCGGCATCGCCACCATCGTGCTGATCGTGGTGCTGCTGGGCATCATCTTCCGCGCGCCGCTGGCCGCGCTGCTGCCGATCCTCGTGGTCTCGCTGGTGTCGATGGTGTCGGGCGCGGTGACCGCGATCATCGGTAACGCGTTCGGCCTCAGCTTCGACGAGAGCTTCAACGAGATCATCGTCGTGGTGCTGTACGGCATCGGCACCGACTACATCCTGTTCCTGCTGTTCCGCTACCGCGAGCGGCTGCGGATGGGCGAGGACAAGAAGACCGCGATGATCACCAGCGTGGAGCGGGTGGGCGAGGCCATCGCCTCCGCCGCGGGCGCGGTCATCGTGGCCTTCCTGGTGCTGCTGCTGGCGGCGTTCAAGGCGTTCGGCGGGCTGGGCCCGCAGCTGGCCATCGCGGTCGGCGTCATGCTGATCACCTCGCTGACCCTGGTGCCGGCGCTGGTCTCGCTGCTCGGCCCGGCGATCTTCTGGCCGTCCAAGGCGTGGAAGAAGGAGCCCAAGCCCGGCCTCTGGGCCAAGATCGGCAACGGGGTGGGCCGCCGTCCCGCCGTCGCCGCCCTCGCCTCGGGCGTGGTGCTGGTCGGCCTGGCCGGAGCCGCGCTCGGCTTCAAGGCCGACTACGACTTCAACGCCAGCGCCCCGCAGAACACCGAGGCCGCCCAGGCCATGAAGGACTTCCGCGGCTCCTTCCCGGCCGGCGCGCTCACCCCGACCGAGGTCTACGTCAAGTCCGGGCAGCCGCTCGACAAGGGCACGCTGGCCTCCTACGGGCAGAAGCTCCAGCAGGCCCCCGGCATCGGCCAGGTCCAGCCGCCGCAGGTGAGCAAGTCCGGCACCGTCGCGATGTACAAGGTCGCGCTGAAGGAGAACCCCAGCTCCAACGAGTCCATCTCGCTGGTGAAGGGCCCGCTGCGCGACTACGTCAAGAAGGAGGCCCCGCAGGGCACCCAGGTGCTGGTCGGCGGCATGACGGCGATCTGGGCCGACATCAACGAGGTCAACAACCGTGACCTGTCGGTCATCCTGCCGGTCGCGGTGGCGCTGATCGGGCTCATCCTGGCGCTGCTGCTGCGCGCCCTGGTCGCCCCGATCTACCTGGTGGTGGCGGTGCTGCTCGGCTTCGCCGCGACGCTGGGCGCGACGGTGCTGCTGTTCCAGGGCATCGAGGGCCGGCCCGGCCTGATGTTCCAGCTACCGATCATCCTGTACCTGTTCGTGCTGGCCATCGGCACCGACTACAACATCCTGATGATCGCCCGGCTGCGGGAGGAGGCCCGCGAGGGCCACGACCCGCGGCGCGGCGCGGCGCTCGGCATCATGCACGCCGGTCCCACGGTGGCCGCGGCGGGCGTGATCCTGGCCGGGACGTTCGCGGTGCTGGTGCTGTCGCCGCAGTCGATGCTCGCCCAGATGGGCTTCGGCGTGGCGATCGGGATCCTGCTGTCGACGTTCGTGATGTCCACGTTCTTCGTCCCGGCGATCACCGCGCTGCTCGGCCACAAGGCCTGGTGGCCCGGCCACAGCGACGCGCCGCGCCAGGTGCCGCCGCACGGTGGCGCCGACCCCGTCCAGGACCGGTTCGCCAAGACCGGCTCCTGACCGACGCCGGATCGCGGCCACCCGGCCGGTAAACGCCGCCCACCTGGCCGGGGCCGCGATCCGGTTCCCCAAGGGGAAGACCAGGCCCCGGAGACCCGCATGAGGGTCTCCGGGGCCTCGGTCGTCCGGGGCGGCGGCCGCCGGGGGTCAGGAGGCGTTCGTCCCGCCCGCCAGGAAGGCGATCACGTCCTGCCGCGTGATCAGGCCCTTGGGCTTGCCGTCCACCAGCACCACAGCCGCGCCGGACTTCTCCAGCACCGACACCGCCTTGCCGACCGGCTCGCCGGACCCGATGGTCGGCAGCGGCGGGGCCATGTGCCGCTCCAGCGGCTCGCCCAGCAGCGCCCGGTCCTTGACCAGGATCTCCAGCAGGTCGCGCTCGGCGACGGACCCGACGACCTCGGCCGCCATGACCGGCGGCTCCTCCTTCATCACCGGAAGCTGCGACACCTCGTACTCCCGCATGATCGAGATGGCGGTCTCGACGCTCTCGTGCGGGTGGGCGTGCACGAACTCCGGCAGCGTGCCGCCCTTGCGGGTCAGCACCTCGCCGACGGTGGGCTCCTCCTGGCCGGCGGCCGACAGGAAGCCGTAGGACTGCATCCACTCGTCGTTGAAGATCTTCGACAGGTAGCCGCGGCCGCCGTCCGGCAGCAGCACGACGACCACCGCGTCGTCGGGGGCCTCGGCCGCGACCCGCAGCGCCGCCACGACCGCCATCCCGCAGGACCCGCCGACCAGCAGGGCCTCCTCGCGGGCCAGCCGCCGCGTCATCGTGAACGAGTCCTTGTCCGACACCGCGATCACGCGGTCGCAGATCTCCCGGTCGTAGGTCTCGGGCCAGATGTCCTCGCCCACGCCCTCGGTCAGGTACGGCCGCCCGGTGCCGCCCGAGTACACCGAGCCCTCCGGGTCGGCCCCGACGATCTGCACCCGGCCGCCGGAGACCTCCTTGAGGTAGCGGCCGGTGCCGCTGATCGTGCCGCCGGTGCCGATCCCCGCCACGAAGTGTGTGATCTTCCCCTCGGTCTGCTCCCAGATCTCCGGGCCGGTCGTCTCGTAGTGGGAGAGCGGGTTGTTGGGGTTGACGTACTGGTTGGGCTTCCACGCGCCGGGGATCTCGGCGGCCAGCCGGTCCGACACCGAGTAGTAGGACTCGGGGTGGTCGGGCGCGACGGCCGTCGGGCAGATCACCACCTCCGCGCCGTAGGCCTTCAGCACGTCGGTCTTGTCCTTGGCGACCTTGTCGGGGCAGACGAACACGCAGCGGTAGCCGCGTTCCTGCGCCACGATGGCCAGGCCGACGCCCGTGTTGCCCGAGGTCGGCTCCACGATCGTCCCACCCGGCCTGAGCAACCCCTCGCGTTCGGCGGCGTCGACCATCCGCACCGCGATGCGGTCCTTCACCGAACCGCCCGGGTTGAAGTACTCCACCTTCGCCAGAACCTGGGCCCCGCCCGTGCCGCCGGTCACCTTGCGCAACCGGAGCAGCGGAGTGTTGCCCATCAGTTCGACGAGCGAGTCGTGTACCTGCACTGCGACGTCCTTGTCGAATATCAGCGCTGTCTGATTTCAGCGTCCTGCATCCCGGTGTCGATCCCGGGGCGACGTGCCGTTCACCACAGTGTCAGCGGGGTGTGCGCCCATGGGAGGGGATGCGGATTCGGATAGATTCTTGTCCCTGACGGTAGCCGAGATCGGTGCCCACGGGCATCTACAGGGGGACGGGGGTCGCAACCCGGGGTTCCGCACCTCACTGCCACGAAGGGGCAACGCACGATGCTGAGAGCTTTCACGGCGCGGCGCATCGCGACGGCCGCGGCGTACGGGGGCGGCGGGATCACCGCGCTGGGGGGACTCACCTTCGGTCTGGTGCTGGCGGAGGCCAGGCTCGCCCGGAAGATCATCCTGGCGACGCCGAACGGCGATCCCCCGGTGGCCGACGGCTTCTACGGCCTGTCCCTGCCCGGCGATCCGCTCGCGTTCGCGATGCTGGGCGACTCCACGGCCGCCGGGCTGGGCGTGCGCTCCGCCGACGAGACCCCGGCCGCGCTGCTGGCGGCGGGGCTGTCCTCGCTGGCCGACCGGCCGGTGTGGCTGACCAACGTCGCCAAGTCCGGCTCCCGCTCCGAGGCGCTGGCCTGGCAGGTGGAGCGGGCGCTGCTGGCCGAGCCCGACGTCGCCGTGATCATGATCGGGGCCAACGACGTCACCGCGCGGGTCCCGCCCGCCGAGTCGGTGCGGCACCTGGCCGAGGCCGTGACGCGGCTGCGCGCGGCGGGCTGCGAGGTCGTCGTCGGCACCTGCCCCGACCTCGGCTCGGTCAAGCCGCTGATGCAGCCGCTGCGCTGGATCGCCCGCCGGGCCAGCCGCCAGCTGGCCGCCGCGCAGACGATCGCGGTGGTGGAGCGGGGCGGCCGGACGGTGTCGCTGGGCGACCTGCTGGGCCACGAGTTCGCGGCCGACCCGCGCGAGATGTTCAGCGCCGACCGCTACCACCCTTCCGGGCGGGGCTACGCCTCCGCCGCCGCGGCCGTGCTGCCCGCGATGGCCGCGGCCCTCGGCCTGGAGCCCGACATGGACGAGCTGGTGCCCGCGCCGCGCCGGGGCCGGGGCACCGGCGTCCTCCCGGTGTACCTGGCCGCCGCCGAGGCCGCCGAGGAGCCGGGCACCCAGGTCGTCGGCACCCGCGTCGCCGGGCGCGAACGCGGCCCGCGCGGCCGGTGGGCGGCGTTGCTGCGCCGCCGCCGCGTCGCCGCACCGGAGACGGCGCTGGAAGGCCCTCCCGACCTGACGGCCGCCTGAGCCGGTCCCGCCCGGCCCCACCCGGCTGGGCGGGATTTCGGCGATCCCCCGCCGTTTGCGTGATTCCTCTGTTACGTTCTGCCACGACGTCCTTCCAAGCGGTCACCAGTCCCCGTCGCCTCCCCGGGAGTCCCGCATGGTCTCGCACACCCTCCGACGATCACCCTCCGCGCCCGTTCCGGCACTGGCCGCGTTCGCCGTCCTGCTCGGCGCGGCGGGCTGTTCCGGCGGCGCGCCGGGCCGGGGCGCGGAGGCGGCCCAGGGCTGGGCGGGCACCGGGGTGAACGCCGTCAGCCGCCCCGTCACCGGGTCGGGCGTCACCGCCGTCACCGGCCTGCGCCCGGACGGCGACCTGGAGACGGCGGTGTTCGACCTGGCCAAGGGCCGTCGGCTGTGGAGCAGGCCCGCCACGATGGTGGGCCGGCTGTCCGGCATGGGCGTGCAGCCCCCGGCGGTCGCCGGGACGCCGGGCAGCCCGGTCGTGGTCGCGCTGGAGCCGCGGCGGACCGGCAGGTGGAAGGCCACCCTGGTCGCGCGCGACGCCCGCACCGGCGCGGAACGCTGGACCCGCCCGGTCGACACGACGTTCGGCCCGGTCCGCTGCGGGACCCAGGTGTGCCTGTCGGAGTTCACCGCGCGCCGCAGTGCCCGGTTCGCGGTCCTGGACGCCGCGACCGGCAGGCAGCTGTGGCGGATGCCCGGCATCGCCGAGGTGGAGTGGTCCGACCCGACCCGCGTGGTGGCGTTCCGGATGGCCCGGCACCCGGCGCTGGAGGCCCGCGACCTGCGGACGGGAAGGACGCTGTGGACGTTCCCGGTGGAGAGGGCCGTCGGCCCCGGCGTGAACCTGTCGGGCGGCTGGGCGTTCGGCGCGCTGCCGGGCGGGCCGCTGGTCGGGTACATCGCGCCCTACCAGCGCGGCAAGGGCCGCGACTCGCTGTCGGCGTTCGGCTTCTTCGGCCTGAACCCCGCCACCGGCAGGCTGGTGTGGACCCGCAAGCGGCTGCTGCGCGTCTACCCCGGCGCCAGCCCCGCCGTCGCGCTGGTCACCCGGCAGGTCACCCCCGGCGGCTCCTACGGCGGCTTCGAGCAGCTCGACCCCCGCACCGGCCGCACCACCGCCACCGTCGCCGCCGACAAGGCCCCCGCGTCGTCCTGGCTGCTGGCGTTCCCGGCGGACCTGTCGAGCCTGGCCTTCCTGTCCCAGGGCAGGCGGGGCGCCGCCTACCGGCTGGCCGACGCGTCCCCGGTCGGGCCGCAGGGGCTGCGCGTCTGGTCGTTCTGCACGGTGACCCCGTCCGAGCTGAGGATCAACGGGCACCGCGGGTTCTTCCCGGTCGCCCCGCTGTGCGCCTACGACCTGGCCACCGGCCGCAGGCTCGGCTCCGCGGGCGCGCCGCCCGGCTGGTACACCGGCTCCACCGACGGCTGGCGGGTCTGGCGCGGCGAGGACGGCGTCCTGCACGCGGTCCGGGACGCCCGGGGAACGGCCCCCGGCATGTACGGCCAGTGACCTTTCCTTCCCCCCACCCGCCCCGGGGCGGGCTTCGTAGGAATGCCAGAAAGAGGGAATACAGTGAACGAGACTCCCGGCCTGGAGCAGCTCGCGGAGAGGGTGAACGCGTTGGACGAACGGACCCATGCCACCGCATACGCGCACATGGTGCGCCTGGAGCAGTTGCAGAGCCAGATCGCGGCACCCGCCTCAGCACTGGGACTGCTGGACTACCGGATCAACCAGCTCCAGGAAGAGCTCACCGGCTTCCGGGCCGAGGCCTCCACGGAGTTCGGCGTCGTCAAGGCGGATCTCGCCACGGTCAAAGACGACGTGACCGGACTCAAGAACGACGTGACCGGGCTCAAGAACGACGTGACCGGGCTCAAGAACGACGTGACCGGGCTCAAGAACGACGTGACCGGACTCACGGTAGACGTGGCGGAACTCAAGCACCTCGTCACGGCCGATATGGCGGAGCTCAAGGCGAACGTGGCCAAGATCGTGACGTTGCTGGCCGAACGCGGCTGAGCCATCGCCCGGTCCGTCGCCGGTGGGCGGCGGGCCGGGCCGCCCGATGCCGGACTGTTGGACGGTATGTCAACAGGATGCCGGGGCGGCGTGTACGCGTGCCGAGGGGACGCGTTAGATTGCTGGTGACCGGCGGGTAACACCGCAGGCCCCAGCATCAGGTCGCACGACAGGAGACCCGCAATGCCCGAGGCAGTGATTGTCGCCACCGCGCGTTCGCCGATCGGCCGCGCCTTCAAGGGTTCGCTGAAGGACCTGCGGCCCGACGACCTCACCGCGACGATGGTCGAGGCCGCGATGGCCAAGGTGCCGCAGCTCGACCCGAGCCAGGTCGAGGACCTGCTGCTCGGCTGTGGCCTGCCCGGCGGCGAGCAGGGCTACAACATGGGCCGCGTCGTGGCGACGCTGCTCGGCTGGGACGGCGTTCCCGGCGCCACGATCACCCGGTACTGCTCGTCCTCGCTGCAGACCACCCGGATGGCGTTCCACGCGATCAAGGCCGGTGAGGCCGACGTGATCGTCTCGGCCGGCGTGGAGATGGTCAGCCGGTTCGCCAAGGGGTCCAGCGACGGGCTGCCCGACACCCAGAACCCGAAGTTCGCCGAGGCGCAGGCCCGCACCGAGGAGACCGCCAAGGGCGGCAGCACCTGGCACGACCCGCGCCAGGACGGCAAGCTGCCCGACATCTACATCGCGATGGGCCAGACCGCCGAGAACGTCGCCCAGATCAAGGGCGTCTCCCGGCAGGCCCAGGACGAGTTCGGCGTCCGCTCCCAGAACCTCGCCGAGAAGGCCCTGGCCAACGGCTTCTGGGAGAAGGACATCACCCCGGTCACGCTGCCCGACGGCACCGTGGTCAGCAAGGACGACGGCCCGCGCGCCGGCACCACCTACGAGAAGGTGTCCCAGCTCCAGCCGGTGTTCCGGCCCGACGGCACCGTCACCGCGGGCAACTGCTGCCCGCTGAACGACGGCGCCGCCGCCGTGGTCGTCATGAGCGACACCAAGGCCGCCGAGCTCGGCATCACCCCGCTGGCGCGGATCGTGTCCACCGGCGTCACCGGCCTGTCCCCCGAGATCATGGGGCTGGGCCCGGTGGAGGCGTCCCGGCAGGCCCTGGCCCGCGCCGGGATGACCATCGACGACATCGACCTGGTCGAGATCAACGAGGCGTTCGCCGCGCAGGTGCTCCCCTCGGCCGAGGAGCTGGGCGTGGACCTGGACAAGCTGAACGTCAACGGCGGCGCGATCGCGGTCGGCCACCCGTTCGGCATGACCGGCGCCCGCATCACCTCCACGCTGATCAACAGCCTGCGGTTCCACGACAAGCAGTTCGGTCTGGAGACCATGTGCGTCGGCGGCGGCCAGGGCATGGCGATGGTGCTGGAGCGCCTGAGCTGACGTCCGGAAAGCCGATCATTCATTGATCACTTAACGTCATCGCGAATGGCCCGGGGAACTGGTGCGGCAATGCGCCATGAACCGGGCCATTTCCCTTTCCATCGAACCGTCCGCGAAGGGGCAGGACGATCGATCCGCTCGGAATGATCTACGTAACGTAATAGATAGGTACCCGTTAGGGGCTTGTCACATCCGAGGAGGTGTTGCAGAGTCGGCACAAGAGCCCCGCCGACCTGGAGGTGCACCTTGTCCCTGAACCACTCGCCGGACACGCACAACAAGTTGCTCGCTCGCATCCCACAAGTCACAGGACGTGACATCCCCGAGTGGTTCACCACCATCGAGAACGGCCCGTCGTTCCTCCGCTGCGAGGAGCGCTGCAACTGGCTGGCCGACGAACACGGCCTGTCGCACGGCTACGCGGCGGCGCTGGTCCGCGAACACGAGCGCACCCGCCGCGCCCGCCACTACTGAACGACCCGGAGCCCCCTCGCCCCGACGCGGGCACGCGGAAGGCTCCCCACCAGACTCCCCGCGGGATCCCGCCAAGGGCAGTCCCCGCTCGTCGCCCCGCTACGCGTTGGCGACCCCGGTGAAGAGATCCCGCATGCGATCAGCCCCCTGCCGGTCCGCCGGCAGGGGGCTGATCCATGGACGGGGCGTCGCTACTCCCGGTTGAAGTACGACAGGAAGCGCAGCAGCTCCAGGTAGATCCACACCAGGCTCAGGGTGAGGCCGAAGGCGCTGTACCAGGCGAACTTCTCCGGCGCGCCCGCGTTCACGCCGCGCTCGATCTCGTCGAAGTCCAGCAGCAGGAAGAAGCACCCGACGAGGATCGCGACGACGCTGAACACGTAGGCCAGCGGGTTGGAGGCGTCGCGGATGCCGATGCCGGTGTCCGGGCCGAAGGCCTGCACCAGCAGGTTGACCAGCATCAGGCCGAGCAGCGCCCAGCCCGCCGCGACCACGAACTTCACGAACTTCGGCCGCACCCGCACGATCCGCAGCGCGTACACCGCGAGCATGCCGCCGAACGCCAGCGCGGTGCCGATGACCGCCTGGAACACGACCCCGTTGTAGAGGTCGTTGAAGTAGTGGCTGATCGCGCCGACGCCCACGCCGTACACGGCCGAGAACGTCAGCACCAGCGGCGCGTTGGCCTTGCCGGAGAAGCTGATGTAGAGGCCGAGGCCGAGCTGGAGCAGGAAGGCCACCCCGCCGATCGCCAGCGCCGTCGGCGTCGGGACGAGGAGCCAGGTCAGCGCGCCGGTGAGGACCAGCATGCCGAGGCTGAGGAAACCGCGCACGACGACGTCGTCATAGGTCATCGGGCGGGTCGCGGGTGGCGCGTACGCGGGCGCCTGGTACGTCTCGTTCAACATCTCGGGCGTGCCGTACCCAGAGTAGGGCGGGGGCTGCTGCTGCCCGAAGTTCTTCCCCCGGAACGCGGGGTTCCTGCTCTCCATCGGTTCCCTCCGTAGGGCCGGACCTGCGTCAAGTTTATGACGACCCGAGATCGGCGGTCGTTCCCCGATGTGATCGTTTGATAACGGCTGCGCGGCCGGAACCTTCCGGCCGCGCAGCCGGGTCGGTGCCCCTGGTCGGATTCGAACCGACACCCGTAGCTCTTTTAGGGAGCTCGCCTCTGCCGTTGGGCTACAGGGGCGGCGACAGCATACCGGGAGCGATTGACCCTTCAAGCAGCGGATATTCGACTGAGACCGCATTTGTGCCGCCCCGTGCCACGGCCCGCCCGCGGTTCCCGGAACGCGCGGGCCCCCGCGGTCGACGTTTTTCCGGCCGTTCCTTCCGGAAACCGGAAGAACGCCGGTTCAACGGCTGACGACCGCGCGCCCTTCGACCAGCGTCGCGCCCGCCCGGCCGTCGTGGTCGCGGCGGACGGCGCAGATCTCGTGGACGCCGACCCGGCCGCTCTCGCACGCCAGCGCCGACGCCGCCAGGTACAGCAGCCACACCCGGGCGTGGCCGGGCCCGGCGAGCTCGGCGGCCTCGGCCCAGTGGCGTTGCAGGTTCGCGGCCCAGGAGCGCAGGGTGCGGGCGTGGTGCTCGCGCAGCGCGCCGACGGTGCGGACCTCCAGCCCGGCCGCCTCCACGTCGGAGACGATCTCGCCGAGGGGCCGCAGCCCGCCGTCCTCGGGGAACATGTAGCTGGTGGTGAAGGTGCGCCTGATCTGGTGGGGGCCGGGGCGGCGGGCCTGGACCCGCAGCAGCAGCCGGCCGGTCGGGGCCAGCAGCCCGTACAGGCGGGCAGTGTCGCGGTCGGCGGTCTCGACCCCGGCCAGGTCCACGATGGCGTCGTAGGGGCCGTCGCCCGCGGCGTCCAGGTCCCAGGCACGCGGGTCGATCCGGTCGGCCAGGCCCGCGGCGGCGGCGCGTTCGCGCAGGTGCTCGGCCTGGCGGTGGGTGCGGGTGAGGGCGACGACGCGCACGTCGCAGGCGCGCGCGGCGTGCAGGGCGAACGCGCCCCATCCGGCGTTCAGGTCCAGCAGCCGAGCGCCGGGGAACAGTCCGAGGCGCTCGGCGGCGGCCTCCAGCGCGGCGCGCTGCGCGTCCGTCAGGTCGACGGCCTGGTCCCACAGCCCGGTGCCGTGCGCCAGCGACGGGCCCAGCATCCGGGTGAAGAACTCCGGCGACGCGTCGAGCGGGCCGGTGACCTCGCCGTCGGCCCGGCCGGCCGGGAACTCCTCGGCCGGGGGCTTCGGCTCGGGGCCGACCGCGCCGAGCATGACGGCCGTCCGGACGATCTCGCGCTTGTCGTCGCTGGACAGCCGGATCGGCTCGTCGCCGCTGCGCATCATCCGCTGCACCGCGTCGAGCGCGGCGAACACGTCGCCCTCGATGTCCAGCTCGCCCGCGACGTAGGCGCGGACCAGGCCCATCTCGCCCGGCTTCCACAGCAGGCGGCGCAGGGCGCGGCGGTGCCGGATGACGAACGCGGGCGCTCCGGCGGGGCCGACCACGCTGCCGTCCCAGGCGCGGACCTGGACCGGCAGCTCGTCGGCGGCGGCCGGAGCGGCGTTCTCCTCACCGAGCAGGACGCGGGTGAGCAGCGGCGCGAGCCGGGAGGCGACACCATCGTGCACCGGGCGCGGACACCCCCTTCATGGTCGGTCCGGGGGCGGCGGCGACGCTCCGCTAGTCCCCCTTGCTTGCCAGTTCGAACTCCTCGCGGGGGTGTTCGAGTTCCCCCAGCGACACGATCTCACGGCGGAACAGGAACGCCAGCGTCCAGTCCGCCGTGACGCGCATCTTGCGGTTCGTCGTCGGCATCCGGGACAGATGGTAGGTGCGGTGCATGAACCACGCGAGAAGCCCGCGCAACTTCACGCCGTAGACGTTCGCCACGCCCTTGTGCAGCCCGAGCCCGGCGACCGACCCGACGTAGGCGTGCACGTAGGGCTTGCGGGGCCTGCCCCGGTAGTCGGCCACGATGTTGTCGGCGAGCCGCCTGGCCTGGCGGACGGCGTGCTGGGCGTTGGGGGCGCAGTAGTCGCCGGTGTCGGTGAGGTCGGGGACGCGGGCGTTGTCGCCGGCGGCGTAGACGCGTTCCCTCCCCTCGACGGTGAGCTCGGCGGTGGCGATGACGCGCCCCTTGTCGTCGATGGGCAGGTCGCTGCGGCGCACGACCGGGTGGGCCTTGACGCCCGCGGTCCACACCAGCGTCCCGGTGTCGAACTCCTCGCCGTCGCTGAGCACGACGCGATGGTTCTCGGCGGACTTCAGCAGCGTCCCGGTCCGGATCTCGATGCCGCGGCGGCGCAGCGCCTCGGCGGTCCAGGTGCCCATCTCCGGCCCGACCTCGGGCAGGATCCGGTCGGTGGCCTCGACCATCACCCAGCGCATGTCCTCGGCGCGGAGCGTCGGGTACCACTTCAGCGCGTCGCGGGCCATGTCCTCCAGTTCGGCCAGGGCCTCGACCCCGGCGAAGCCCGCGCCGACGAACACGAACGTCAGCGCGCGGCGGCGGACCTTCTCGTCCTCGTTGGAGGCGGCGATGTCGAGCTGGCGCAGCACGTGGTTGCGCAGGTAGATCGCCTCCTCGACGGTCTTGAAGCCGATGCCGCACTCGCTGAGGCCGGGGATCGGCAGCAGCCGCGACACCGATCCGGCGGCGACCACCAGGAAGTCGTAGTGGATCTCCTGCTGGACCTGGCCGTCCGATCCGGCGGGGCAGTAGGTGACGCACCTGCGGGCGTCGTCGATGCGGGTGACGAAGCCGTTGCGGATCCGGCAGCGGTGCAGGACCTTGCGCAGCGGCGCGACCACGTGCCGGGGCTCCAGGTTCCCGGCGGCGGCCTCCGGCAGGAACGGCTGGTAGGTCATGTAGGACTGCGGGTCGATGACGGTGATCGCGACCTCGCCGCGCTTCAGCTCGCCGCGCAGCTTCTTCTGCAGGCGGAGGGCGGTGTACATGCCGACGTACCCACCACCCACGATCACGATGTGCTTGGCGTTCTCAGGGGTTCGCTCAGGAGGCATAACGGGACCGTTACCCCCATAGCGGCGACCCTCACCCGGCAGGGGGGCGGCGGACGGCCCGCAGAGAATCTCACTTTCCCGCGAACAACTCGGTCCTCTCCGGCATCTCACCCAGTACACCACCGGAAGACGGCGGCGGGACAGGGCCCGACGGGGGCGTCAAGCGGCCAGGGACACGGGGCGGCCGGCACGGGGGCGGGCCGCCCCGGCCCGGCCGCTTGACCTGGCCCTGCCCCGCCGCCGGTCCGGGGTGCCGATCAGCCCGCCCCGGCGATCGTCCGGGCGCGGGCGAACACGGCGTCCAGCATCTCCTCGGTCACGCGGCCGGTGAAGGTGTTCTGCTGGCTCGGGTGGTAGCAGCCCAGCAACGTGACCGGACCGGTGGCCGGTTCCGGCGGCGTGATCTCCGTCTCAACGCCGTGCCCGAACTTCGGCCGCGGCCGGGGCAGCTCGTACCCCGCCCGCCGCAGCGCGGGCCACACCCCCTGCCAGGCGAACCCGCCGAGCATCACATAGCACCGCACGCTGGGGACGACCTCGGCGATCTCCCGGGCGAGCCAGGGCAGGCAGGTGTCGCGTTCGCCGGGGGTCGGCTTGTTGTCGGGCGGCGCGCACCGCACGGTCGCGGCCATGCGGGTGCCGATGAGCCGCTGCCCGTCCCCGGCCCGGACGCTGGTCGGCCGCGCGGCCAGGCCCACCCGGTGCAGCGAGGCGAACAGCCAGTCCCCCGACCGGTCCCCGGTGAAGATCCGCCCGGTGCGGTTCCCGCCGTGCGCGGCCGGGGCCAGCCCCACGATCATGATCTTCGGTTCGGGGTCGCCCCACCCGGCGACAGGCCTTCCCCAGTACTCCTCGTCGAGGAACGCGCGGCGGCGCTCCACCGCCACCTTCTCCCGCCAGGCGACCAGCCGGTCGCAGGCCCGGCACACCGACTGGCGGGCGCACAGCTCGGACAGGCCGGGGGCGGACGCGGCGAGCCCGGCGACCTCCTCGGCCGTGGTCGCGACGGGCGTGTCCGGGGCCGCCGGATCGCCCGGCCACCCCGTTCCGGGCGGCACGAAGGGAGCGTTCGTCATGCCTCGATCCTGTCACCCGTCCGATGGAACACCGGATCGGCCGGGGTAGACGTCCCTCGTCGCCCGGGCGGCCGCCGGTGTGCGCCGCGCGCCCTCTCCACCGCCTCCGGCGGCTCGTTCCCGGTGCGGGCGAGGGAGGCCCGGACCTCGGCCGACCGCGCCCGCCCGGCTCGCCGCGGCCGCCGCGCCACGTCGCGGACGTGGCCGTCACCGCGTTCCGGGATGGCGAGCACCGCGTGCCCTGGGAGTACCGGGCAAGGCCCGGAAGCCGACGCCCGTCTCTCGGTACCATGCCCCTGGCCGGTGGTCGGGGGGTGGGGAGACCGGCTCCACCGTGTGTTGCGGAGGCACGCCTTGGCTCGTCCCGGCTGGTATCCCGACCCCTACGGCAGCGGCAGCCTGCGCTGGTGGGACGGCCAGGGCTGGACCCAGCACCTCAACCCTCCGCCCCGCGTCCCCGAGTCCGCGCCGCGCCGGCAGCCCGACCCCTCCCCCTACGGCCACGGCTGGGGCCAGCGCCGCCAGCCGTTCCCCGGCGCCGTCGACGCGTCGGTCCGCGGCCTGCTCCTGCACGCCGACGACCAGGTGGTCGCCTACGGCCACACGTCGCTGGCCTGGACCCACGTGGAGTGGGTGGCCTACTGGGCCGCCCACGTCCCCGGCGGCCACGGCCGCCCGCCCGGCGTCCAGTGGATCTTCCAGGCGGGCCGCCATCCGTTCCACGGGGGCCCGAGGGTCGAGGTGGTGCTCGACGACTCGGGCCACACCACCGACCCCGAACGCCTGTGGCAGCGGCTGGTGGACCTGTGCCACCACCACGCGGAACAGCGCCTGGTCGCCGAGCTGGCGAGCCGGGTGCGGGCGGGCGAGTCGGTGGACGTCGCCCAAGGGCTCACGGTCCATCCGGGCGGGGTCAGGGGCAACCGCGTCTCACTCAGCTGGTCCACCATCTCCGGCGCGGTCCTCGAGAACGGCCGTGTCTGGATCCAGCAGTCCAGCAACGCCAATCCAGTTCTGTATGTCCCGCAGCAGAACCCCAACGCCGTTCTGATCCCGGCCCTGCTCTCGCTCCTCAAGCGCTGACGGGCGGGCGTCGAACCACCGCGGGCGCTCGGCCGGCTTCCGGTCGCCGACCTTGAGCCGGTGGTCGCCGCCGATGATGAAGCTGGAGTACCCGCCCCGGTCCGCGCAGGCGCCGTGGGAACGGCTGGAGGCGGCGATGGCGGTGCCCCCGTCGACCTTGGGCGCCTTGAAGGTCACGTCGGCGTAGGGGAGCCTCCCGCACCGGGACGCGCCCTCGTCGTAGGCGATGAACCCGCCGACCCGTCCCCGCAGGTCCCCGTGGGACGCCGGAACGCTCCACGCCCCGATCTCCCGGGCCCGCGCCGCGGAGTCGCCGGCGTCCCGCAGGGTCGCGCGCCAGACCGCCCGGTCCGCCCGCTCCGTCGGCGCGGCCGGCGCCGCGTCGTCCTTGGCCACGGTGATCTCGTACCGGTGCCCGCGCTTCAGTTCGAGCCCCTCCAGGGTGCAGGTGACGCCGCCCTGGTCGGCACTCTGGTCCGCACTCTGGTCGGCGCTCTCGTCGGCCGCGGCGAGGCCCGCCCGGACGGCGTCCGCCCCGCCGGGGTCCACCCGGAGGGAACGCAGGAGCCCGCCCAGGTCCACCCGGACGGGGCCGGCCGTGACGACCTCCTCCTTGCCGGGGTCCACCTCGACGAGACCGAGACCGGCCAGGTCCACCTTGATGGCGCCGTCCTCGGTGATCTGGACGACGCCGGGGTGCACCTCGACGAGACCGTGCTTGCCCAGGCTCACCTTGATGGCGCCGTCCTCGGGGACCACGACCTTGTCGGTGTCGATCGGCCGGGAGTCGGCCTCGGCGTCGGCCTGGGCGGTCTCCGTCTGGGTGGTCTCGGTCTGGGTGGTGTCGGTCTGGGTGGTCTCCGTCTGGGTGGTGTCGCTCTTGGTGACCTCGGTCTTGGTCGCGCCGCTCTCGGTGGCGTCCATCTTGGTGACCTCGGTCTGCGTGGCGTCCGTCTTGGTGGCGCCCGTCTTGGTGGCGTCCGTCTCGGTGGTCTCCGGCCGCGTGGCGTCCGGCCGCGTGGTGTCCGGCTGCGTGGCGTCGCTCTTGGCGGTGTCCGGTCCGGTCGCGGCGGCCTTGCAGTGCTTGGTGTCGACGGCGGTGACCCCCGGGCCGGACGCGGCGAACACCGCCGCCATCTTCCCGCCCGGCCGCGGCCGGAGTCCGGCGTGCCCGCCGTGCCGCGCCCCGGCGAAGCCGAACTGCCGGGCGAAGAAGTAGCCCTTGGCGTCGGGCGCCTCGTGCACGACGAACGGGAAGGTCATCCGTTTCCACGGCCCCGTCCCGCGGATGACGTTGTCCAGGACGACCACCCCGCCTTCGACGGCGGAGGCGCCCGGTCCGATGGTCTCCTCGCGGACCCTGTCGGCCGCGCGAGCGTTTCCGGATATCAGCGTCATCGGCAGCATCGCCGCGACGGCGGCGAGCGCGAGACCTCTCATCGTTCCCCCCGATCGGTTCGACCGCCGGGAGACGTTTCCCACCCGCCCCTTCAGCAACCGACGCTTTCCCGGTCCGTTGCCTCCACCAGCGAGAAAAAGAACGGACGGCGCGCGCGCCGGGGGGCGACTAGGCCAGGGACCAGGCGATTCCGTCCAGAATGTCGTGCTCGCTTACCACCACCGCGCCGAAGCCGTACTCGCGCATGACGCGGTCCAGGATCAGAGCGCCCGCCCCGATCACGTCCACCCGGCCCGGGTGCATCACGCCGATCGCGGCGCGTTCCGCGCGGGTCGCGTGCAGGAGGTCGCGGGTCGCCTCGTGGACCTGGGTCGCGGTGATGCGCGACAGGTGGATCCGGGCCGAGTCGTACTCCGGCAGGTCCAGGGCGATCCCGGCGACGGTCGTGACCGACCCGGCCAGGCCCACCAGGGTCCGGGCCTCGTCGACCGGGACCCTCGCGCGGACCCGCGCCAGGGCCTCGTCGATGTCGGCGGCCGCGGCGGTGATCTGGTCGGGGGTGGGCGGGTCGCCGTCGGTGAGGTGGCGTTCGGTCATGCGGACGCAGCCGATGTCGACCGAGATCGCGGCCTCGACGTCGGAGGAGCCGAGGACGAACTCGGTGGAGCCGCCGCCGATGTCCACCACCAGGTAGGGGCGGGCCGGACGCAGCGACGCCAGCTCGCGGGTCGCGCCGAGGAACGACAGGTGCGCCTCCTCATCGCCGCTGACCACCTCGGGCACCACGCCGAAGATGTCCACCACGCCGTTGACGAAGTCGGAGCGGTTCGCCGCGTCGCGGGTCGCGCTGGTCGCCACGACGCGGACCTTCCCGGCGTCGTGCTCCCGGATCAGGCTCGCGTAGCCGCGCATGGCGGTGAACGTGCGCTCCAGCGCCTCCGGGGCCAGGCGGCCGGTCTTGTCGACGTCCTGGCCCAGCCGGACGATCTCCATGCGGCGTTCGACGTCGGTGAGGGTCGTGCCCTCGATGTCGGCGATCAGGAGGCGGACCGAGTTGGTTCCGCAGTCGATGGCGGCTACGCGGGTCACGGGGTCTCCTCGGGGTCGTCGGGGACGCACACGCACGGGCCCGACCGCCACCACTCGGGAAGCAGGTCGAGGGCCTCCCGGCCGAACGGGTTCACGCCCGGCACCGCCAGCTCGTGGCCGACCAGGGCGTGCAGGCACTTGACGCGTTCGGGCATGCCGCCCGCGCTCTGCATCCCGGCGGGCAGCGGCTCGATCCCCTCCTCGACCGCGGCCTTGTCGCGGCGGGACAGGTAGTCGGCGTGCGCCGCCTCGTAGGCCGCCCGCAGCTCCGGGTCGGCGGCGAGACGGTCCTGCATCTCGCGCATGACTCCGCCGCCCTCCAGCGTCCCGATCGCCGAGGCGGCCTTCGGGCAGGTCAGGTAGAACAGCGTCGGGAAGGGCGTGCCGTCGGGCAGCCGCGGCGCCGTCTCGATCACGGCGGGCAGGCCGCACGGGCAGCGGTGGGCCACCCGGCGGACGCCGCGCGGCTCGCGGTCGAGCTGGGCCGCGACGGCGGCCCGGTCACGTTCGCTGATCATGTGTTCGTCCCCACTCGCGGCGCGGGTCCGCGCGCCGCCTGAATGTTCTCGTGCTCCGCGCCGCCGGGCGCCGGGCCCCCGGAACGCCGCCGTCCCGGCGAGCGGCGGGACGGGCGATCAGCGCGGTCGGTCGGCGGTCTCCACCGACCGCCACAGGGTCTCGTACCACGGCGGCCTGCTCGCCGGCCCGCCCGGTGAGGTCTGCTGGCCGTTGCCGCCGCCGCCGTCCAGGACGATGTAGCACTTCTCCCCGGGCATGCAGTAGTGGAGCCGCCGTTTCGCCTCACGCTCAATGTACGACTTGTCCCCCAACTGCTGCTTGCGTTGGGCGAGTTGTTCCACCTGTTTTCTGGCTTCGCGCTCCTCGGCCTGCAACTCGGCGATCTCCTGGCGCTGGGCGATGTACTCCCGGACGGGGTAGGCCAGACTCAGCGCGATGGCGCAGACCACCACGGCCAGGATGGCGGCGCGGCTGGTCAGCGCGGGGTTGGCGCGGCGCTCGCCGCCGCCCGCGGTGTCGCGGGCGGCGGCGTTCTCGGAGGCCCGGGCCACGGGCGGCTCAGCCCTCCCAGGTGAAGCGGGGGAACGCGGCCGCGCCGGCGTAGCGGGCGGCGTCGTCGAGCTGCTCCTCGATGCGCAGGAGCTGGTTGTACTTGGCGACGCGGTCGCTGCGGGCGGGGGCGCCGGTCTTGATCTGGCCGCAGTTGGTGGCGACGGCGAGGTCGGCGATGGTGGTGTCCTCGGTCTCGCCGGACCGGTGGCTCATCATGCACTTGAAGCCGCTGGTCTGGGCGAGGGTGACCGCATCGAGGGTCTCGGTGAGCGAGCCGATCTGGTTCACCTTGACCAGCAGGGCGTTGGCGGCGCGCTCGCGGACGCCGCGCTCCAGCCGCTCGGGGTTGGTGACGAACAGGTCGTCGCCGACGAGCTGGACGCGGTCGCCGACGGCGGAGGTCAGGTTCTTCCAGCCCTCCCAGTCCTCCTCGTCGAGGGGGTCCTCGATGGAGACCAGGGGGTAGTTGGCGAGCAGGTCGCCGTAGTAGGCGGCCATCTCGTCGGCGGTCTTCTTGGCGCCCTCGAAGGCGTAGACGCCGCCCTCGTGGAACTCGGTCGCGGCGACGTCCAGGGCCAGCGCGATGTCGCGGCCGGGGGCGAAGCCCGCCTTGCGGACGGCCTCCAGGATCAGGTCGAGGGCGTCGCGGTTGCTGGGCAGCTCGGGGGCGAAGCCGCCCTCGTCGCCCAGGCCGGTGGCCAGGCCCTTGGCCTTCAGCACCGACTTGAGGGCGTGGTAGACCTCGGTGCCCCAGCGCAGCGCCTCGGAGAAGGTGCCCGCGCCGATCGGCGCGATCATGAACTCCTGGACGTCGACGTTGGTGTCGGCGTGCGCGCCGCCGTTCAGGATGTTCATCATCGGAACGGGCAGCAGGTGCGCGTTCGGCCCGCCCACGTAGCGGAACAGCGGCAGGTCGGCGGAGGCGGCGGCGGCCTTGGCGACGGCCAGCGAGACGCCGAGGATCGCGTTGGCGCCGAGCTCGGCCTTGTTGGGGGTCCCGTCCAGGTCGATGAGCAGCTGGTCGATCAGGCGCTGCTCGGAGGCGGGGTAGCCGACGAGCTTCTCGTCGACGGTGTCGTTGACGGCCCGGACGGCCCTGGTGACACCCTTGCCGTTGTAGCGATCCCCGCCGTCGCGCAGCTCGACGGCCTCGAACTGGCCGGTGGAGGCACCGGACGGAACGGCGGCGCGCGCCTCGGTTCCGTCGGAGAGCAGCACCTCGACCTCGACGGTCGGGTTACCGCGGGAGTCGAGGATCTCCCGGGCGAGTACGGCCTCGATGGACGACACAGCATCTCCTCACAGCTCAGTGCCTGGTGACACCTGAGCCTATCCAAGGCCGCGCGCCCGCCGCCGGGCGGGCACGCCGCCCCGCGACGCGGCCGGTGTGACCGCCGTTACGAACCCGTTCCCGGCAAGCGACTTGACGAACGAATTACCTACATTGTCTACTCGTCACATCAATACGACTTGATTAGTAGGGAATACCGACAATGCGCCGAAGGCCTCACCTGCGGATGCTCGCCGCCGCCCTGACCGTTCTGGCCGCGACGGGGACGCTCGGCGCCTGTGGCGGCGGCTCCGGGGAGAAGGGCGGCGGCGCCGCCCAGCCCCTGCGGCTCGGGTACTTCCCCAACATCACCCACGCGACCGCGCTGGTCGGCCTCCAGAAGGGCATCTTCGCCAAGCACCTGGGGGCCGCGCCGAAGGCGTCGTCGTTCAACGCGGGCCCGGCGGCCGTCGAGGCGGTGTTCTCCGGCGCGGTCGACGCCACGTTCGTCGGCCCCAACCCGGCGATCAACGCCTGGTCCAAGTCGCACGGCAAGGCGGTCCACATCATCTCCGGCGCGGCCTCCGGCGGCGTCTCCCTGATCGTCAAGCCCGGCATCAAGGGGCCGCAGGACCTGAAGGGCAAGCGGATCGCCACCCCGCAGCTCGGCAACACCCAGGACGTGGCGCTGCGGTACTGGCTGAAGAAGAACGGCCTGACCGCCAACAAGGACGGCTCCGGCGACGTCAAGGTCGTCCCCCAGGAGAACTCGCAGACGCTCCAGACGTTCGCGCAGGGCAGCGTCGACGGCGCGTGGGTCCCCGAGCCGTTCGCGTCCCGGCTGATCCTGGAGAGCAAGGGCGTGCGGCTGCTGAACGAGAAGTCGCTGTGGCCGAACGGCAAGTTCGTGATCACCAACCTGATCGTGCGGCAGGACTACGCCAGGAAGAACCCCGAGCAGGTGAAGAAGCTGCTCCAGGCGGTCGTGGAGACCACCGAGTTCATCAACGCCAACCAGCCCGAGGCGAAGAAGGCCGTCAACGAGCAGCTCTCCGCCCTGTCGGGCAAGCCGCTCAAGCAGGAGATCCTCGACGCGGCGTTCCGGGAGATCGAGTTCACCACCGACCCGGTCGCCTCGTCGCTGACCGAGGGCGCCCGGCACGCCGAGGACGTGGGCCTGCTGCCCAAGACCGACCTGAACGGGATCTATGACCTCTCCCCCCTCAACGAGGTGCTGAAGGCCAGCGGAAAGGCACAGGTCAGCGACAAATGACACAGGCTCTCCCCACGGGGACGGCCGCCCCCGGCCGGACCGCCGCCGCGGTCCGGCTCGCGGGCGTCTCCAAGGCGTTCGGGTCCGGGAGCGGCGCGCTGCTCGCCCTGGACCACGTATCCCTCGACGTCGCACCCGGCGAGTTCGTCTGCCTGCTCGGCGCGTCCGGCTGCGGCAAGTCCACCCTGCTCAACCTGGTGGCCGACCTGGACGCGCCGTCGGCCGGGACGATCGACGTCGGCGGCTCGCGGGTGGCGCTGATGTTCCAGGAACCGGCGCTGTTCCCCTGGCTGAACGTCACCGCCAACATCGAGCTCGCCCTCAAGACGCGCGGCGTCCCCCGGTCCGAGCGCCGCGCCCGCGCCGCCGAGCTGCTGGAGTCGGTCCACCTGGGCGGCTTCGCCAAGAAGCGGCCCCACCAGCTGTCGGGCGGCATGCGGCAGCGCGTGGCGCTCGCCCGCGCGCTGGCGCTGACGGTGGCCGAGGAGGGCGACGAGCGCGGCACCGTCCTGCTGATGGACGAGCCGTTCGGCGCCCTCGACGCGATGACCCGCGACCTGCTGCACGACGAGATCGAGCGGATCTGGCGGGAGCGCGGGCTGACCGTGCTGTTCGTGACCCACAACGTCCGCGAGGCGGTGCGCCTCGGCGACCGGGTGGTGCTGCTGTCCAGCCGTCCCGGCCGCGTGGTGGAGGAGTTCCCCGTGCCGATGGAGCGCCCCCGGCGCATCGACTCGACCGAGGTCGCGCGGCTCGCGGCGACGATCACCGACCGGTTGCGCGAGGAGGTCGGCCGCCATGGCGCTTGACGTCCGCAAGAACGAGCCCACCGACACCCTGGCGGGCCTGGACGCCCTGGAACTGGCCGGGGCGACCGCCCGGCCGTCCCCGCTGACGCGGGTGTGGTCGGCGGCGTGGCCGATGCTCGCCGCGATCGGGATCGCGCTGCTGTTCTGGCAGGCGGTGGTGTGGAGCGGGTGGAAGGACCCGTGGGTGCTGCCCGGCCCCACCGAAACCCTGCCGATCTTCTTCGACCAGATCACCAGCGGATCGTTCTGGGCGGCGGTCGGGCTGACCATGCAGCGCGCCCTGGTCGGGTTCGCGGTGTCGGTGGCGATCGGCGTGCTGGTCGGGGCGCTGGTGTCGCGGTTCATGGTGCTGCGGCGGGCGTTCGGCTCGCTGATCACCGGGCTGCAGACGATGCCGTCGATCGCCTGGTTCCCCCTCGCGATCCTGCTGTTCCAGCTCAGCGAGAAGGCGATCCTGTTCGTGGTGGTGCTGGGCGCGGCCCCGTCGATCGCCAACGGCCTGATCGCGGGCGTCGACTACACCCCGCCGATCCTGCTGCGCGCGGGCAAGGTGATGGGCCTGCGCGGGATCAACCTGTACCGGCACCTGATCATGCCCGCGTCGCTGCCGTCGTTCGTGGCGGGCCTCAAGCAGGGCTGGGCGTTCGCGTGGCGCTCGCTGATGGCCGGCGAGCTGCTGGTCATCATCGGCGACACCACCTCGCTCGGCGTGCTGCTGTCGCACGCCCGCGAGCTCAACAACACCGCCGACATGATCTCCTACATGATCGTGATCCTGGTGATCGGCATCGTGATCGACCAGCTGTTCGGCGTCGTGGACCGGGCCATCCGCACCCGCTGGGGCCTCGACTAGCCTTCCCGGATCACCCAGGCGGCGACCTGGGTGCGGGAGGTGAAACCGAGCTTGCCCAGGATGTGCTCCAGATGGGAGTCGACCGTCCGCTTGGAGATCACCAGGCGGGCGGCGATCTCCCGGTTGGACAGGCCCTCGGCGACCAGTTCGGCGATCTCCCGTTCGCGGCGGGTGAGGCGTCCGGCGGGGGTGGGCTCGGACGCGCGCGGCGCGGTCTCCCGCAGCGCGCAGGCGACGCTTTCGGCGTCCGTCATCGCGAGCCCGGCCGCCCAGGCGTCGGCGAACGCCCGCTCGCCGAGCTCCTGCCGCACCCGCGCCAGGTCCGCCTCCAGCAGGACCTCGAACGCCCCGGCCATCACCGACAGCCCCTGCGCCTCGCGCAGCACGTGGGCGGCGGCGAACAGCCGGGCCGCGCGTTCGAACTCCGCCGTCCGGACCGCGACCATGGCGAGGGCCTCCAGGTTGGAGATGACGGCGACGCGGGCGTCCAGGGGCACCGCCAGCCGCAGGCCCTCGGCCAGGTCCGCCTCCGCCTCCGCCGTCTCCCCCAGGAACATCCGCACGCCGCCGCGCGTCCACAGCGCGTGGGACAGGCACCACCGCTCCCCCGCCGCCCGGCAGAGGTCCACCAGCTCCTGGACGGTGGCCAGCGCCCCGGCCAGGTCGCCGTTGACCAGCCGCGCCCCCGCCAGGTACAGCCGGGTGCTCAACGCCATGACGTCGCGGTTGCCGTGCTCGTGGTGCTCCGCGACGGCCTCGTCCAGCAGCCGGGCCGCCGCGACGACGTCGCCGCCGAGCAGCTCGTCGGTGCCGCGCAGCTGGGTGAGGTAGGCGACGTCGGCGGGCCCGGAGGCGACCGCGGCGGCGCGGTCCAGCAGGGCGCGCTCGGCGTCGCGGTCGTCCTGGTGCAGCGCCACGAGCGCGTTGAGGACCAGCACCTGGAACCGCGCGTCCGGGCCGCCGCCGGCCGTCGCCAGCGCCCGGTCGCCCCACAGCCGCGCCTCGCGCAGCCGCCCGAGCGCGAACCACACCGGCGTCAGGCGCGCCACCAGCCGCAGCGCCCCGTCGGCGTCCCCCTCGTCGATCATCCGGTCGAGCAGGACGCGCAGCGTGGGGCTCTCCCGGACCGTCCAGGCGAACCACTCCGGCTGCGCGGCGGTGGACAGGCCGGCGGCGAGCCGGCCGGTGGCGGCCAGGTAGTGGTCGCGGAACCGGGCCCGCGCCGTCCCGGTCTCGCCGCGTTCCGCCAGCAGCCCCGCGCCGTACTCGCGCAGCGTGTCCAGCATCCGGTAACGCCGGTCGGCGCGGGTGAGGACCGACTTGTCCACCAGCCCGGCGACGACGTCGGTCACCCGTCCGGCGGGCAGGTCGTCCCCGGCGCACACCGCCTCGGCGGCGGCCAGGTCGCAGCCGTCGGGGAACACCGACAGCCGCGCCCACGCCGTGCGTTCGGCGGGCGCGCACAGCCCGTGGCTCCAGTCGATCGCGTCGCGCAGCGTCTGGTGGCGTGACTGGCCGGTGCGGCGCTCGCCGGTCAGCAGGAACCGGTCGCCGAGCCGCGCGACGATGTGGTCCAGCGGCAACGCCCGCAGCCGCACCGCCGCCAGCTCGATGGCCAGGGGGATGCCGTCCAGGCGGCGGCACAGGCGCTCGACGTCGGGGCGGTTGTCGGGGGTGACCGCGAAGCCGGGCAGCGCGGCGGCGGCGCGTTCGGCGAACAGCGTCACCGCCTCCCCGGTCCCGCCCTCGCCGCCCAGCGGCGCGACCGGCAGGGTGTGCTCGCCGGGGACGTCGAGGGCCTGGCGGCTGGTGGCCAGCACCCGCACCCCCGGCCCGGCGCGCAGCAGCACCTCCACGAGGATCGCGCACTCGTCGAGCATGTGCTCGCAGGTGTCGAACACCAGCAGCAGCCGCCGGTCGGCGACGTGCCCGGTCAGCACCTCCACCGGCGGCCGGGTGGACTGGTCGCGCAGGTCGAGGGCGTCGGCGACGGCCTGGGCGAGCACGCCGGGGCCGCGCACGGCGGCCAGGTCCACGAAGCACACGCCGCCGGGGAACGACCGCCGCGCCTCCCGCGCCACCCGCAGCGCCAGCCGGGTCTTGCCGACGCCGCCGGGCCCCAGCAGCGTCACCAGCCGCGCGCCCTCCAACAGCCGCCGGGTCTCGGCCAGCTCGCGCCGCCGTCCCACGAAACTGGTCACCTCGGCGGGCAGCCGCCCGGCCGTCCGCACCACCGCCGCGTCCGTCACCGGCAACCTCGCGTCACTCGCCCGGGGAGACAACCGCATCGTAACCGCTCGACCACCCTTGGCGACCCTCCCTGGTCGACACCCGTCCGGCGGCGCCCGTTCCGGCCGCCTGTGGACGAGCTTTTACCGATCACCTCCGGATCCGTTTGCCCAGGTCAGGCAAGACTCTCCAGACAAAGGCCCCCGGAAGGGACTCGACGAGGTGGTCATCGACGCGGCGGCTCTCCGGTCCGCCGACCAGCATGGTCCGCGGCGTCGGCTGCTGTGCGATCCGAGGCTCCGGGCGCGGATCACCGTCCGGGCCGTGCTGATCACCCTGGTGCTGCTGGTGCCGCTGTACCTGGCGCTGCTGGCGCTGGTGTGGCGGTCCGAGGCCGACGGCCTGGAGAGGGACCTGGCGCGGGAGGGCCGCCGGGTCGGGGTGCTGGTCCGCGAGGGCCGGCTCGACAGCGACATCTCCGGTGAGTCGCACCTGCTCCAGGTGGTGGACCCGGGCCGCCGGGTGGTCGCCGCCGTTCCGGCGATGCGCGGGCGTCCCGCGGTGAACTTCCCCGAGCCCGACCCGGACGACGACCGCCGCGACGGCACCGGCTGCGCCATCGACGCGCCCGGCGGCCCCTGCTTCCGCGTGGTGGCCCTGCGCGTCGGCGGCGGCGCGGACCGGCGCGTCGTCTACGCCGTGGCGACCGAGCCCGGCTGGCTGCCGCGCCCGGGGCTGGCGCTGGCGCTCGCGCTGGGCGTTCCGCTGATCGCGGGGCTGGTCGGGCTGGGCGCCTGGCGGTCGGCGGGCCGCGCCCTGGCGCCGGTGGCCGCGATCCGCCGCGAGCTGGACGAGATCACCGCCACCGACCTGCGGCGCCGGGTGCCCGAGCCGCCCCGCCGCGACGAGGTCCACCTGCTGGCCCGCAGCGTCAACGCCACCCTGGACCGGCTGGAGAAGGCGGTCGCCCGGCAGCGCGCGTTCGTCTCCGACGTCTCCCACGAGCTGCGCAGCCCGCTGACCGGCCTGCGGATGGAGCTGGAACTGGCGCTGGCCGACCCGCGCGCCGCCGACGTGCCCGACGCCCTGGCCGCGATGCTGCGGAACGCCGACCGCCTCCAGGCGATCATGGACGATCTGCTGGCGCTGGCCCGGCTGGAGTCCGACCACCGGCCCCCGGCCGAGCCGGTGGACCTGAACGAGCTGACCGACCAGGAGGTGCTGCGCCGCCCCCGCCGCGCCCGGGTGACGATCGAGGCGACCGGCCCGGTCCTGGCGTGCGGCACCCGGGTCGAGCTGGCCCGGGTGCTGACCAACCTGATCGACAACGCCGACCGGCACGCCGACGCGGCCGTCACGGTCCGCGTCCTGGCCGAGGGCGACCGCGCGTTCGTCGAGGTCGTCGACGACGGCACCGGCGTCCGGCCCGAGGACCGCGACCGGATCTTCGAACGGTTCGCGCGGCTGGCCGAGGGCCGCCACCGCGACGCCGGTGGCACCGGCCTGGGCCTGGCGATCTCCCGCGACATCGCCGAGGCCCACGGCGGCGAGCTGTACGTCACCGAGCGCCGCGACGGCCGCCCCGGGGCGCGCTTCGTCCTGGCCCTGCCCCGCGCTGAGGAATCGGGGCCCTCCGGCCCGGCGGGCGAGGACCCGGAGGGTTAGCGCGCCGGGCCGGTCGCGTCCGGCCGTCCGCGCAGGCGCCGGATCTCCGCGACCAGGCGGGGGACGTCCTGGCGGGCCCTGGCGATGAACCGGGCGTTCTCGTCCCAGCGCTCGTCGGCCACGTCCACGTAGCGCGGCTCCTGGACGAGGGTGGCGGCCACGATCTCCCCGTGGTCGAAGTCCGGCCAGCGCTCGCCGCGGCCGGTGTCGGGGGCGGTGCCGACCGCGACCAGGCCCATGGCGTGGGCGTCGTCGAGCTGCCGGACGTGCCAGGGGCCCGGTGTCGCGGCCGCGGCCGCCTCCTCGATCTCGTCGAGTTCCTCGTCGGTCAGGGGTGCGGGGGCGTCCATGGCGCGGCTCCGTTCGGCTGGGGTGCGGCACAGCATGGCCCGGCCCGGCGGAGCCGCTCAACGGGTTATCGGAGGCGGCGGGTTCAGCGGCGCAGCAGCGCCAGGTCGTCCGCGCCGAGGCGCAGCGACGCCGCGCCCATGTTCTCCTCCAGGTGGGCGAGCGACCCCGTTCCCGGGATCGCCAGCATCACCGGGGACAGCGCCAGCAGCGCCGCCAGCATCACCTGCGCCACCGTCGCGCGGTGCCGTCCGGCCACCTCGCGCAGCCGGGCGTCGTCGGGCAGCCCGAACCCGCCCAGCGGGAAGAACGGCACGTACGCGACGCCCTCCCGCTCGCACGTCTCCAGCAGCGCCGCGTCCCGCTCCCTCGTGATGTCGAACCGGTTCTGCACCGCCACCACCGGCGCGATCTCCCGCGCCTCGGCGAGCTGCGCGGCGCTCACATGGCTCACCCCCAGGTGCCGGACGAGCCCCTCCTCCCGCATCCGCGCCAGTGCCGCGAACCGTTCCCCGATCGACCGCCCGTCCGGCTCCTCCAGGCCGCCCGTCCGCAGGTACACCAGGTCCAGGCGGTCGCGCCCCAATTCGCGCAGGTTGCGTTCGACCTCGCCGCGCAGGTCCCCGGCCGCCAGCTCCCCGGTCGGGAACGCGTCCCGCGGCCCCCGGTACGGTCCGACCTTCGTCGCGACGACCACCTCGTCGCCGAGGCCCGCCGCGCGGATCGCCTCGTTGGCCGAGACCGTCCCCTGGTGGTAGAACGCGGCCGTGTCGATGTGGTCGGCGCCGAGCTCCACGGCCCGCCGCACGACCTCCACCGCGCCCTCGGGGCTCCCGGCCCCGAACAGCCGCATCGCCCCGAACCCCATCCGCCGGACCCGCAGGTCACCGAGCTTCCATTCGCCGTACACGTCGTTCGTCGTCATGGCCTCCACCCTGCCGACGGGCTCCGCCGGGCAGTAGGGCGTGGCATCTTGCTGCCATGAGCCTCGACGAGAACGTCGTCCTGCGCGGCGAGGAGGAACTCGCCGAACGCGCGGGGCACCTGCTCACCGGCGCGCGCCGGGAGTTCTCCTGCGCCGCCGCCGACCCGGCCACCTGGATGCTGCCGAGCGTCCGCGCGCGACTGCTCGCGGCGCGCCCCCTTCCCGCCCGGATCACCGTCCGCAAGCTCTACACCCCGCGGGCACTGGCCGACGAGGAGTCCGAACGCCTGCTGCTCCAGGGCCTGGCGCGCGGCGCCCGCGTCCGCATCACCCAGGCCCCGCTCCCCCACGAAACGATCATCATCGACCGGCGGCTGGCCGTGCTCGCCGGGCCGCCCGTGCGGGGCGTGCGCGACTACACGGTCGTCCGCTCCCCCGGCGTGGTCCGCAACATCGCCTCCCTCTACGAGGCCGCCTGGGACACCGCCGCCGACCTCGCCGACCACCGCCGTACCCGCCCGCCCGCGCTGTCCGCCGAGAGCCGCGCCATCCTGCGCCTGCTCGCCGAGGGTCTCAAGGACGAGACGGCCGCCCGCCGCCTCGACATGTCGCTGCGCACCTACCGCCGCCGCGTCGCCGAGATCCTGACCCTGCTGGACGCCGACTCCCGCTTCCAGGCGGGCCTGCGCGCCCACGAGTTCGGCCTTCTCGACGGGCGCTCACACGGGGGCGGGGAGGACGAAGCGCACGTCGGTCAGCCGTTCTGACACCTCCCACAGGCGCCGGCCGATCCCGGGGTCGGTCACCGCGGCGGACGGCCGCACCCGGGTCGGTTCGCCGCGGAGTTCGGCGAGGCCGCCGGGCCCGATGAACTCCCCGCTCCGCGCGGTCGGGTCGGTGGCCGCGTACAGCTGGGGCAGCGCGCCCCTGGCGGGCGGCTGGGCGAACAGCGGGTTGCCGACGCGGCCGAACACCACCCGCCACAGGCCGGTCGTCGCGCTCGTCTGCAGGTTGGTGGCGGTGTAGCCGGGGTGGGCCAGCAGGCTGCGCACCGGGCTGCCGGCCGCGGTCAGCCGCCGGTGGAGTTCCCAGCCGAAGACGGCGTTGGCGAGCTTGGACTGGTTGTAGAAGGCCATGGGCGCGTAGCCGCGCTCGCCGGTCAGGTCGTCGAAGCGGAGGGTGGCCCTGCGGTGGTTGACCGAGCTCACCGTGACCACGCGGGGGTCGCGTCCGGCGGTCAGCAGGTCGAGCAGCAGCCCGGTGAGCGCGAAGTGGCCGAGGTGGTTGCAGGCGAACTGCAGCTCGTGGCCCTGGGCGCTCAGCGAGCGCGGCGGCGCCATCACCCCGGCGTTGTTGACGAGCACGTCCAGGCGCGGGTGGTCGGCGCGCAGCCGGTCGGCGAAGGCGCGGACCGCGTCCAGGTCGGCCAGGTCGAGGCGGCGCACCTCCAGACGGGCCCCCGGATGCTCGGCGGTGATCTGGGCGGCCGCGCGCCGCCCCTTCCCCTCGTCGCGCACGGCGAGGATCACGTGGCCGCCCCTGCGGGCGAGCGCGCGGGCGGTGGCCAGGCCGAGGCCGCTGTTGGCCCCGGTCACGACGGAGACCCGTCCGGTCTGGTCGGGGATCTGTTCGGCGTTCCAGCGCCGCTGCTCGGTCATGGGGTTCACCCTGCCCGCCGATGACACTCAGTGTCAATGCGATCCTGAGTGCCATCGGTGGCATGGCGTTACGATTGCCGCGTGGATTCCCTCCCCAACGTCACCATGGCCGAGCGCAAGCGCCGGCTCGTCGTGAACGGGCTGACCGAGGCGGCGCTGCGGCTGCTCGCCGAGAGGGGGTTCGACGCGGTCACCGTCGACCAGATCGTGGCCGCCGCCGGGGTGTCCAGGCGGACGTTCTTCCGCCACTTCGCCTCCAAGGAGGACGTGGTCGTGCGGTTCCTCGGCGACATGGGCGCCGACATCCGCGCGGAGCTGGCGGCCCGTCCCCCCGCCGAACCGCCCTCGGTGGCGCTGCGGCACGCCGTCTGGAGCTCCATGGCCACCTGCGTCGACCGGTCCGGCCAGGCGCTGGGGGTGGTCCGGCTGATCCTGCGGACCCCCGCCCTGCGCGCCCG
Organism: Actinomadura kijaniata NBRC 14229; assembly: GCF_001552175.1. GTDB lineage: Bacteria > Actinomycetota > Actinomycetes > Streptosporangiales > Streptosporangiaceae > Spirillospora > Spirillospora kijaniata. The sequence continues at coordinate 45,916 of NZ_BCQR01000077.1, forward strand.
CTTCGTGGAACGCCAGGCGCAGTGGCGCGACGACCTGGCGGTGGAGCTGGCACGCCGCCTGGGGCTCGACCCCGCGACCGACCTGTACCCGCCGCTCGCCGCCGGGATGGCGCTGACCGCCTTCGACCTGGTGCTCCAGCGGTGGAGCGACAGCGAGGGGGCCGCGGACCCCGCCGCGCTGACCGACCGCGCCTTCGCCACGATCGCTCCGGCCCTGGACGGGCCCGGGACCGGATGAGGCACGGAACCGGATGAGGCACGGGCGCCCTCAGAGCAGCAGGAGGGTCTTGCCCAGGGCGGTGCGGTCCTCGATCGCGGCATGGGCGTCGGCGGCGCGTTCCAGGGGGAACGTCTGCCCGATGACCGGCCGCACGACCCCCGCCTCCGCCTGCGCCATCATCCGCTCCGCCCACCGCACCGCGTGCGCCCCGAAGCCGAACAGCTGCTCGATGCCGATCACCTCCACGCCCCGGCGCCGCGCCTCCGCCGGGTCGATCACCGTCGCCCGGCCACCGGCGGCGCCGTGCACCGAGAACCGTCCGCCGCGCGCGGTCACCTCGAACGCGGCCGGCCCGATCGGCTCGCCGACCCCGTCGAACACCACATCGACCCCCGCCCCGCCGGTCGCGTCGAGCACCCGGCCGGTCCATCCCGGCTCCGAGTAGTCCACGACGGCGTCGGCGCCCAGCGCGCGGACCAGGTCGAGCTTGCGCGTCCCGCGGGCGGCCCCGACGACCCGCGCGCCCGCCGCCCGGGCCAGCTGCACCAGCAGGCTCCCGACGCCACCGGCCGCCGCCTCGACCAGCACCCACTCTCCGGGACGGATCCCCGCCCCCTCGACCAGCCCCTGCGCGGTGCTGCCGTCGCTGTGCAGCGCGACCGCCTCCGGCAGCCCCAGCCCGTCCGGGACCGGGAACAGCTCCTCGACGGCGGCCAGCGCGCGTTCGGCGAAACCGCCGTCCTCCCCCGTTCCGGCGATGACGCGCCGTCCCTGCCAGGCCGGATCCACCCCCGGCCCGACCGAGGCCACCCGACCGGCCACCAGGCTGCCCGGCACGTACGGGAGTTCCGGCCGGGGATGCCAGGGGTCGGTGCCGCGCCGCATCTGCGTTTCGACGAACGACATCCCGGCGACCTCGACATCGACCGTCACCTGCCCCGGCCCGGCCACCGGATCCGGCGCCTCGGCCAGCTCCAGCACCTCGGGACCTCCGAACCGGACCGCCTGAACCACCCGCATCGCACGCTCCTCCGCTCTCCCTCACCAGCCAGAACAGCGTGCAACCCCAACTCCGGTTGAGGTCAACAGCCGCCATCTCGCCGTCGGAGCGCGGGTCGGTCGGGTTCGTCACCGTCACCCAAAATGATCATCACGGGCGGAACGGTCGCGCTGAGCGCGTTGCGGCTCGTCGCCGACGCCCTCTCGCGTTGCCCGGGAATGGCGGGCGCCGGTTTCCCGTCGCCGCAATCCTGACCGCCGCGGCCCGTTACAACGCCATGCGAAAAGACACGGCCGTCGCGAGTCGACAACATGTCGGCGTTAATGGATTGCGGTTCCCGCAATGGCGATTGTCGGCCTCTTCACCCCGCGACGCGGTTTCGGCCGGACCGAAAATCGCGGCGGCGTGCCGGGGCCGGGCGGATGTGCGACTCGGCGGGAAATTCCGGAAGCGTCGTCATCTCCGCGTTCGCCGGAGCCGGTCGGGTTTCTCCGCACTTTTCGCCGGGGCGGCCGCCACGAACGCGCGACACGGCGAGATCGGCGCGCCGCTTGCCTCTTGACGATCTCTGTGCAGACTTGGAGCGGGACACGACGGGGCCTGCGGACATGGGCGATCGGCGTTTCCCGCCGGCCGCCCGGCGACCGCGACGGCCGACCGCTTGACCGTCACCGAAGAAACCTAGCCCAACGACCCCCGGGAATTAGCGATCTCTTTGCCGGTACCAGAGTTCGGTGGAATACCGGGCCGGGTACTTTGCCGCATGTAAATGAATAGATCACCCGAGGATCTTATATGAAATTTCTTTCGGCGTTCGCCCGCGCGGACACGGCCCTGGATCTGGGGGCCGTTAATTCGCGTGTTTTCGTGCCCGATCTCGGTGTGCAGGTGAACACGCCTTCGGTGGTCATGGTCAGTCGGCGGAGCGGGCGGGTCCTGGCGGTCGGGGACGACGCGCTGCACGGCTACGAAATGGGGTGGCGCGACGCCGAGCTCGTCCGGCCGCTCTGGAACGGCGTGGTCTCCGAGTACGAGCCCGCCGTGGCGCTGGTGCGGTGGCTGCTGAACGCCGCGCACGGCCGCGCGTTCCGGTTCAAGCCGTGCGTGGCGGTGGCCGTCCCCTCGGGCGCGGCGCAGATGGACCGGCGCGTCATGGAGGAGGTCGTCGCCGAGGCCGGGGCCAGGAAGGTCGTGCTGGTCGACCAGAGCCTGGCGGCCGGGCTCGGCCACCACAGCGACGACGCCGGCATCGCGGCCCGGATGGTGGCCAACCTCGGCGGCCACACCACCGAGATGGCGATCGTCGCCAAGGGCAGGGTCTGGGCCCAGCGGACCTTCCCGGTCGGCGGCCAGCGCTTCGACCAGGCGATCGTCGCCTGGGCCCTGCGGGAGTACCAGCTGGTGCTGAGCGAGCAGACCGCGGAGGCGGTCAAGGTGCGCGCGGAGGCCCTGGCGGTCGAGGCGGGGAAGTACGCGCCGTTCGACATCTGCGGGCAGGACGTCGCCACCGGACGGCCGACGATCTACACGGTCGCCGCCGCGGAGGTCACCGCCGCGACCGAACGGGTCACCGACCAGATCACCGAGGCGCTGATCGACCTGCGCGACTCCTGCAAGCCCGACCTGATCAGCCAGCTGATGGTCCACGGGCTGACCCTGTCCGGGGGCGGCGCGCTGCTGCCGGGGCTGCCCGCCCGGCTGTGCCGGAAACTGAACCTCCCCGTACAGGTGAACGACGACCCGGAGGACACGGTGCTCGTGGGAACCGCGCGCTACCTGTACGGTCCCTGGACCAAGACCCCGAGGAAACTGCCGAAACCTCTGACCGAGATGGTGGCGGCCCCGACCCCTGCAGGTGAATGAGAGTGGGAACCATGCAAGCTGTCGATGAAGCGAGGGGCGCGGCCACCGATGAGGCGCTGTCCGCCTGGTTCCTGGGGGAGTCCCACAGCTGCTGCGGTGAGGGCGACATCATGGAGCTGGGCTCCGACCACATGGGCGCCACACGCTTCTGCCGGGAGAACGAGAACTGCGTGACCGCGGAGTTCGACGAGGCGGACTGGGCGGTGCTCCGCAAGCAGCACGCCAAGTGCTTCCGGTTCGTCCACCTCAACGGGATCCTGCCCTACGAGGACCTGCTGGCGGCCATCGAGGCGTCGCGCACCCTGCTGCGGCCGCACGGCATCATCGCCCTCAGCGACTACCAGAAGGGGAACAACCCCGGATCCGCCGCGGCCGTCTGGAACGCGGTGCTCACCGGGACCCTGCGCCCCATCTGCACCACCAAGCGGCGGTTCTACGGTCTGTGGGGCGACCCCAGCCCGATCCAGGAGGAGCTCCTGGTGTGGATGGCCAGCTACGATTCGGGATTCGCCGCCGAGGTCCACGTCATCGCGGGACACCGGCTGCTGCATTTCAACATCACCTGACGGCGCGGCGGACGCTCCGGCGCGCGTTCAGACGGAGTCGGCGCGCCTTCGGCGGTGGTAGGCGAGCGTCGTCGCGGCGAGGAACGGCCCCCACCGCAGCATGGGCACGTAGGCGAGGCTCATGACCACGGCCGCCGCGCCGTCGGGGAAGGCCGGATCGGACTCCGCACCGGCGAGCACCCGCACGATCTTCACACCGAAGGCGACGCCGAACGCGGTCAGCAGCGCCGCGGCGACCGCGGCCGGGACGACGGCCGCGGACGGCCGCACCGCCCTGCCCCCGACGAGCGGGAGCCACCGGGGCGCCTGCTCTCCCCAGGGCCGGACGAGCCCCAGCGCCAGGAGCGCGCAGCCCTCGGCCACCAGGCTCAGCACGATGGGCCAGACCGGCCCCGGCCCCGGAACGCCCGCCCGGTCGAGCCAGGCCCGGTCGAACCCCACGGGTATCCCCACCGCCATGGCGACCCGCCACAGCCCCGCGGGCAGAGGTGCCAGTGCCGCCGCGTGCGCCGTCCACACGGCCCAGCCCGGCGTGATCCTCTTCGTCGTCGTCCGCATGGCATCGATGCTCGGCGGCGCGGGCGCCCCGCCACCAGATGACGTCCGGCCTCGCCTCGCTCCACAACAGGTGCCGTTCGGCACGGGTCCCCGGCGTACGGCGGCGCCTGGGATCGGGCCCATGCGAGTCGGACCGCGCCGCCCGGTACTCCTCGCCCTGGCCACGGGAACGGCGCTGGCCGGTCTCGCGGCCACCCCGTTCCACGGCGCCGGAGCCCGGTGGAGCGCGGGCGTCGCGACGGCCGTCTCCCTGGGCGTGAGCCTGGCGTTCCTGACGTCCGGCGAGCCGGAGCCGGTGCCCGCGCTCGGCTACGCGGAGATGGCGGGCCTGACGTTCCTGACCGGCGGAGCGGCCCGGTGGGCGCCGCCGCGGACCACGGCCGTGGTGGGCGCGGCGGCCGGGGCCGCGGTCGTGGCGCTGGTGCTGAGGCTCATCGCGGCCGACCTGGACGTCACGCCGACGACGGCGGCGATCGCCTGCGCGATCTTCTCGGCCGGACCGGCCGGGGCGGCGGGGTGCGGAACGTACCTGCGCCTGCTGGAGGCGCGGCGGCGGCGCGCGGTCGCCACGGCACGGCGCGACCAGCGGCTGGCACTCGCCCACGACCTGCACGACTTCGTCGCCCACGACGTCGGGGCCATCGTCGCCCAGGCGCAGGCCGGGCAGGTGGTCGCCGGTGATCCGCAGCGGGTCGCCGCCCTGTTCGCCCGGATCGAGCAGGCCGGTCTCCGCGCCCTGGCGTCGATGGACCAGGCCGTCGACGCCCTGCACCCCGACGGCCGGGACGGCCGCGCGCCGCCGCCCGGCCTCGCCGACCCGCCCTCGCTCACCGCCCGGTACGCGGCGGCGGGACCGGCCCGCGTGGACCTGGTCCTCGATCCCGACCTGGAGGTCTCCCGCGAGGCCGCCACCGCGGCCACCGTGACGGTGCGCCGCACGGCCGACGCCGCGCTGGAGGTCATCGTCACCAACGACCTCGCCGGGCCCCCGGGGCGTTCCACGCGGCGCGCGGGCGGACTGGGCCTGCACGGCCTCACCGAACGCGTCCGGGCACTGGGCGGAACGCTCAGCGCGGGACCGCACGGCCCCGGCTGGCGGGTCCACGCCGTACTGCCGACCGGACGGCGAACCCGTGATCGACATCCTGCTCGCCGACGACCAGGCGGAGGTCCGCGGCGCCTTCCGGCTCATCCTGGAGGCTCAGCCGGACATGCGGGTGGTGGCCGAGGCCGGCGACGGCGCCACCGCCGTCGCGCCGGCCCGACGTCGTTCTCGCCGACATCCGGATGCCGGTGCTCGACGGCCTGGCGGTGACGCGCGCGCTGGCCGGACCCGGCGTCGCCGACCCACTCCGCGTCGTCGTGGTCACCACCTTCGACCTGGACGAGTACGTCGACGCGGCGCTGCGCGACGGCGCATGCGGCTTCCTCCTCAAACGCTCCGGCCCCGCGCTGCTGGTCGAGGCCGTACGCGCCGCCGTCGCGGGCGACGCGCTCATCAGCCCCCAGATCAACCGTCCGCCTCCTGCGCCGGCTCGCCCACCGCCCCGCGACAACGCACCGCACCCCGGCCATCCCCCTGACACCACTCGAGATCGAGATCGCACGACGCGTCGCCGACGGCGGGACCAACGCCGAGATCGCCGCCGACCTCCACCTCGCCCCCGGCAAAAACCACATCGCCGCCATCCAGCGGAAACTGGACGTGCGCAACCGCGTGGGCATCGCCACCTGGGCCTGGGACAACAACCACCGTCCCCCACCCTGACCGGCCGCTCCCACGGCGGGAACCACGCGGCTACGGCAGGGGAAGACCCTCCGGGACCAGCACACACGGCGCGACACTTCCGCGGATGACCCCGACGCTGCCTCCGTACCCCTCGCGGGGGTTACCGCGGGCGGAGTGCATCTGCACGACGAGGGTCTCGTCCGGCGCGAACTCCTTCGGGTCGACGCGGAAGCCCATCGAGTCCCCGTCGCGCCTCAGCGGCATCCGTTCCGGCCGGGGCACGATCTCACCCCTCGGCTCCCGGCAGGTCTGGCCATGGGGAACGTAGTCGATCACGGCCCGCACCCCGGCCCGGCCCAGCTTCTTCTCCAGCTCCTTGGGCTGGACGAACTCGTTGATCTCCACGGTGACCGTGCCGTCGGTGTTCTTGACCACGGCGAACGCGGGCTCGTCGGGCAGCAGCGGCACCGCGACCGCCAACGCGACGACCATCCCCGCGCCGACCAGGGCGACCTTCCTCCCCAGGTGTCGGCGAGCCGGTGCGGGCTCCCAATCGACCTTCGCGGCCTCCACGCTCAACTCCGCCAGGAGCCTGTCCTTGAACGTCATGGTCATCCCAGTCCCTCCGTAGCCAGAGCCGGTGCGACACCGGGCACGTCCCGCAACGTCCGACGAGCGCGGTGGAGCCGGACCCTGGCCGTCCCCACCCTGATGCCCAGGGCCTGGGCAGCCTCGGCGACCGTCAACTGGTCGATCACCACCAGTTCGAGCAGGGCCCGCTGCCCCTCCGGCAGCTCGGCCATGGCCGACAGCGCCCGCCGGGCGGGCTCCTCGGAATCGATGCGCTCGGCCAGACGGGTCAGGTCGTCACCGTCCAGAAGCCGATGGGCGACGATCCGCTCGACGGCCCGCGCCTCACGCCGACTGCGCCGACGTTCGGCGGCCAGCACGTTGCGGGCCACCCCATACAACCACCCGGTCTCGCTGCCCAGCCCCGGCCGGTAGGTGTGCCGGGAACGCAGCGCCGCGAGGAACACCTCCGCTGTCAGATCCGCCACCGCGTGCGGATCGGCGACCCGCCGGGCGATGAACCGCGTCATCGCGTCGAAGTGCCGCAGGTAGAAGGCCTCGAAGCCGTCCGACCCCGGCCCCGATCCCGCCGACCGCTCCGCCGCTTTCGTCTGTCTGAGCCGCACCGGCCCAGCTCCCTTCGTCGCAGTGTCTACACCCTGTACTTGGACGAAAGACCCGAATGCATTACCGCCCGATCGGCTCCACGCTCGTCAACGGTTCGACCACCGCAGCGCGACGGAGCGCAGGCCAGGCGACGAAGGGAACTCCAGAAATGAGAAAAGGCCCCGACACTAGGTGTCGGGGCCTTTTCTAATATGAGTCCGGCGGCGTCCTACTCTCCCACACAGTCTCCCATGCAGTACCATCGGCGCTGAAGGGCTTAACTTCCGGGTTCGGGATGGGACCGGGTGTTTCCCCTTCGCCATAACCACCGAACGACCAACGCACACCCCCCTAAGCGGGGCGGCAAGCTCATCGTCCGAACGCTAGGCTCGGTTATTCTATTGTAGCGGTTCCCGATTTGTTTTCTGGGAACCACACAGGGACGCGAACACTCAGCAGAAAA
>NZ_BCQR01000078.1 GCF_001552175.1 Actinomadura kijaniata NBRC 14229
CCGGAATGATCACCGGGGCGAAGTAGCCGGTGCGCCGCGTTCTGGTCACCGGCGGAGCCGGGTTCGCCGGGTCGCAGTATGTCCGCATGCTGGCCCCGCACGCGCGGGTCACCGTGCTGGACAAGCTCACCTACGCGGGCAACCCGGCGAACCTGGCCCCGGTCCGGGACCGGATCGACTTCGTCCGCGGCGACATCGCCGACCCGGGCCTGCTGGCCCGGGTCGTGCCCGGCCACGACCTGGTGGTCAACTTCGCGGCCGAGTCGCACGTGGACCGTTCGATCGACGACGCCTCGGCGTTCACGCGCACCAACGTCCTCGGTGTCCAGGCCCTCATGCGGGCGTGCCTGGACGCCGGGACGCCGAAGGTCGTGCAGGTCTCCACCGACGAGGTCTACGGCAGCATCCCCGAGGGGTCCTGGGCCGAGGACGCGCCCCTGGACCCCTCCTCCCCCTACTCGGCGTCCAAGGCGGGCGGCGACCTGATCGCGCTCGCCTACGCCCGGACGCACGGCCTGCCGGTCTGCGTGACCCGCAGCGGCAACAACTACGGCCCCCGCCAGTACCCCGAGAAGCTGATCCCGAGGTTCGTCACGCGCCTGCTGGACGGGCTGCCGGTCCCGCTGTACGGCGACGGACGCAACGTCCGCGAGTGGATCCACGTCGCCGACCACTGCCGCGCCGTCGACCTGGTCGCCGAACGCGGCGAGCCCGGCGAGGTCTACCACGTCCCCGGCGACGCCGAGCTGACCAACCTCGACCTCACCCGCCGCCTGCTGGAGCTGCTGGACGCCGACCCGTCGCTGGTCGAGCACGTCCCCGACCGCAAGGGCCACGACCTGCGCTACTCCCTGAACGGTGACAAACTCCGCGCCCTGGGCTACGCGCCGCGGGTACCGTTCGACGAGGGCCTGGCCGAGACGGTGACCTGGTACCGCACCCACCGCTCCTGGTGGGAACCCCTCAGGCCCGCCGAACCCAACGCAGCGAGGTAGGTCCCCTGATGCCCCCGTCCGTCGGAGTCGTGCTCCCCACCCACAACCGGCCCGAGATGCTGCGGCGCGCCCTGGAGTCGGTGCTGGCGCAGGAGTACGACGGCGAGGTGCGGGCGGTGGTGGTGTTCGACCGGGCCGAGCCCGACCCGTCGCTGGCCGAGGTCGGCGGCGGCGGCCGCGTCCAGGTGATCGCCAACACGCGCGCCCCCGGCCTGGCGGGCGCCCGCAACAGCGGCGTCCTGGCGCTGGACACCGATCTGGTGGCGTTCTGCGACGATGACGACGAGTGGCTGCCCGGCAAGCTGGCCGCGCAGGTGAGCGCGCTGGAGGCCGCCCCGGACGCGGTGCTGTCCAGCACCGGCATCGTCATCGACTTCCGCGGGCAGGCGCTGCCCCGCCTCGCCGGGACCGACCGCGTCACCTACGACGCCCTGATCCGTGACCGGATCATGAGCGTGCACTCCTCGACCTACCTGTTCCGGCGCGCCGGGCTGCTCGACATCGGCATGGTGGACGAGACGATCCCCGGCAGCCAGGGCGAGGACTGGGACGTGGCGCTGCGCGCGGCCCGCCGCCACCCCATCGTCAACGTCGACACCCCCTACGTCCGCGTCCTGTGGGGTCTGACCTCCTACTACGCGCAGGCGTGGGAGACCAAGGTCGCGGCGCTGGAGTGGTTCCTGGAGCACTATCCGGAGATCGCGGACGAGCCGGGCGCGGCGGGCCGGGTGTACGGGCAGATCGCGTTCGGGTGCGCCACGGTCGGCCGCCGCCGGGACGCGCTGCGCTGGTCGGCCCGCGCCCTGAAGGCCAACCCGAAGGAGCGCCGCGTCCCGTTCGCCCTGGCGGTGGCCTCCGGAGCGGTGTCGGGCAGGCGCGTCCTGCTGGCCCTCCACACCCGCGGGCGCGGAATCTGAGTCCGGCCTTCCGGAAGTCCCGTCATCGATAGGATGCGAAGCACCTCCCGGTACTGATGGTTCGGTGCCAGTTTCGAAGGAGTTCCCCTCTTGGACGCCTCTCTCCGTCGTACGGCCCTGCCGGGCGCGTTCCTGCTCGCCTCCCTGGTGGTCGGCGGGACCGCGGCCCCGGCGCACGCCCAGACCGACTGGAACATGGTCGCCGAGTCGATCGGCGAGGCCGGGTACTACGTGGACTCGGGCGCCAAGTACTTCAAGAGCGACCAGCAGCTGGACCTGCTGCGCGGCGCGCAGGACAGGTCCACGCCGGTGTTCATCGCGGTCATGCCCGCCTCCACCAGGCCCGGCGACGCCATCGCGAAGCTGAAGTCGCTGATGAACCGCAAGGGCACCTACGTCGTGCTGGCGGGGGACAGGCTCCAGGCGTCCTCCACGGCGCTGCCGCAGCAGACCGTGCTGCGCGCCTACCGGTCGGCGACCGGCACGAACAAGGGCAGGCCCGACGGCGCCCTGGTGGCGTTCGTCAGGCAGCTCGACGAGAAGAAGGTCGGCGCGCAGGTCAGCGGGCGGCCCAAGGCGCCCAAGCCGAGCGCGGGCGCGTCCTCGGCGGCCGGCCCGGAGGCGGGCGGCCCGCTGCCCGGCTCGGTGCCCGACGTCGCCAAGCCCGCCGCGAAGGACGACGGTCCCGGCGTGCTGCCGATCGCGCTGGCCGGGGTCGCGGGCGTCGCGGTGGTCGGTGGCGTGGCGTTCTTCGTGCTGCGCAAGCGGCGCAGGCCCGCCGCGGAGGGGCCGCAGGCCGCCGCGGGCGCCCCGATGGGGCCCGCCGCCGGTGGGCCGCCTCCGGGCGCGCCGCGGCCGCCGCAGGGGCCGCAGCAGCCGCCGCAGGGCTGATCAGGGGGCGCGGTAGGGGGCGCCGGCGACCATCTCCCGCCACGCCTCCAGCGCGCTGGGCGAGCTCCGGTAGTCCAGGTCGCAGCGGATGTGCGACGCGTCGGGGGCGTGCCGGTCGTCCCAGTACAGCAGGGCCGTGTAGCCGCGGTAGTCGGGAAGGCGGAACAGCGCGGCGGCCTCCCGGATCCACGCGGCCTTCCGTCCCGGGACGGCCCTGTCCTCCGCCGACGCCCACTCCAGCACCATCAGCGGCTTGCCGGGGTGCCGGAGCCCGAACCGCCGGTGCGGCTCGATCAGCTCCCGCAGGCTCAGCCACGGGGTGTCCCGGCTCAGGCAGGTGTACCAGTTGTAGGCGTCCACCCCGATGGCGTCCACGTAGTCGTCGCCGGGGTAGTACGCCTCGGCCTCCCGCCCGCCGTCCCGGCCGAACGCCAGATGCGTCACCGCCCACACGTAGCGGACGTTGGTGACCCCCTCCTTGCGGTGGACGCGCACGATGCGCCGCCACGCGGCCACGTAGTCGGCGGCCGAGCCCATCGGCCGCGACGGGCGGGCCTCCGGCTCGTGGTTGAACACGAGGTGGACGGTCCCGCCGAACGCCTTCAGCTCGCGCGCCTGCGCCAGCACGTCGTCGTGCAGCGGCTCGCCCCGCCGGGCGTCGGCGATGTCCCGCCAGCGGATCACGGCGCCGTCCTTGCGGCGTGCCTTCACCGACACAAACAGCGTGCGCTTCCCGGACCGGGCCCATTCCATGTCCGGGCCGAGCAGCGGCTCGTCCCAGCGGCGGAACACCCGCACCCCCGGCAGCCGCCGCCCGGCGTCGGCCTCCCGTTCCTCGATCTGCCGCCGGTTCTGCGCGTTCGCGCCGAGCAGCACGCGGGGTTCGGGGGCCGCCCGCCTCTCCTCGCCGCAGCCGGTCAGGAGCGCGCCCGAGAGCGCGCCCGCCGACAGGACGGCGACCAGACGTGTCCCGGGGGGCCTCACCAGCGCATCAGCAACGCCAGATGGCGTCGGCCCGCCCCCACGTCCAGGACCCGGCCCGCCTTGCGTCCCTCGGCCAGCACGATCGGGCCGGGGCGGTTGCGGGGCACCCGGTTGCCGGAGCCGAGCTGCCCCTTGCCGCCCGAGCCCCAGGTGAGCGGCGTTCCGTCGTCCAGCACCGCGACACCGAACGCCTCCCCGGCGAACACGCGGGCGACGCCGCGCAGCCGCGTCCCGTGCGTGCCGGCCACCAGGACGGGCCGCGGGGAGCCGGTGTAGGAGCCGTCGCCGAGCTGCCCGGCGGCGTTGTCGCCCCACGCGACCACGGTGCCGTCGCTGCGCAGCGCGTAGTTGTGACGTTCACCGGAGGAGATCGCGACGACGTCGCGCAGCACCGGCAGCCCGCGCATCCCCGCCACCCGGACGGGGCTCACGCGGTCGGTGGTGGAGGCGTCGCCGAGCTGCCCGAGCTGGTTGCGGCCCCAGGCCGCCACGGTCCCGTCCCGCAGCAGCGCCAGCCCGTGCTGCCCGCCGATCGCGATCTGCGTGACACCGGTCAGGGCGGGCGCGTCGTCGGGGCCCCGCACGGGGCGCGGCAGCGGGCGGCTCCTGGTCGTGCCGTCGCCGATCATGCCGAAGTTGTTCGCGCCCCACGCCACGACCGACCCGTTCCTGAGCAGCGCCATCTCGGTGCTGCCGTCGGCGGCGATGGCGGTGACGTCGGTCAGCGGGCCCCTGCCGTCGGGGCGCAGCACCTTGGTCGGGGTCAGCGGGGGCTTGCGGCGGCCGTAGCCGCGCTGCCCGGTGTCGCCCGCCCCCCAGGTGACCACCGTGCCGTCCCTGAGCAGCGCCATGGAGAAGTCGGTGTCGGCGGCGACCGCGACCGCTCCGCGCAGCGGCCCGACCCGGCCGCCGGGGGCCCGCACCGGCTGCGGCACGGCCCGCGCCCGGGTCGTGCCGTCGCCGAGCTGGCCCTTGTCGTTGGCGCCCCAGGCGACGACCAGGCCGCCCCGGAGGACGGCCAGGGAGTGCCGGGCCCCGGAGGCCACGGCGTACACCCCGGTCAGGCGGGGACGCCCGGCGGGGCCGACGGCGGGGGCCAGCGCCACGTTCATCGGGTGCTGCCTGGCGTCGCGGCCGAGCTGGCCGCCCTCGTTGAGACCGGTCGTCCAGACCTCGCCGTGGACGCGCCCGACCACCCCCGGCGGGGGAGCCGACGCGGGACGGCGGGGCGATGACGGCGGGGGTTCCTGGACCCCGGCGCAACCCGTGGCGACGATGGCGGCCGCGGTCAGAGCGGCCGACACCCGGGTGAGATGGGAGACGTTCATTCGGGTGGGCTGTCAGACGGTGGTGCGCACGCAGGCGAACAGATGCCGCCGGTAGTTGCCGGTGTAGGGCGGGTGGGCGTCGTCGTCCGGCCCGAGGTCCACGATCTCGTCGAACGTGGTGCGCTCACGCAGGAACGCGGCGATCCGCGTCGGGTTCCAGCCGCGCAGCGACTCGGCGAACCACTCCTCGTTCTCCTGCCCGGTGTCGAAGAACAGCACCCTGCCGGTGACCTTGTCCAGCAGCTCGATCAGCGCGTTCTCGTCGACCTTGGCGCGCCCCAGCACGAAGTGGTGCAGCAGGCTGAAGCACGACACCACGTCCCAGGTGCGGTCGGCGGCGCCGAGCAGGTCCACCGCGTCGCCGGTGGTGATCGCGCCGTCCGGCAGGCCGTAGACGGCCTTGCCCAGCGGAACGGCGAGCGGATCGCGTTCCATGCCGTGGCCGTCCAGCCCCGCCTTGCGCATCTCGGAGACGAACCAGCCGTAGCAGGAGGCGACGTCCAGGTAGGAGGCGGTGCCGGTCGTGCCGACGCCGCGTTCGGACAGGAACGCCAGCATCTTGTCGCGGCGGTCGGTGCAGCGGCGGACGGTCGGCCACTTGTGCAGCTCGGGGGCGTCGATCGGCTGGTACAGCTCGCGGGTGCCGTCGATCCAGCTCATCTTCAGCAGATGGTCCTGGAGGGGCGTGGTCACCGGCAGCCACTTGACCAGCACCGGGTAGGAGCGGTCGCCGCGCATGACCGCCAGCGCGAGCCGGTGGTGGCCGTCGAGGATCTGGTAGTAGTCCGAGCCGCGCACCGGGGCGACCAGCACCGGGTCGCCGGGGGCGCTCTGGGACGCCACCCGCGCGGGCCCGCGCTTCGGGGCGGTCCGCCCCCGGTACCGGTCGATGAAGATCCGCGCGGCGCGCAGCACGCCCGCCTCGTCGGTCGCGCCGAAGAAGTCGGCCCCGGCCTTGACGCAGCGCATCCCCATCCGGCCGTAGTCGCTGGCCAGCAGCGTCTCGTCGGACGGGTCGGGGTCGTCGTCGGCGAGCCGCAGCAGCGCGACGTGCGGGCCGTCCACCAGGGTCGTGGAGGGCCACAGCAGGTCTCCGGTGCGCTCGGCGAACTCGCGGGCGGTCCAGCCTCCCTGCGCCCCGACCAGCAGCCGGTCCAGGGCGACCGTGGTCTGCCAGGGGCGGCGCAGCACCACCGTCGACACGGCCGTGCGGACCTCCGGCGGTAGCGGCACCGAACGGCCCGCGTCCACCAGCCGTCCGTACAGCGGCCCGTCGGGGGCCGCCCCCGCCCTGCGCAGGAGCGTCCGCGAACGGCGGCGCACCTGGTCAAGCTTCGTTGGCATGCACTCTCCTCGGGGAGTCGTCGCGCGGAGCCGGGGAGGACGGGCCGCGCCTGCCGGGGAGCAGGGCCGTGAACGCGGTGAGCACGAGTCGGCCCCGAACAGCCCACAGTAGAGCAAAGTACACCAGGATTCCGGGGATCAGACCGGCGAACGACGCGATCGGTCCCGGACCCGCCAACAGCCGTGCCACCAGCGGGAACACGCCGAAGCAGAGCATCGTGACGGCGACCGCGACCGGCAGGCCCGCCCCCCGCAGGCCGATCCGCAGCAGCCGCCGGACCTGGACCATGCCGAGCAGGTTGCGCACCAGGATCCCGGCCGCCCGCGCCGCCGCCGCGCCGAGCGGGCCGAGCGGGCCGATCAGCAGCACGCTGAGCACGACGGTCGTGCCGAGCGCGGCGGCGCTGTTGGCGAGGCTCAGACCGCTGCGCCCGGCCATCAGCAGCAGCACGTCTAGCGGCCCGGCGATGGTCGCCAGCAGCATCGACAGCGCCAGCACGACGGTCGTCCACTGCCCGGCCTCCGAGTAGGAGGGCCCGAACAGCGACAGGTAGACCGGCGCGGCCGTGGCCACCGCCAGGTGGACGGGCCAGGTCAGCAGCACCGTCCAGGTGGTGGCGATGGCGAACGTGCGCTGCGCCCCCTCCCGGTCCTCCAGCGCCAGCAGCCGGCTGAGCTGGGGCTGCATGACGTTCTGCACGGCCTGGGTGCCGAGCTGCCCGACGACGACGAACCGGGTCGCGACGGTGTAGAGCGCGGCGTCGCGGGGCGAGCTGAGCGCCGCCATCAGCACGATGTCCACGCGTTGCAGCGCCTGCTGGCAGATCCCGCCGATCGCGCGGGGCCCGGTGTACCGCCAGAACTCCCCGGCCAGCTCGCGCGACGCGACCGGCGCCGTCGCGGGCGGCGCGGAGGCCCAGGTCCGGGCGGCGACCTTCCGGTACCACAGCGCCGCCACCAGCGCGCCGGGCAGATAGGGCAGCGCCCACGCCAGCGCCAGCGCGGCCGGATCACCGGAGAACACCGGCGCGGCCAGCACCCCGACGACCTGCGCGAACTGCCGGAACAGCTTGTCGACCAGCACGGTCGGCCGCATCGTGCCGTGCCCGCGCGTGGCGGCCAGCAGCGCGTCCTGGAGCGCGGCCAGCGGCAGGAACGCCGCCATCGTCCGCAGCATCGCGGCCGTGCTGCCGGTGTCGCCGGCGCCGAGCAGCCCGGCCAGCCACGGCGCGGTGACCGCCAGCGCCCCGGCGGCGACGACCGCCACCCCCACGACCGGGACGAGCGCGACCGGCACCGTCCGGCGGGCCGCGGCGTGCTCGCCGAGCGCCAGCCGCCGCGGAACGGCCCGCAGCAGCCCGGTGTCGGTGCCGAGCCCGGCGGTGACGGCCAGGATGAGGAACAGCGCGTTGGCGGCGAAGAAGGCGCCCGCCGTCGCCTGGTCGTAGGAGCGCGCGACGACGAAGACCAGGGCCAGCCCCAGCAGCCCGGCCGAGACGGCCCCCACCAGGTTGAGCGCGCCGCCCCGGGCCATCCGGCCCAGATTGGGCCCGCTCACCGGCCGCGTTCGCCGTTGGCGCGGGAGGGGCGCTCCTCGTCGTCCTCCGACCAGATCGTCAACGCGGGGAACGTCTCGGTCTCCCGGCCGGCCTCGGCGTCGCGGGCCTCGTCGTCGGCGAGGGCGGCGAGGCCCGCCGAGTCCGGCAGCGTGGCGGTCGGGTCGTCGTGGACCGGCTCGGCGCGGTCGGCGCCGGAGGAACGCGAGGGCGTGTCGAGGGCGCGGGCGACCGGCTTGTCCTCGCTGTCGGCCGCGCGCCGCGCGGCGGCGCGGGTGATGGCGCTGCGGTCCATGGCGCCCCGGCGGACGTGGTCCTGGGAGGACGACTGCGCGGCGGACGACTGCGCGGCGGACGACTGCGCGATGGGCGACTGCGGGGTGGGCGACTGCGCGGGCGTCCGGGTGGCGGGCAGCCGCGGGGGAGCCGGACGCGAGGCGCCGGGACGCGGGGCGGCCGGGCGCGGGGCCGGGGCGTGCTTCTCGCCACGCCTGCCCTTCTGCTGCCCACGCCGCTTCGGAGCGGTCTCGGCGGCCACGCCCAGCACGAGCGTGCCGGTGCGTTCGGCCTCGGCGTACGCCTGCTCCAGCTCGTCGCGGGTGGTGACGCCGAGGGTGGCCACCAGCAGCACCGCGTCGACCAGCGACAGCAGCGCCTGCGCGTCGGCGTCGCTGATCCCGTCGGCGTTGATCACCACGAAGCCCGAGCGGTTGCGCAGCTCCTTGACGGCCTCACGCATGCGCGGGCCGCTGAACCGGTGCGCGGCCTCGGCCGGGTCGCCGCCGCGCGGCAGCAGCCGGAGCTGCGACTCCACGTGGACCAGCAGCTCGGCCGGGTCCACGCCCTGGAGCAGGACCTCCGCCAGGCCCCGGCCCTGCCGCAGCCCGAACAGCGAGGCCGAGTCGGGCCCGTCGCCGGCGGCGTCCACCAGGACCGTCGGGGAGCCCGCCAGGGCGAGCGCGACCGCCAGGTTGGCGCTGACGCCGGTCGCCGGGCGGCCCGGCGTGGCGGAGGTGACCAGCAGCGCCACCGGCGCGGGCGGCGCGGCGGCGACGATCGAGGCGCGCAGCCGCCGGTAGGCGTCGCCCGCGCCGCTCGGGGACGCCCCGTTGGCACCGCCCGACAGCGCCAGCACGCCCTCGCCGCCGGCGTGCCGGGGCAGGACGCTGAGCACCGGAACGCCGAGCTGCTCCAGGTCGGCGGTCTCGTGGACGCGGCGGTCGGCGCGGTGCCGCACCAGCACCAGCAGGGCGGCCCCCAGCAGGCCCAGCACCAGGCCCGCCGCGCCGAAGACCGCGGGCCGCTTGGCGCTCGGGCCTCCCGGCATCTGCGCCGGGCTGATCACCTGGCCCGGGTTGACCGGCGTGGAGCGCACGTCGTTGGACTGCTCCTCGATCACCCCGAGCTGGTTGGTGTACGCCTGGACGCGGGTGGTCCAGTAGGCGCGCTGCGTGCCGGAGGTGGTCTGCACCTTGCGCGAGGCGTTCTGCAGGGCCAGCTCGACCCGCTGGGTGTTGTCCTGGAGCTTCCTCAGCTTGCCGTCCAGCACCGCCTGGGTGCGCTGCCGCCGGTACTCCAGGTAGGAGTCGGCGAACGCCTGCGCGCCGTCGCGGGCGCGCTTGCCGCTGTTGGCGGCGAACCCGATCGTGAGGACCTGGGTGTTGGGCGGCACGGTCACCGACACCTGGGCGCGCAGCTCTCCCGGCGACTCGCTCGCCTTCAGCCGGTCCCTGACCATCTTGGCGACGGCGTCGGTCTTGACGAGCTGGGCCTCGGTCTCCAGGTTGAGCAGGTCGTCACCGCGCCCCTGCGGGGAGTAGGGGTTGCCCTCCAGGGGCGCGACCAGGGTCGTCGCCGTGGCCGTGTAGAGCGTGGAGGTCAGCAGCCCCGCCGTCAAACCCACGATCGTCGTGCAGAGCGCGATCAGGACGATCGTCGTGCGCTGCCGACGCAACGCGGCGACGAGCTGCCCCTGAGCTGCTCCGGTGTGGTCCGCCGCCACTTGGTCTCCCCGTGTCCGATTACCTCTCGACCGGCACCACGCCGTTGTGTTTGCCCTGACATTACCCTCAGGTCACTCCTGCCGCTGGCGCTCGCCGCGTCCGCGCCGCGGCGGGAACCCGCGCCGGGATCCGGGCGGGACCTGCGGCTCGGGAGCGATCAGCACGACCCCGGCGGGCTCGGCCCCGACCTTGACCAGGGCTCCGACGCCGGCGCCCAGATCGCGGTCGAGGGCGTGCTCGGCGTCCACGGCCAGCACGGTCAGGTCGCAGGCCATCGCGACCGCCAGGGTCTGCGCGCCGGTCAGCGCGGTGCCGACGGCGATCACCACGTCGGCCTCGCGGCACGCGGCGTCCAGCTCGGCGGTGAGGACGCGCTCGGCGTCCAGGTTGGACACCGCCTTCACCAGGTACCGGCCGTCGGGGGACGGCAGGTCGCCCGCGGGGACGCCCAGCCGCAGCAGCGTGACCGTCGCGCCGGACTCGACGCAGGCGAGCGCCAGCCGGTGCGCGGGCTGGGCGGCCACCGGGCCGGGCACGCCGGTGAGGGCCACCGTGCGCGCCCCGCGCTGGTTGACGACGTTGCGCAGGCGCCGGCCGGCCTCCCGCCAGTCGTCGCGCCGCCCCCTCCGCAGGCCGCCGGGGCCGCCGACCTGCGCCAGCACCGGCACCGACAGGGCGGCGCGGATCGCGGCGGCGGTGCGCAGCCGGCGGGGGCGGCGCTGGCGGACCAGCCCGACCGCGACCCCGGCCAGCATCCCCAGGCCCGCGCCGGTGGTCACCGACACCTCGTGGCCGGGGTCGTCGGCCTCGCGCGGCACGGTCGCGCCGCGCACCACCTCGCCCGGCTGGATCGCGGTGCCGTCCAGCTGGCCGAGCTGCTTCTGCACCTCGGCGATGTCCCGCTGGACCTGCTGGCGGCGGGTGCGGACGGTCAGCCGGGTCAGCTCGGCCGGGTTGCCGGGCATCGCGGCCAGCTGGCGCTTCAGCAGGTCCAGCCGGCGCTGGAGCCCCTCGCGGTTGCGCTGCTGGATGCCGCCGAGGATCTCCTCGCGGAGCGTCAGGTACGCCTCGGCGACGATGTCGGCCCCGTCGCGGGCGGTGGTCGGGGTCGGACCCGTCACCATGATCGTCAGAACGCGGGTGTTCTCCGGCACCCGCATCGCGATCCGCTCCCGCAGCCGCTGGTGGCCGACCTCGAACCCGGGGAACGTCCCGAGCCGCGCCAGCACCTCGTCCGAGTACACGAACTGCGTCTCGGTGTCCATCGTGGAGTCGCGCGGCTTGCGCTGGGAGGCGGCGTTCTGGCCGGGAACGGCCAGCGGCGAGCCCGAGCGCAGCCCCGGGTGCAGCGGCACCGGCGGCGCGAGGACCGCGACCGTGGCGGTGTAGGTGGGCGGGACCAGCGCGACGGTGCGCACCAGCCCCAGCACCGCGCCGACGGCCAGCGCCGCCGCGATCACGGGCCACTGGCGCCGCAGGAAGTCCAGGTAGCGGGTCAGCGGCAGCGCGTCGTCCCCCGCGCGCTCCCGGACGCGGTCCTCGGCGCGCGTCGCCGTGCGCGCCGCGGGGCGGTCCGCCGTCCCGGACCGCCGCTCGCCGATCACCCCCGTGGCCACGTCAGCGCCGCCAGGCGGGAACCTCACCGAGCAGCTCGGCGAGCCGGGTGTCGTAGGGCTCGAAGTGCTCGGTCAGCCGGGTCCGCACCGCTTCGGGCATCGGCGAACCGGGCCGCGCGTTGTGCCGTTCGAACCGGGCGGGCCGCCAGTGCGGCAGTCCCAGGAAGTCGATGATCCGGTCGTAGTGCGGCTCGGGCTCGGCGAAGAAGTCCTCGGCGAACAGCACCAGCACCCGTTCCCGGCCGAACAGCGCGAACAGCCTCTCGATCTGGTCGGCGTACCGGCCCCGGTCCACGTAGGAGTGGTGCCGGTGGCTGTGGCTGAGGTACCGGTGGTCGGCGCGGATCCTCTCGACCTCGCCCGCCAGCCGGGACTCCTCCAGCTCCAGGGCCCGTTCGAAGGAGCTCTCGGTCTCGAACCCGCGCGCGAGCTCGTGCTTGTGCGCCGAGAACGCCCGTTCCACCGGGTCGCGCAGCAGCACCAGCAGCTTCACGCCGGGAAGGTCACGGGCGATCCGCTCGGGGGCGAGGGGGTGGTGCATGTAGTAGCCGGCCGACTCGAACGCCAGCGGCCGGTCGGTCGTGCCCGCCGCGCGCCGCCTCGCCGCCGCGCGGGTCGGGAAGTGCCCCTGGTACCAGCGGGGGCCGCGGTGGTAGTTGACGTCGAAGTAGTGCACGCCCTTGTGGAAGTTGGGCTGGACGATCCCGGGATGCTCGGCCAGCGACCGGAACAGCGAGGTCGTGCCGCCGCGCTGGGTGCCGACCATGAGGAAGTCGGGCCGCACGCGCAGCTCGGTGGTGAGGCGGCCGACGGCCCGCACGGCGGTGCGGCCGGACTCCTTCACCCACTGGGGGGCGTCACGCCTGGAGATCATGGGTTCCTTCCGGCCTCGGTGTGCAGCAGGTCGAGCAGGTCCGCGGCGGTGTCGCGGAGGGGACCGCCGATGGGCTCCTGGGCGGCCAGCAGGTACCGGGCGCACAGCTCCAGGAAGTACAGCTCGGCGGTGGCCGCGGCGGCGGGCGCGGTCAGGCCGAGCGGATCCAGCGCGGGCGCGGCCTCGCGGGGCGGCGCCTGGTAGGGGGAGCGGGCGGCGGTGCGGGCGGCCTGCTGGAGCCGGTAGTGCAGCAGGTCGAACCCGTGGGGGACGCCGTCGGCGAACCGCTCCCAGTCCCACAGCCGCACCACGCCCCGGTGCCAGGCCATGTTCCAGGGGGTCCAGTCGCCGTGCCAGGCCCCGAAGTCCAGGGCGACGTCGCCGTGCCGGTCCCCGACGCGGTCGACCACCCCGGCGAGGCGCTCGGCCTGGACGGGGTCGGTGAGGCGCCCGGGAACCTCGCGCAGCCGCTTCAGGTAGGCGCTGCCGGCGAGCGCCGAACGGTCCGGCCCGGCGGAGACGGCCAGCGTCCGCATCGCCGACAGCGGCGCGTCGCCGCGGGGCCGCTCGCCGCGTGCCCCGGTGGGCAGCGCCGACAGCACCAGCAGGCCCAGGGGGCCCCAGCAGCCGTGGTGCAGCAGGCGCGGCACCGCCACGCCCGGCAGGGAACGCCCGGCCAGCGTCGCCAGCGCCGCCGCCTCGTCGGCGATCAGACCCCGGGTGGTGGGGTTGTCGCCGACCTTCACGAACGCGACCGACCCCCCGTCCGGCGTCAGCACGTGCAGGATCGGCTTGCGGTTGGCGCGCAGGCTGCCCAGCCCGACCGCCACCACGACCTCGCGGCCCAGCAGGTCCGACAGGTGGTCCTCGACGGACTCCCCGCCGCCGGAGACCAGCAGGCGGTCACGCAGGCCGCGTTCGGGCAGGCCGGTGCGGGCGGCCAGCGCGCCCAGGGTCCGGGTGACGCGCTGCCGGGGGCCGAGGTCGTGGCTGTAGCGACGGAGCGCCGCCGCCGCGACGCCCGGCAGCCCGGCGGGCAGCAGCAGCCGGGGGCGCTCGGCGTTGGGCAGGAACACCAGCTCGCGGCGGACCGCGCCGCCGGGGGCGGGGGCGCCGGACGAGGCCGGGGCCACGCGGGCGCCGGGCCACAGCCGCTCGACGGTCTCGGTCCAGGCCCGGGCGGCGCTCATCGGACGGTCTCCGTCCGGGTCTCGCGCCACATCAGCGCCGTAGCGATCATCACGGTGAACAGGGGGATCTCCACCAGGTCGTAGGTCATCAGGAACAGCCCGAAGCTCAGCAGGACGACGCTGCCCGCGATGCCGTAGGGGGTCCGGGAACGCCAGTGCCGCCAGAAGCGCACGGCGAAGAAACCGCAGAACGTGATGGTACCGACCAGCCCGGTGGCGAAGATGAGCAGCCGGATGTGCCCCTGGGTGCCCAGCGGCGGCGCGCCGCAGGCCTTGCAGCCGGGCCGGTCGCCGCCCGCCACCGACGTCAGGTTGCCCTGGACGTCGCGGGTGGAGCCGAAGCCGACCAGCGGCGATCCGGTCATGGCGCTGCGTACGGTCTGGTCGGCCAGCAGCTCGCGCCGGTTGTTGCTGTGCGGGTTGTCCAGCCGTGCCTGCACCATGCCGGGCAGCGGGGAGGCCAGCACCAGCAGCGACCCGGCCAGCAGCGCGCCCACGGTCCGGTTGATCGCCGTCAGGTTCCCGCCGGCCAGGATCTTGCCGATCACGAACAGGCCGGACAGCGCCAGCGCCAGCCACAGGCCCCGGTTCAGCGAGTACACCACCGGCCACAGCGAGGCCAGCAGGATCGCGGCCCCGGCGGCGCGGCGGGCGCGGGTGCCGTGCAGCAGCCAGGAGATCACGAAGAACGGCAGGAAGAACGCGTACGCCGAGCCCCAGGTGTTGGCGTAGGCGAACGGGGCCTGCGGCCGCGCCTGCTCGAACCCGAGGATCGTCTCGATGGAGGCGACCTTGGGGTGGATCCAGTCGGCCATGAAGCCGTTCTTGGCCAGGCCCGCCGGGAGCACCATCTCCACCGGGGAGGTGAGCTCCAGGTTCGGGAGGAACGACCCGAGCAGGCCGCCGACGGTGGTGAAGACGAACATCAGCGCCAGCAGCCGGGAGATCCGGGAGGAGGGCAGCTCGCGTTCGGACAGGTTCCCGACGAACAGCAGCACCACCGTGGCCGCCAGGTACCAGGCCACGCGCCAGCCGAACACCAGCAGCCGCCCGGGCCCGCCCCCCTCGACGGCTCCGGGGGCGTTCGCCCACAGGACACCGGCCCCGAGCAGCACCCAGGCCAGGAACAGCAGCCACAGCCCGAACCCGCGCGGCACGACGATCTCGTTCCGGCGCCGGTACAGGTGGCGGGCCATCGGCAGGGCCATCAGCAGGAAGACGAACGCGCCCATGCCCAGCACCCACCAGACGGGGAACCCGGCGAGGATGACCACCAGCGGCCATCCGGGGCCGGTGCGCTCGCGCCAGGCGGCCAGGCCGCGGGGTCCGCCGCGCCGACCGAAGTGCGGCACCGCCCCGGGCCGGGGGCGGGCGACCGCTCTGGTTTGGTTCACGCTTCCCCCACATGTGGCCGTCTGCCCGACCTCGCAGGTTAGCGCCATCGACGGCGTTGCTTGGAAAGCGCAGTGTAAGTGAGGGATGAGACCAAAAAGTTAGAAGTAACCCCGATGTGTGGGCGAGTGCCGCAGATAATCTGACTCGTCGCGACCCGGCGTGCGTCGTCCGAGCTCTCCGAACCCCCCTGTTCGTGGACTTTCGTACCGCTGTGCTGACGTCCCCACCCCGCCGGGGCCGGTTCAACGGAAGGAGAGCGCGTGCGTTCGACCAGACGCGGCCTGTGGGCCGCCGCCGTCGCCCTGGGCGCGGTGCTGGCCGGGGTCGTGGCCATCGACCCGACCTCGGTGACGGCCACGACCGTCGCGGCACGCCAGGCCGACGTCCTGCACGACCGGGTGGTGAGCGCCGACCCGGTCGACTTCACCCCGCACGTCCAGGACGGCGCCGTCAAGTCGATCGTGCAGGTCGGCGACGTCGTCTATGTCGGCGGCTCGTTCACCCAGGTCAAGGAGCCCGGCGCGGACAAGCCGGTGCTGACCCGTAACGGGATCTTCGCGGTGCGCGCCGCGACCGGCGAGATCCTGCCGGACTTCGACCCCGACGTCGAGGGCGGCGAGGTCAGCGTCGTGCTGCCGAGCGCCGACGGCAGGTCGCTGTACCTGGGCGGCGCGTTCAAGACCATCGGAGGCGTCGGCCGGTTCGTCCTCGGCAAGGTGGACGCCGCGACGGGCGCGCTGGACACCGCGTTCAAGCCGGTGTTCGACGCACGGATCAAGGACCTGCGGCTGGCGGGCGGACGGCTGTACGTCGGCGGCAACTTCGCCAGGGCGGGCGGCGTGGAGCGGCCCGCGCTGGCGACGGTGGACCCGCAGACCGGGGCCCGTGACGACTTCGTGGACCTCGGGTTCGCCGGGACGCAGAACGGCGGGACCACCCTCGTCTACAAGATGGACGTCACCCCCGACGGGAACCGCCTGATCGCCGTCGGCAACTTCACCACGGTGGGCGGCCGGTCCCGGCCACAGATCGCCATGGTCGACCTGTCCGGCGACAAGGCGGCGCTGGCCGACTGGGAGACCCAGCGGTACGCCGCCACCTGCTCGTCCTCGTTCGACAGCTACATGCGCGACGTGGACTTCTCCCCGGACGGCCGGTTCTTCGTCGTCACCACCACCGGCGCGGCGGGCGGCACGGCCAAGCTGTGCGACACCCAGGCCCGCTGGGAGACCGGCGCGACCGGTACCGGCCTCCAGCCCACCTGGGTCAACCAGACCGGCGGCGACACCAGCTACGCCGTCGAGATCACCGAGACCGCCGTGTACGTCGGCGGGCACTTCCGCTGGTCCAACAACCCGTTCGGCACCGACACCGCCGGGCAGGGCGCGGTGTCCCGCGAGGGCATCGCCGCGCTCGACCCGGAGAACGGGCTGCCGTTCAGCTGGAACCCCGGCAAGCACCGCGGCGTCGGCGTGTTCGACATCCTGGCGACCCGGCAGGGCCTGTGGATCGGCAGCGACACCGACATCACCGCCGGTGAGACCCACATGAAGCTGGCGATGTTCCCGCTGGCGGGCGGCACCGCCGTGCCGAGGAAGAAGCTGGGCGAGCTGCCCGGCGAGGTCTGGTACGGCGGCAGCACCAGCCTGTTCGGCTCCAACTACCTGCGGCACCGCTCGTTCACCGGCTCGACGGCCGGAGCGGTCGCCGACGCCTCCATCGGCGGCCTCGACTGGCGGCAGGCGCGCGGCGCGTTCATGATCAGCGGTCGGCTGTACCACGGGATCAACGACGGCCGGTTCGTGTCCCGCCCCTTCGACGGGACGACGTTCGGCGCCGCCACCGAGATCAACACCGGCGACAAGATCACCAACATGAGCACCTGGCACAGTCAGGTGAGGTCGATCCAGGGCATGTTCTTCACCGCCGGGCGGATCTACTACACGCGGGGCACCGGTTCCCTGTACTACCGCTACTTCACGCCGCAGAACGGCATCGTCGGCGGGGAGGAGTGGACCGCGAGCACCGGCCTGGCGGGCACGGGCTGGTCCGGCGTCGGCGGGATGTTCCTGAACGGCGACGACCTCTACTTCGTCAACAACGGCAACGGCCGCCTGTTCAAGGTCCCCTTCGACGGCGGCAGGCCCACCGGCACCCCCGTCCAGGTGGACGCCGGGGACTGGCGGGGCCGCGCGGTGTTCCTGTACGCCGGCCCCCCGAACGAGGAGCCCAAGGCCGTCTTCACGCAGAACTGCGCGGCGCTGAAGTGCACCTTCAACGCCTCCGGCTCCAACGACCCCGACGGTTCCATCGCCTCCCACGCCTGGGACTTCGGTGACGGGAAGACCGGCACCGGCGAGACGGCCGAGCACACCTACGACCAGGCGGGCACCTTCGAGGTGAAGCTGACCGTCACCGACGACCGGGGCGCGAAGACGACCACCACCCAGCGGGTCACGGTGGCCGAGGACCGCGCGCACATCGCGTTCCGGGGCGGCGACGGCCACAACGCCAACACGAAGCGGGCGACGGTCACCGTTCCGGCGGCCGTCCAGCCGGGCGACGCCCTGCTGCTCATCGCCAACATCAACAGCACCGCCGTCACCGTCACCCCGCCGCCGGGCTGGACCCAGGCGGGCACGCAGAGCGGCCTGGCCCGCTCGGTGGTGTGGCAGCGCGTCGCCCAGGCCGGGGACGCGGGGCGGACCGTGGCGGTCGAGGTGAGCGACTACGCCAAGATCGATCTGCGGCTGGCGGCCTACTCGGGCACCCGGACCACCGATCCGGTCGCGGCCGTCGCCGAGTCCTCGGACCCGAGCGCGGTCACCACCCACACCACGCCGACCGTGACGGCCCCGGCCGGCGCGTGGACGGTGTCGTACTGGGGCGACAAGTCCTCCACCACCACGGCGTGGACCGCCCCCGACACGGTCACGACCCGCGCCAACGTGATCGGCACCGGCAGCGGTCGCGTCACGGCGCTGTACGCCGACAGCAACGGCGGCGTGCCGGCGGGATCCTACGGAGGGCTGAAGGCCACCACGGACGTGGCGTCCCGCGCGCTGATGTGGACGATCGTCCTGGCGCCCAAGGAGTGACCGGGAAGAACGAGTGAGAGAGAACGGCCCCGCGCGAATGCGCGGGGCCGTTCTCTCGTGCCTGCTCTAACGCTTGGGAACGGGCGGGTTGAAGTAGGGCCGCCGCCCGAGCTCGCGGTAGGCCGCCAGCGACTGCGGGCTGGCGTCCACGCGGGTGTCGCCGAACTTCGGCCCGTTGTGGTGCTCCCAGTACACCAGGGCCTTCAGCGCCGGGAACCTCTCGATCTGGCGGCCGATGCTGCGGAACAGCTCCGCCTTCTTGGCGGGGTCGCCGGTCATCTCCGTGCCGCCCCACTCGCTGAGCATCAGCGGCTTGTCGTCGGAGAGGTTCCGGCGGGACCAGCGGTAGAAGCCCGCGATGCCCAGATCGCGCTCGCGCGGCGCGGCCTCGTCCACCAGCTGGGCGAACGACCGCACCCGCGGCTCGGCGTAGGGGTCGAAGCCGATCCAGTCCACGACGTCGTCGCCGGGGTACAGCGTCCTGAACCAGGGCTTGACCACATAGCCGGAGTAGCCCATGTAGACCATGGTGAACACGGCGTTGTCCACGCCGTTGCGCCGGAACCGCTGCACCACGTGCCGGAACATGGCGCGGTAGTCGGCGGCGGTGTAGCCCGAGCCGGGGGTCTCGCGGACCTCCTCCTCGGGCTCGTGGTGGATCGCCAGCCAGAAGCGCTCGGGGAACTTCTCGCGGAAGTGCTTCGACAGCCGGTCGATGTGGTCGTCCACCGCGCCGTCGGCGACCTGCCGCCAGGTCGTTCCGGGGGCGTCGGGCTTCCAGTTGAGCAGCAGCAGGCGGCGGCGTCCCGGCTCGCGGGCCAGCGCGATGTCCCCGGCCGAGGGGAAGATCTTCCGGCCGCGGTAGTAGGTGTGGTAGACGCCGACCGGACGGCCGATCTTCCGCTCGAACGCGCGCAGCGCCGGCCCCTGCGGCCAGGTGTTGACGGCCGCGCCCCACCAGGCCCCGCACGAGGGGACCAGCAGGCGGTCCACGTGGCAGCGCCTGTCCGGGCGGGCGGAGGGCCGCGCCGGGGCCGGGACGACCCGGCCGAGACCGGCGGTGTCGGCCGGTGCCGGCGGCCGCCCGGTGGCCTCGGGCTGCTGCCGGACGGTCCGGGCGACCGGGGTCGCGTTCCCGTCCCGGCCGTCCGCGGCGACGACGGCGAACGCGGTGGCGGCTCCGCAGGAGGCTCCGGCGACGACCGCGGCGAACGGCCCCAGGCGGCGGCGGGAACGGCCGCGCGGGGCCGGACCGGGCTCTCGCGAGATCATGGGAAATGACTATAGTTTCCCGCTTTTCTCACCTTCCACCCATGGACGGTATTGATATGGGTGGAAGGTGAGAGCCGCGCGGTGGCGGTCCGCTTACGGAAGCGGGAAGAAACCGAGCTTGGCGTGGTATTCCTTGCCCAGTTCGTCGGTGTCGCTACCGACGAAAAGGCCGTCCTTGGTGGCGACCAGCGCCTCGACCCCGTGCCCGCGGGTCCGGGTGGGGTTCCACGCCAGGGCCTTGCCGGTGGTCGGGTGCAGCGCCGCGATGCCGGGCCGGGAGACCGCGCCGGGGCCGGCCGAGTCGTTGCCGAGCGGGTTGTCGTGCCAGCGCTGGTGGCCGCCGACGTACACGGCCGCGCCGGTCACCGAGGTGGCCAGCAGGGTGTCGCCGCCGGTCCAGTTGACCCAGGTGGGCTGCTGCCCGCCGCCGGTGCGGTTGGTCTCCCAGCGGGCGGCGGTGTCGCACAGCGTGCGGTTGCCGTAGGGGCCGCCGGTGGTGACGACGACGAAGTAGGAGCCGTCGGGGGAGAAGTCCATGCCCCGCATGTAGGTGTGGAAGGCCTTCAGGTTGCACTCCGAGGCGTAACGCTCGGTCGCCCACGTGGTCGGCTCGGCCGTGGCCGCCCCGGTGTCGATCATCGCGATCTGCACGCGCCGCAGACCGTTCACCTTGGTGAAGGTGCCGTTGATGAGCAGCCGGGTCCCCTGCGGGTTGAGCGCCATCTTGTAGACCTTCAGCGACCCGGCGCGGGGCGCGCTGGGCGTGATCTTGAAGTTGGCGTCCAGGGCGCCGCTGGTGGCGTCCACCCGGGCCAGGACCGGCTTGGCCGTTCCGCGCACCTTGGTGAACATGCCGCCGATGTAGATCTTGTTCTGGTGGCGCTTCATGTCGTACACCACGCCGCCGCCGACGTTCGGCTTGAACGTCTTGACGACCTGCCCGGTCGGCAGGGCCAGCCGGACGAGCCCGCCGATGTGCGTGCCGCCGATCTGCCAGAAGCCGCCCGCGGCGTACACGGTGCCGGCGTCTCCGGGCTGCAGGGCGTAGACGGTGCTGTTGAGCTTGGGGGCGAAGGCGGTGTCGATCTTTCCGGTGGCCTTGTCGAAGGCGAAGATGTTGGACCGGGCGACGGTCGGCTTGCCCGACCCCGCCTCGCGGACCTTGGTGAAGTTGCCGCCGACGACGACCTTGTTCCCGACCACGGTGATGGCGCGCACGGTGCCGTCCAGCACGTGCGGGGTGTGGTTGGCGGGGTTGGCGGTGACGACCGCGGGCTGCTGGATGTCCGCTTCGGCCGGCGCGGCGAACGCGGCCCCGGTCAGCAGCAGGGCGGCAGAGGCCGCCCCCAGGCGACGACGCATGCTTTGCTCCGATTCGCGCTGTGATAACTGGGAATATCTATCACAAATACGGACTGTTGCTCCCGGTGTTGCGCGTTTTGGTCGGTGAGGCGTCAGGCCGCCGAGCGTTCCGCCGTACGCCGCCGCACGACCCGTTCGCCGACGCGGCCGCCGCCCAGCAGGTGCTGGACGCCGAAGTAGGCGTGCAGCAGGAGCATCAGGATGAACGCCTCGTAGAAACGCACCCCATAACGAGACGCCTCACCCAGGACTCCGGTTGCCCCAACCTGATAAGTCACCATGTGCAGCACCAGAGGCATGGCGATCAGGAAGGCGATCCAGCAGGCCAGGGGCGCGCGGCGGACGGGGGCGTCGGCGGTGAGGACGCGCCGGTCGAACAGGTCCAGCGCCAGTGGGGCCAGGATCAGCACCGCCAGGGTCTCGGCCATGTCGACGATGAACGCGTTCCGCGAACCCACCAGCGTGACGGCGAACAGCGCCCCGGCCATGCCGAGGGTGAGCGCGGGCCGGCGGGTGCGGGGCTGCACGATCGGGATCAGGACCGCCAGGGCGAACAGCGCCTCGTTCAGGGTGGTGAAACGGGTGGGCCAGGAGGTCGCGTTGTAGAACACCAGCGCCACGGCCAGGCACACCGCCGCCGCGGCCGCGGTGACCGGCCACTCCGCCCGCGACCCGTGCAGCCGGGGACGGACCGACTGGATCCACGCGACCAGGACCACGGCCGAGAAGTACGCCTCGGTGTTGTGCGAGACCTGCTTGGCGAGCCCCTTGGGCAGGAGCGAATCCAGGAACTGGAACAGCACCGAGGCCAGGGTCAGCAGCAGAACGGCGTGGAAGACGACCGCCAGCCCGACCGTGAGGCGTGTTCCGTTGCGCATGCGCGGGATCATATGGCTATTAGCCGGTATTTGTCGTCCGCGAAGGATTTCAGGGATTCCGCGCTTTCCGCCGGAGCCGCTGGGCGAGGACGCGCAGGACGTACTCGCCCAGTTCGATCGTGTAGCGCCGCCACAGCCGCCGGGGCTCGCGGGCCAGCCGGTACAGGAAACCGATCCGCAGCCTCAGCACCCACGGCGGGTAGTACTGGCGGCGTTCGGCCAGGTGCTCGAAGTACGCGCCGCACGTCACGATGACCGGAACGTCGAGCCGGTCGCCGTACTCGGCGACGAACCACTGCTGGAGCGGCGTGCCGAGCCCCACATGCAGCACGTCGGGCTTGGCCTCGTTGATCTCGTTGACGATCCGCCGGGCGGTCCCGGGAGGGATGGTGCCGCTCGCGTCGGCCCAGTGCCCGTGCTGGACGCCCGCGACGGTCACGTCCGGGAACCACCGGCGCAGGTTGGCGGCGGCCTCCTCGGCGACGCCCGGCGCGTTGCCGAACAGGAACACCCGGTGCGGCGTCCCGAAGAACTCGTCGGTGAGGTCGTCGTTGGCCATCCGCGTCGGCACCGGCCGCCCGAAGATCCGCGTGGCGGCGACCACGCCCCACCCGTCGGCCAGCACCAGGTCGAACCGGTTGATCAGGTCCCGCAGGGCGGGGTCCTTGGCGGCCCTGAGGGCGTAGTCGGGGTTGGCGAAGGTGACGGTGAGCCGCCGCCGTTCGGCCATCGCCGTGCCGAGGAGGCCGCGCAGCGTCGGGACGTCCATCCGGCTGACCCGGAGTCCGAGGACGTCAACGGTGTCGTGCTGCCACTGCGTGCCCATGAACCCCTCGCCGCGCCGACTTTCCGGAGATGTCCGGACGCCCGCGCAGCCTATCGCCGGGTCACCGCCCCGAGTGCACCGGTTCGCGGGCCTCGGCATGGGGGACGACGGTGCTCCGCCGCCGCAGCACGCGCCATGTCACGACGGACGCCACCGCCAGGCCGACCAGCACCCACGCCAGCGCCTCCAGCGGCACGCCGAACATCTTCAGCGACGACGCCACCAGCACGAACGCCAGCGCGGGCCGGATGATCCCGCTGCGCGCCCGCGACGAGATCCGCGACCCCAGGTAGACCCCCGGGACGGACCCGACCAGCAGCGCGGCGGTGACCTCCATCCGGAAGTCCCCGAACAGCACGTGCCCGAGGGCCGCCGACATCACCAGCGGCACGGCCTGCAACAGGTCCGTCCCCACGAGCTGGTTGGCCTTCAGCGTCGGGTACAGCGCCAGCAGCGCCACGATGATCAGCGATCCGGAGCCCACCGAGGTGATCCCCACGATGAGCCCGCCGACGGCCCCGACCAGCACGGTCGGCACCGGCCGCACGGTGACCTCGGAGCTCTCCCCGGAACCGTCGCCGCGCCGCGCCAGGATCCCCTTGACCACCAGCCCCGCGGCGGCCATCAGCAGGGCGGCCCCCATGGCGATCTCGATGAAGTGCTGCACCTCCTGGCCGTCGCCGAGGGCCCGCGCGACCAGCACCCCGCTGAAGGCCGCGGGCACCGACCCGACGCACAGCCACGCCACCAGCCGCATGTTGATGGTGCCCTGCCGGTAGTGGACGGCGCTGCCGACCGGCTTCATCACGGCGGCCGCGACCAGGTCGCTGGAGACCGCCGCGAGCGGGCTGACCCCGAAGAACGTCACCAGCATCGGCGTCATCAGGGCCCCGCCGCCCATCCCGGTCAGCCCGACGACGATCGCCACGAGGAACGATCCCAGGGCCATCGTCCAATCGAAGTCCATCGCTATGACCTACCAGGCATATAGGAAAACTAGACCTCAGGTTAGATGATGCGGGGATCGGATGAACAGACGGGGCGGAAGGGACCGCCGGGGTCAGGTCGCGGTCGGGCGCGGGGGCATGGGGGCGGGGCCCGTGTCGGTGTGGAAGTGCTGCATCAGGAAGATGATCAGGGCGGCGATCGCGAAGAAGGCCACGGCCAGGCCCACGAGGCGGAGGACGTCGCGGCCCCCGACCTCGGGCTCGTAGCTCTTGTTCCGCATCGTGTACTTCTCTTCCTCCACGGCGGAGGCCCCCTTCGGCAGGTCGGACGTTCTCCTGCCTGGATATCAGGTCGGTCTACTCCGGACGGACCCAGCCGCCCTCCACCAGCAGGTCCAGGACCTTCCGCACGGCCTCGTCGGGGGGCAGCCGAGAGGTGTCCAGGACCAGGTCGGCGTCGGTGGGGGCCTCGTAGGGGTCGGAGACGCCCGTGAACTCCGGGATCAGGCCCGCGCGGGCCTTGGCGTACAGGCCCTTGCGGTCGCGGCGTTCGCACTCCTCCAGGGGGGTGGCGACGTGGACCAGGACGAAGTCGCCCGCCGCCTCGACCATGCGGCGGACCTCCGCGCGGGTCACCGCGTAGGGGGCGATGGGCGCGCAGATCGCGGTGCCCCCGTGCCGGGTCACCTCGGCGGCCACGTAGCCGATCCGGCGGATGTTCAGGTCGCGGTCCGCGCGGGAGAACGTCAGGCCCGCCGACAGCAGGCGGCGGACCACGTCCCCGTCCAGCAGGGTGACCGTGCGGCCGCCGCGTTCCACCAGGGCGTCGGCCAGGCCGCGGGCGACCGTGGACTTGCCCGAGCCGGACAGGCCCGTGAAGAAGACCGTGAGGCCCCGCGACAGCTTCGGGGGGCGGGCCACGGCCAGCTCGGCGGCGACGGCGGGCGGGGTGAACCAGTCGGGGATCGGCTCGCCCCGGTCCAGCAGGTCGTTCAGCCGCTCCTCGGTGAGCTCGGCCTGGACGTGGTCGGGCTCGATGCGGGCCACCGGCCGCCACACCTCCACGTCGGCGTCGTAGGCCCAGGGCTCGGGGACCACCACGGGGACCGCGGTGCCCTCGGCCTCGGACTCGCCGAGCAGGTGGGTCGCCCCGTAGGCGGCGGCCACGTGGGCGCGCATCATCAGGTCGCGTTCGGTGTCCTGGCGGGCCGGGAGCGGGACCGGGATCACGCGGGTGCCCTCGGGCAGCTCGCGGCGCACCGCCAGCAGCGCGCGGACCAGGGACTCGTCGTGGTCGCCGCCCAGCAGGGGCAGCAGCAGGACGCCCGCGCCGAGCCGCTCGGCCACCTGGCGGAGCTGGCCGAGCTGGCGGCGGTGCAGGAACGTCCGGGTCGCGACCGCCAGCACCGGGCCCTCGACCGGCTCGACCTCGTCGGGGCGGCGGCGCAGCCGGTGGAACGGTCCGTGCGCCGGGGCGCGCAGCGGCTCCAGCGGCCCGGCCAGCCGCCAGTCCTGGGTGGTCGGGTCCTGCCAGGCCTCGGTGACGCCCAGCACGGCCAGCGGGACGCCCTCGGGGTCCTGGAGGACCAGGCGTTCGACGGTCGTGAGCTCCTTGGGGACGGTGAGCGTGACCGGGACCGGCCAGGGGGTGCCGTCGGCCAGCCGCCCGCCCGCGATGACCATCGCGGTGTCGAACGAGCCGAGGAACCCCGTCAGCGGCCGGTACACCCCGGCCAGCAGCAGTTCCAGATCGGCGAGCTCGACCCCGTCGGGGGTCCAGGTGGGCAGGTCGCGCAGCGTGTCGGGAAGGCCGGCTTCGGCGGTCACCGCGGTCTCCGATCCCGCCCGGTGTCGTCACCGGGCTGGTCCAGGTCAGTTGGGCTTTCCGCAGAAAAATACCGAGCCTGGCGGATGGTGTGCACCTTCGCGGTCCGGCTTCCGGGGGCTAGATGACCCGCGCGTACCGGTTCTCGGGCTTGCGGATCACGAACGCGACCTCGCTGTGCTCGGCGGTGAGGCGCCCCCGGGTGAGGCCCGCCACGCACCGGCACAGGCCGTCCAGGAGGCCGGAACCGGCCCCGGCCGCCGTCACCGAGTGCCGGGTGGCGTACTCCTCGGCGATCACGAGGCCGCGCATCATGCAGTACCACCGGATGCCCTGGCGGGAGGCGACCTTCTCGTAGACCGTCGCCGGGGGCAGCGGCTGGTCCGGCGCGGAGCCGTCCGGCCTGCCGTGCCCCAGCAGGCCGCGCACGGAGGCGGGCAGGGTCCGGTCCAGGAACCCGAACGCGGTGTCGCGGTCCCGCAGCCGCACCAGCAGCAGCCCGCCGGGTTTCAGCGAGGCCACGAGCCGATCCAGGACCAGCTCGGCGTGGGCGATGCGTTCGATCACGTAGGGCGCGTAGACCACGTCGTAGGCGCGCGGCGGCATCGGGACGGTCCGCAGGTCGCCCAGATGCCAGGCGTGCAGATCCTCCCGCCGCCGCGTGTGCTCGCGCAGCCCGGGCAGATCGACGTCCACTCCCGTGACCTGGTGCCCGCAGTCGCCGTAGTCGAGCCCCCGCCCCCACCCGCAGCCCGCCTCCAGCACCTGGAGGCCGCCGAGGAGCGGTTTGTCGTGGGCGTACTGGCGGGCGCGTTCCGAGAACAGTTCGCCGTCGTTGACCGGCGAGGTGCGCAGATCGGTCACAACCTCACAGCGTAATCGCGCGACGACACAACGTCCCGGTTTTACCGTTCCCCGGAACGTCCCTGGTCAGTGCTCGACCTCGTTGAGGTCCAGATCCTTCGGTGTCAGCCGCCAGACCAGGAGCGCCGTGGCCAGCATCAGCAGGCCGCCGGCGACGCTGGTCCACTCCAGCGACCCGGTGAACGCCTCGCGCGCCTGCGCCGCCAGCCGCGCGCCCGCCCCGCCCATCTCGTGGGCCAGGTCCATCGCCCCGCCGATCGACTCCTGCGCGACGTGCGCGGCCCTGCCGGTGACGCCCTCGGCGGCGAGATCCTCGGCGGTGAGGTGGGCGCGGTAGAACGCGGCGGCGACGCTGCCGAGGACCGCCACGCCCAGCGCGCCGCCGATCTCGTAGCTGGTCTCCTCGATCGCGGCGGCGCTGCCGGACTTCTCCGGCGGCGCGCCCGCCATGATCACGGCGGAGGCGATGGCGAGCGAGCCCAGGCCGACGCCGACCATGCCGAGGGCGATGGCGACGGCCCAGTAGTCCAGCGTGCCGGGCCAGAACCAGATCACCAGCAGGCCGAGGCCGCTGAGCGCGAGCCCGCCCGCCAGGACGGTGCGGGCGCCGATCCGGTTGGCGAGGGCGGGGGCCAGCGGGGAGGCGATGGCCGCGCCGATCGCCTCGGGCAGCGTGCGCAGCCCGGTCTCCAGCGGCCCGTACCCCTGCACGAGCTGCATCCACTGGGTCAGCAGCAGCATGGTCGCGGCCAGCGCGATGGACACCGCCAGGGCCGTCACCACGCCCGCCGTGAACGCGGGCCCCCGGAACAGCCGCAGCTCCAGCATGGGGTCGGGGCGCCCCAGGTTGCGGCGCGCGAACCAGGTCAGCGTGACCGCCGCGACCAGCGCCGGGACCCAGGTCTGGGGATCGGTGGCCCCGTCCTTGCCGAAGTGCTTGATCGCGTAGACGAGGGCGACCATCCCGACGATCGACAGGACGGTGCCGAGCAGGTCCCAGCGGCCCGGCCTCGGGTTGCGGGTCTCGGGCAGCAGGAACAGGCCCGCGACGATCGCGAGCAGCATGACCGGCACGTTCACCAGGAACGCCGCGTGCCAGGAGAACGCCTCCAGCAGCGCCCCGCCCACGATCGGGCCGAGGGCCCCGCCGAACGCCGCCATCGTCGCCCAGATCCCCAGCGCGGTGGCGCGCTCCCGGGGGTCGGTGAACAGGTGCCGGATCATCGACAGCGTGGACGGCATGATCATCGCGCCGCCGACGCCCAGCGCGGCGCGGACCGCGATGACCTCGGCGGGGCTGTCGGCCCACAGCACCGCCAGCGAGGCCAGCCCGAAGACGGTGAAGCCGAGCAGCAGGACCAGGCGGCGGCCGAACCGGTCGGCCAGCGAGGAGGCGGTGACCAGCAGGCCGGACACCACCAGCGCGTAGATGTCGACCATCCACAGCAGCTGCACCGAGTCGGGCCGCAGGTCGGCCGACAGCTTGGGCAGGGCCACGTTGAGGACGGTCATGTCCATGACGACGAGCAGCAGGCTCGCCGACAGGACCGCGAGGCCCGCCCAGCGGCGGGGGTGCGGCTGCGGTGTGTCGGGTGACGCGGCCGCCGGCGTCTTGGCGGTCGTCATGGGGATCCCCCGGTTTCCGGGCGCGCTCCGGCGCCGCTCAGGAACGTGCTGATCAGTAGTTCGTCGATGTCGCGGCGGGCCACGTCACCGTGCCGCATGCTCTCGCGCACGGCGATGGACAGCCCGTACACGACGTTGCTCACCCAGCGGGACGGCAGGTCGGCGCGCAGCACCCCGGCGCGCTGGCAGGCGGTGTAGAACGCCACCTCGCGCGCTTCCAGCCGTTCCCCCCATTCGACCAGTTCAGGCAGATGGTTGAGGAAATGGTCGGTCAGGGCGAAACCGTACTCGTCGGCGTCCACGACGAACGCCCGCAGCAGCGTCCGCAGCGCCCGGTCCAGCGCGGCGGGGTCGCCGGAGGCGGTGGCCGCGACGATCCCGGCCTCGTCCTGCGAGCGCTCCCAGCCCGCGCAGGCCCGCTGCCCGAGCCGGTGCACCAGGGCCTCGCGGGAGGCGTAGTGCCGGTGCAGGGTGGCGCGGCTGATCCCGATGGCCTTGGCGATCTCGGCCATGGAGGCCGTCGGCTCCTTGTTGAGGTGCCGGGTCGCCGCCGCGAGGATCTCGTCCTCGTTGCGCATTGCGCCATCTCCGTCCCGATTGAGACATCTATGTCGCATAATACACGCACACGTCTCATCTCGTGGGTCCGGAGCCGCCCGCACGCGGGGGCGATCGGGCGCGTAGGCTTGAAGCGACACCGGGGGCGGTCGCGGCTCCCGGGTTTTCGGGCTGCCCCGCAGCGGGGCAGGCGGGGTCGAGCGCAGCCCCGGTGGATGAGTAGCGGGCGAAGATGACGCTTTCTGGACTTGTTGATCTGGCGTGCACCGGGACCGGCCTGGCCGGTGCCGTGAAGAACGCGCGCACCGACCACGACCTGGTCGCGCCGCCGTCGATGTGGCCGGTGATCGGCGCCGCGCTGTCCCGGGGCACCGGCGGCGGCGTCGTGCTGGCGGTCACCGCCACCGGCCGGGAGGCCGAGGACCTGGCGGCCGCGCTGACCAGCCTGCTCGACCCCGACCGCGTGGCGCACTTCCCGGCCTGGGAGACGCTGCCGCACGAGAAGCTGTCGCCGCGCTCCGACACCGTCGGCCAGCGCCTGGCCGTGCTGCGCCGCCTGGTCCACCCCGACGCCGACGGGGCCGGCGCCCGGCTGAACGTCGTGGTCACCCCGGTCCGCGCCGTGCTCCAGCCGATCGTGGCGGGCCTGGCCGACCTGGAGCCGGTCCGGCTGCGCGGCGGCGACGAGGCCGACCTCGACGACGTGGTCCGCGCCCTGGTCGAGGCCGGCTACCACCGCGTGGACCTGGTGGAGAAGCGCGGCGAGATCGCCGTGCGCGGCGGCATCCTCGACGTGTTCCCGCCCACCGAGGAGCACCCGCTGCGCGTGGAGTTCTGGGGCGACACCGTCGAGGAGATCCGCTACTTCAAGGCCGCCGACCAGCGTTCCCTGGAGGTCGCGCCGGACGGGCTGTGGGCGCCGCCGTGCCGCGAGCTGCCGCTGACCGACAAGGTCCGCGACCGCGCCCGCGCCCTGGCCGCCGAGCACCCGGCGCTGGAGGAGATCCTCACCCGGATCGCCGACGGCGACACCGTGGAGGGCATGGAGGCGTTCTCCCCGGTCCTGGCCGAACGCATGGAGCTGCTCACCGACCTGCTGCCCGAGGGCAGCGCGGTGCTGGTGTGCGAGCCCGAGCGCATCCGCACCCGCTCGGCCGAGCTGGTCCGCACCAGCCAGGAGTTCCTGGAGGCGAGCTGGGTCAACGCCGCCGCCGGCGGCGAGGCCCCGATCGACCTGGGCGCGGCGGCGTTCCGCAGCCTGGAGGAGGTCCGCGAGCACAACGCCGCGATCGGCCTGGCCCGCTGGACCGTCACCGCCCTCACCACCGAGGGCGACGACGTCCTCGACCTCGGCGTCCACGCCGCCGAGGCGTACCGGGGCGACACCGCCCGCGTCGTCGGCGACCTCAAGCGCTGGCTGGACGAGGGCCGGCGCGTCGTGCTGGTCACCGCCGGGCACGGCCCCGCCGAACGCCTCGTGCAGCTGCTCGGCGAGGAGGGCCTCGGCGCCCGGCTCACCGACCTGCCCGAGCCGCCCGCGCCCGGCGTGGTCAACGTCGCCACCGGCCTGCTGGAGCACGGCTTCGACTGGCCGGAGATCAGGACGGTCGTCCTCACCGAGACCGACCTGTCCGGCCAGAAGTCCTCCACCAAGGACATGCGGCGGATGCCGTCGCGGCGGCGCGGCGGCATCGACCCGCTCCAGCTGCGCCCCGGCGACTACGTCGTCCACGAGCAGCACGGCGTCGGCCGCTACGTCGAGATGGTGTCCCGGACCGTCCAGGGCGCGACCCGCGAGTACCTGATCCTGGAGTACTCCAAGGGCGACCGCCTGTTCGTCCCGACCGACCAGCTGGAGGAGCTCACCCGCTACGTCGGCGGCGAGGCCCCGTCCCTGCACCGGCTCGGCGGCGCGGACTGGCAGAAGGCCAAGGCCCGGGCCCGCAAGGCGGTCAAGCAGATCGCCGGGGAGCTGATCCGGCTGTACTCGGCGCGGATGGCCAGCCCCGGGCACGCGTTCGGCCCCGACACCCCCTGGCAGCGCGAGCTGGAGGACGCCTTCCCCTACGTGGAGACGCCCGACCAGCTCGCCGCGATCGAGGAGGTGAAGGACGACATGGAGAAGGCGGTCCCGATGGACCGGCTGATCTGCGGCGACGTCGGCTACGGCAAGACCGAGATCGCGGTGCGGGCGGCGTTCAAGGCGGTGCAGGACGGCAAGCAGGTCGCGGTGCTGGTCCCGACCACCCTGCTGGTCCAGCAGCACCTGTCCACGTTCACCGAGCGGTTCGCGCAGTTCCCCGTCACGGTCAAGCCGATCAGCCGCTTCCAGACCGACAAGGAGATCGAGGCGACGCTGGACGGCCTGGCCGGCGGCACCGTCGACGTCGTGGTCGGCACGCACCGCATCCTGTCGTCCAAGACCCGCTTCAAGGACCTCGGCCTGGTCATCATCGACGAGGAGCAGCGCTTCGGCGTCGAGCACAAGGAGGAGCTGAAGCGCCTGCGCACCCAGGTGGACGTGCTGGCGATGTCGGCGACGCCGATCCCGCGCACCCTGGAGATGGGCCTGACCGGCATCCGCGAGATGTCCACGATCCTCACCCCGCCGGAGGAGCGCCACCCGGTCCTGACGTTCGTCGGCCCCTACGAGGAGAAGCAGATCGCCGCCGCGATCCGCCGCGAGCTGCTGCGCGAGGGCCAGGTCTTCTTCGTCCACAACCGGGTCCGCTCCATCGACAAGGTCGCCGCGACCCTGGCCCGGCTGGTCCCCGAGGCGCGCGTCGCGACCGCGCACGGCCAGATGAACGAGCACGAGCTCGAGAAGGTCATGGTCGACTTCTGGGAGAAGAACTTCGACGTCCTGGTCGCCACCACGATCGTCGAGTCCGGCCTGGACGTCCCCAACGCCAACACCCTGATCGTGGACCGCGCCGACATGTACGGCCTGTCGCAGCTCCACCAGCTCCGGGGCCGCGTCGGCCGGGGCCGCGAACGCGCCTACGCCTACTTCCTGTACCCGCCCGAGAGCCCGCTGACCGAGACCGCCCACGAGCGCCTGGCCACCCTCGCCCAGCACACCGAGGTCGGCGCGGGCATGTACGTGGCGATGAAGGACCTGGAGATCCGCGGCGCGGGCAACATCCTCGGCGCCGAGCAGTCCGGCCACGTCGCGGGCGTCGGGTTCGACCTGTACGTCCGCATGGTCGGCGAGGCGGTCCGCGACCTCAAGGAAGGCGGCCGGGGGGACGCCGAGACCCTGGAGACCAAGGTCGAGCTGCCGGTGGACGCGCACCTGCCGCACGAGTACGTGCCCGGCGAGCGCCTGCGCCTGGACGCCTACCGCCGCATCGCCGCGATCACCGACGAGGCGGAGATCGCGGCCGTGCACGAGGAGCTCAAGGACCGCTTCGGCCCGCTGCCGGTGCCGGTGCTCAACCTGCTGGAGGTGGCCCGGTTCCGGACCAGGGCGCGCCGGGCGGGCCTCACCGACGTGGCGTTGCAGGGCAACTTCGTCAAGTTCGCCCCGGCGGACCTGCCCGAGTCGCGGCAGGTGCGCCTCCAGCGCCTCTACCCCAAGAGCATCCTGAAGGCGACGACCAACACCCTGCTGGTGCCCATGCCGAAGACCGCTCCGCTCGGCGGTCGCCCGCTGCGGGACCAAGAGCTGCTCAAGTGGGCCACGGACCTGGTCGAAGCCCTGTTCCTCGAACCGGCCCGCACCTAGGATTCCCGCCAAAGATCAGCAGCAGAGGGAGTTCACTTGCGCGGCTCACTGAAGATCACTCTGGCGGCGGCGGCCGCCGCGACGGCGCTGAGCGGCTGCGGCGGCGGCCCGGTCGAGGCGGGCGCGGCCGCGCTGGTCGGCGACGAGCGCATCAGCACCGCCACGCTGAACGCCGCCGTGCGCGACTGGCAGCGGGAGTTCCGCGCCGACCCGGTCGCCAACCAGATGCGCGAGCAGCCGCAGTCCGCCGAGCAGCAGATGGGCGGCGACGGCGGCCTGAGCGAGTCCGACATGCGCGGCGCGCTGGCCGTGCTGGTCAACTTCCGGGTCGCCGACGAGGTCGCGCGCCGGTCCGGGGTGACCGTCACCGACGGGCACGTGGACCAGGTCGTGACCGCGATGGACCGGCAGGGCGGCGCGCGCTCCACCACCCTCGCCAACGGCCTGCCCTCCCGCCACACCCGCGACCTGGCCCGCTTCCTGGCGACGCGGGCGCTGGTCGCGCAGAAGCTCGGCGGGGGCGCCGACCCGCAGAGCCCCGCCTCGGCGCAGGCGCGGCAGATGGCGGCGATGCTGTTCGTCAGCACCGCCGGGAAGATGAAGATCAAGGTGAACCCCCGGTTCGGCGGCTTCGACCCCCAGCGGGTCTCGATCGAGCCGGTGCGGTACCACCTGTCCGCCACCGAAACGGGTATCCGCTGACCATGAGCCTGACCCTGCTGGCCACCACCCACCGCGTCGCGCCCGGGCTGCTGTCGTTCCCGGCGTGGCAGGCGCTGCGCGCCGCCGCCCGCGTGTCCGCGCGCGGCGACCACCCCCTGCTGCCGTACCTGGCCGACGCCGGGGTGCACGCCGAGCAGGTCGCCGAACCCGACCCGCGCGCGCTGGTCGCCGAGGCGCGCGAGCGGGACGTGCTGTGGATCGCCGATCCCGGCGGCGACGAGGACCTCATGCGCGCCATCGGGCGGCTGGTGGTCGACGACCCCCTCGACGTG
The DNA here is from genome assembly GCF_001552175.1 of Actinomadura kijaniata NBRC 14229. Classification (GTDB taxonomy): domain Bacteria; phylum Actinomycetota; class Actinomycetes; order Streptosporangiales; family Streptosporangiaceae; genus Spirillospora; species Spirillospora kijaniata. The sequence continues at coordinate 33,072 of NZ_BCQR01000078.1, forward strand.
GAGGTCCTGCACGGTTCCTGGGACCTGCCCGGCGCGCGGCTGCTGGACCTGGTCTCGGTGATGGACACGCTGCGCCGCGAGTGCCCGTGGGACGCCAAGCAGACCCACGAGTCGCTGGTGAGGTACCTGCTGGAGGAGGCCTACGAGGTCAGCGACACGATCGAGCAGGGCGACCTCGGGGCGCTGCGCGAGGAGCTGGGCGACGTGCTGATGCAGGTGGCGTTCCACTCGGTGGTGGCGTCCGAACGCGACGACGACACCGCGTTCACCATCGACGACGTCGCCGCCGGGATCGTGGACAAGCTGGTGCGCCGCCACCCGCACGTGTTCGCCGACGTGACGGTCTCCGGGGCCGACGAGGTGAACGCGAACTGGGAGCAGATCAAGGCGGCCGAGCGGGAGGCCAGGAGCGGCGAGGACGCCTCGGTGTTCGACGGCGTCCCGATGGGGCAGCCCGCGCTGTCGCTCGCCGCGCAGCTCCAGCGCCGCGCCGACCGGCTGGACCCGCCCGCCGACCTGCTCGACCGGCCCGGCGACGATGTCGGTTCCCGATTGTTCGCGCTGGTCAGGGAGGCGCAGGCGGCCGGGTTGGACCCGGAGGCCGAGTTGCGGCGGGTAGCGCGGGGGTTCCGCGACCGTGTCCGGGACTGGGAGCGGGAGCGGACCGCCTGAGCGCGGCAAGATCCATGATGGGGTGGTCGGCGGCGAAAGGCCCGTTTACGCTGACCCCGTGGCGGCCGGGACTGAACGACACGACAGGGACGGCGCCTCCGCGCGTGGCGGACGGCGCACGGGACGCGGGTCGGCGCGCACGTTCGCCGCGAAGGTCCGCGTCGTCCGGCGGCTGGCCGGGCTGGGCGCGCTGGCGGGACTGCTGGTCGCCACGATGCTGGTGCCGATCGCCGGGTCGGTCGGGGTCGGCGCGCGCGACGCCGCGGCCTGGTTCCAGGAGGAGCCGGACGAGCTGAACACCGGCGTCCCGCTGCGGTCGCGGATCCTGGCGGCGGACGGGTCGACGATCGCGACGTTCTTCTACGAGAACCGCGTCGACGTCCGGCTGGACCGGATCTCCCCGACCATGCGGCGGGCGGTGCTGGCGATCGAGGACAGCCGGTTCTACGAGCACGGCGCGCTGGACGCCAAGGGCACCGTCCGCGCCCTGGCCAGCAACCTGGGCTCCGGCGAGGTGCAGCAGGGCGGCTCGGGCATCACCCAGCAGTACGTCAAGAACCTGCTGCTCACCCATGCCGAGACCGAGGAGGAACGGCAGGCCGCCCGCGCCCTCACCCCCGCCCGCAAGATCCGCGAGCTGAAGTACGCGGCGGCGATGGAGCGCCGCTTCCCCAAGGACGAGATCCTGCGCCGCTACCTCAACATCGCCTACTACGGCGACGGCGCGTACGGCGTGGAGGCCGCGGCCCGCCACTACTTCGGCAAGTCCGCCGCCGCCCTGGACCTCACCGAGTCGGCGCTGCTGGCCGGGGTGATCCGCTACCCCTACGCCTACGACCCGATCCGGCATCCCGACGCCGCCCTCAAGCGCCGCGACGTCGTGCTGGACCGGATGGCCGAGCTCGGCTGGATCGGCGCCGCCGAGGCGCGGCAGGCGAAGACGCGGCCGCTGGGCCTGCGCGTCAAGAAGACCCACAACGGGTGCGTCACCAGCAAGGCCCCGTTCTTCTGCGACTACGTCCAGCGCGAGATCCTCACCAACCCGGTGTTCGGCCCGACCGCCAAGGCCCGCGAGAAGCTCCTCAAGCAGGGCGGCCTGACGATCCGCACGACGCTGGACTGGAAGACCCAGCGCGCCGCGCAGCGCGCCGTCAACCGGTACGTCCCGCGCCTGAACTCCGCCCGCAAGGCCGCCGCCGAGGCCCTGGTCGAACCCGGCACCGGCCACATCAAGGGCATGGCCGTGGACCGGCTGCTCGGCCCCGACCGGGAGCGCGGCAAGACCTGGATCAACTTCGCCGCCGACGCCTCGCACGGCTCGTCGATCGGGATGCAGGCCGGGTCCACGTTCAAGGCGTTCACGCTGGCCGCCGCGCTGGAGGAGGGGATGCCGTTCGGGCAGCGGTTCATGGCGCCGCGCGCCTACCTGCCCACCGGTTACCGCGACTGCAGGGGCCGCCGCGTCGGCGATCCGAGCAAGGCGCTGAAGAACTCCGCCGACGGCGAGGGCGGCCGGACGTTCAGCCTGGTCACCGGCACCGAGCACTCGGTGAACACGTTCTTTCTCGCCCTGCAGAAGGACGTCGGCCTCTGCGACACGGTGAAGATGGCCGAACGCCTCGGGATGAAGCAGGCCAACGGCAAGCCGCTGGAGCAGTACCCGGCGTTCACGCTGGGGTTCGCGCAGGTGTCGCCGCTGCGGCTGGCCGCGGCGTACGCCGCGTTCGGGGCGCGCGGCCGGTACTGCAAGCCGGTCGCCATCACGCAGATCACCGACTCGGCCGGCCGGCGCCTCAAGGTCCCCTCGGCCGACTGCCGGCAGGCCCTCGACGAGGACGTCGCCGACGCCGTCAACCACGTCCTGCGCGGCGTGCTCACCAAGGGGACGGCGCGCGGCATGGGCATCGGCCGTCCCGCCGCCGGCAAGACCGGGACGGTCGACAACTTCTCCGCCGCCTGGTTCGCGGGCTACACGCCCGACCTGGCCTCGGCGGTGTGGGTCGGCGACCCGCGCGGCGGCTACCGCTACCCCATGACGAGCCTGTGCATGGACGGCCGCTGCTACGGCTCGGTGTTCGGCGCGACGCTGCCGGCCCCCATCTGGCAGGACACGATGGCGGAGGCGCTGGCGGGCCGTCCGGCGACGCCGTTCCGCCCGCCGTCGTTCCAGTTCTTCACCAAGGGGTCGGGCGAGGACCCGCCGAAGCGGCCGAAGCGTCCGAAGCGGCCCCGGGACCGCGAGGACCGCCGTGACGACCGCCGCGGCGACCGGCCGGGCGACGGGCGCCCCGGCGACCGGCCCGGCCCGGACGACCCCCGGCCGCCGCTCGACCCCGAGGACCCGGACAGCCCCCGCTGACGGGCGGCGCCGACGGGGGTGACCTGCGGGTTCGTGTGGAACCGGTCATGATCGGGTAGATCTCCCGGGGCAGGGGCTCAACGCCGTGAATCGGGGGATCACATGCGAGCCGTCACCGTGTCGGAGTACGGCGCCACTCCGGTGGTGTCGGAGGTGCCGGTGCCCGAGCCCGGCCCCGGGGAGATCCAGGTCAGGCTGATCGCGGCCGGGATGAACCCCCTCGACGCGCTGATCGCCGACGGGTTCCTCAAGGACGGCGTCGAGGCGCGGTTCCCGCTGGTCCTGGGCCTGGACGGCGCCGGGGTGGTGACCGGGACCGGCGAGGGGGTGACCCGGTTCGGGGTCGGCGAGCAGGTGTACGGGGTGTTCTTCGGGGTGTCCCGGGGCCTTGGCACCTACGCCGAGTACACGGTGGCCGAGGCGGACGGCCCGGTCGCGCTGATGCCGCGCGGCATGGTCTACAGCCAGGCCGCCGCCCTGCCGACCTCGTCGACGGCCGCCTACGGCATGGTCGAGGAGGCCCGGGTGGGCGTCGGCAGCGCCGTGCTGGTGGTCGGCGCGACCGGCGGCGTCGGGCAGATGGCGGTGCAGTTCGCCCGCGACCGGGGCGCGAAGGTGATCGCGACGGCGCGGTCCGACATGGCCGACGAGATGCGGTACCTGGGCGCGGACGAGACCGTCGACCACTCGGCCGGAGACCTCAACCGGCAGGTGCTGGCCACCCACCCCGGGGGCGTCGACGCCGTGCTCGACCTGGTCAGCGACCGCACCGCCGCCGAGGAGATCGCCCAGGCCCTCAAGCCCGGCGGCGTCTACCTCAGCACCGTCCACTCCCTCAGCCCCGACGCCATGGAGGCCCGGGGCCTGCGGGGCGTCAACTTCGAGTACCGGCCCTCCGCCGCGCTGCTGGAGCGGATCGCCGAGCTGGTCGACGACGGGAAGCTGGTGGTCCGCGTCACCGACCAGGTGTCGCTGGAGGACGCGCCCGAGGCCCTGGCGCGGCTGACGCACGGCGGGGCGCGCGGCAAGACCGTCGTCCGCCCCTGAGCCGCCGGTGTCCGGTCACGTCGCGGTCTCCCGCGAGGGCGACGGGAGGTTCGTGGGATCGCCCTCGGGACGTGGTCCCCACTGCGGGGGCGCTTCGCCGACCGGCTCCACCTGGAGGTGCCCGCGCTGACCCGGTACGCGCGGGACATGGGGTTCGAACCGTGGGAGCGGGGCAACGAGCACAGCGAACGCGTCACCGCGCAACGGAGGGCGGGGGAACGGGCCGGGGTCGGAGGGACCCCGACGTTTTTCGTCAACGGGATGCGGTACGAGGGTTCCTACGACCTGGCCGGGCTGAGCGGCGCGGTCGGGCCGGCGCTGGAACGCGCGGCGGCGGAACCCGGCGCCGCGCTGCGGGACAGGTGCGAACCGAGGAGGGAGGAGGACGGATGAGCGAGTCGGAGAGCGTCCGGGGGAAGCGGGAGCGGATCGCCGAGATCGAGGAGTCGGTGGCGGTGCTGCGCCGCGAGCTCGGCGAGCGGACCGACGACCCGATGGACTTCGGCGACGCCGGGCAGGACCTGGAGGCGCGGGAGCAGCAGCTGAGCATGATCGAGGCGCTGGAGGGCGAGCGGCGCAGGCTGCTGGACGAGCTGGGGGAGTCGGACCGCTCCTGAGCGGCGCGGGCCCCCGCCGCGACCGGCGGCGGGGGCCCGCGGCGTTCACGGCCGGGCGTCCCGCAGGTTGCGGGCGACGGTCCGCTGGGCGGTGAGGGCGGCGGTGACGAGGCCCCGCTCGTTGGCGTTCTCGGCCTCGACGGCGGCGAGCGCCGCCGCTTGCAGGCGCTGGTCGGAGGCCGGCGGGCAGCGGCCGTGCAGGGCGTCGATCACGGCGCGGGTCCGCCGGTTGGCCTGGGCGGCGGCCCGGGGGTTGCGGGCGCGGTCGTGGCGGGTCGCCTCCTCGTTGTGCCGTTCGGCCACGGCGATGTCGCGGGCGCACCGCGTCCACGGGGGGTCGGCGGCGTGCGCGGGGACGGGGGCGCAGAGGGCGGCGGTCGCGGAGAGGGCGACGAGCAGTCGGGTCATGCCCCTTTCATCACCACCGGTGCCCCTTCGGTTACCTCCCGCGGCCAGGAATGGGGGCGCGGCACATGCGGTTGAAGGTTCAACGACAGCATCGATCGACGGGGAGGCGACCGTGACGGACATCTACGAGGAGTTCCAGCGGGGCCGGATGTTCTTCGAGGCGAAGGACTACTCCTCGGCCGCGCGGATCCTGGCCCCGGTCGTGGCCGAGGACGCCGCCAACCGGGCCGCCCTCGAACTCCTGGCCCGCGCCTACTTCCACAGCGCCCAGCTCTCCCGCGCCGAGGACGCGTTCCGCCGCCTGGTGGAGCTCGACCCGGGCAACGGCTGGGCCTACGAGGCGCTGGCCCGCACCCTGGAGCGCCGCAGCGACGGCGCCGGGGCCGCGCGGTTCCGCAAGCTCGCGCAGGCGATGGGCGTCGGGCGCGCCGAGGAGATCGAGGTCTCGGTGACGGCCGCGAACCTGGTCGGCTGAGACCCCGCACCGGCGGCCCCGTCCCTTCCGGACGGGGCCGCCGGCGTTCGCGGGGAAACGCCGGCCCGGCGTGGCGGCACCCCACCCCATGACCAGGACCTTCGCGGACTTCACGTGGACGGACCGCTGCCCTGGCGTTCACGCCGGCCGAGCACCTCACCGGCGTCGAGCTGACCGAGGAGGTGTTCGAGGAGTCCGAATGCCTTCTCGGCGGGGGCGCCGCCGTGTGACGATCCACGGCATGACGGATGATCCGGTGATCGAAGAGAGCGTCCTCGTCCACGCCCCTCCGGACGAGGTGTACGCGGCCGTGGCGGACCTGCGGCGGATGGGCGAGTGGAGTCCGGAGTGCTTCCGGATCTGGGTGCCGGGCGGCGTGGTGCGCCCCGGGGCCGCGTTCGTGGGGTTCAACCGGATCGGCCGCCGGTTCTGGTTCACGACCTGCCGCGTCACGACCGCGCGGCCGGGGGAGGAGTTCGCGTTCCGCGTCACGCTCCTCGGGATCCCGGCCGCGCGGTGGGGCTACCGCTTCGAGGCGGACGGCGACGGCGCCACCCGCCTCACCGAGTACTTCCTCGACCTGCGCCGGGGTTTCCGGGGTTCGCGGCTGTGGGCCGCGCTGGGCGACCGCTACGACCGGGTCCCGCCCGGCGGGCGCGAGCAGCACAACCGCGCCGGGATGCGCACCACGCTGGAGCGCGTCAAGAGGGCGATCGAGTCCCCTCCGCCCGGTACACGGTGACGACGACGCCGCTTGCGGACGTCACCGACCCGGCGGTCCGGAACGGCACCGGCGCGCCCTCCGGCGGGACGGCCGCCGTCCCGCGCCGAGCACGACCGGGTGCACCTGGGGGGAGAGCTCGTCACTCAGCGCGGGCCCGGATCTTCTCCTCCGCCTCGCGGAGCAGACCGGGTGCCAGCCGGCGGTGGACGGCCGCCAGGGGCGGCCACACGTAACGGCCCAGGGGGCGGTCGTAGCGCAGGAACGTCCCCAGCGACACCCGCCCGTCGGCGGCCTGCACGACGAGGCGGTCGGTCAGGAACCACGAGGCGGCCTCAAGCCGGATCCAGCCCTCACCGCGCTCGGCGATCCGCCATCCGGCCACGGTGTCCGGCGACCGTCCCCGGCTGAGCCGGATGCCGAGGAGGCCGCTCCAGATCAGCCGTTCCGAGGGGGTGGGGACGTCGCCGAACATCGCCCGCGCCCACTGCTCGGGCGTCGCGTCCGCGTCGGTGGGCAGGGTGAAGTGGTCGACGTAGTCGCCGTCGGGCAGCGCGCCGAGGGCTCGGACGGACTCGGGGACGTCGCGCGTCCCCACGACGCCGGTGACGGGGGCCGCGTCGCGGTCCCGCCACGCGCGTTCGCATTGCCGGACCAGTGCCGGAAAGACGACCAGGCGCCGGAACGGCGCGATGGCGGCCATGTAGAGGCGCCCGGGAAGGCCGTCGGGTTTCACGAGGACCGCCATGCGGAGCTCGTGCCCGCCCTCGACCGGCGCCCATCCCAGGTGGATGACCGCGTGGACGGTCGCGCTCGCCCGTTCGAGGGCGCACTCGTCGTCGAGCTCGTAGACCGGGGTGAACGGCGCCGACCCTTCCGGGGCCGCGCGCAGGTCGCCCGGCAGGCGGTCGCGCAGCGACCGCACGCGCGTTCCGACGCCCGCCTCCGGCCCGTCCCAGCCGAACAGGGCGCCGAGCCGGCGGCGCACCGCGAACAGCAGGCGGACCGGCAGGGGGTCCTTCGCGGGGCCGCCGGACGGCCGCATCGCGGCGAGCGCGGCGGCGAGCGCGGCGGGGAAGTCGCCCGGCCCGGCGCCGGGCGTGCGGATCGCCCACACGTCCTCGACGCGGAAGCCGTCGGCGATCTCGTGGATCCGCCAGGGGCGGGCGGCGTGCGCGCCGTTCGGGAGCCTCACGGTCGCGCTCCGCCGGGGACCGGCACGGGACAACGGGTCATCTCAGCTTCCCCCACTTGGCTATACGGTAGCGTATAAGCCGAGGCTAGCTCTTTTATACGGTGGCGTATATCCGGTGCAGAGGTGAGGTGGGGCACATCGTGGGCGCTGCTCGCACGCCGCGGGAGCGGTGGATCGAGGAGGGACTGCGGGCGCTGGCCGACGGCGGTCCCGGAGCCGTCCGCGTCGAGGCGCTGGCCAAGCGGCTCGGCGTCACCAAGGGCGGGTTCTACGGGTACTTCGCCGACCGCGACGCGCTGCTGGAGGCGATGCTCGACACCTGGGAACGGGAGAGCACCGACGAGGTGATCGACCGCGTGGAGCGCGAGGGCGGCGACCCGAGGACCAAGGCCCGGCGCGCGGGCATGCTCACCTTCTCCGACGACCGGCTGCTGCCCATCGACCTGGCCGTCCGGGACTGGGCCCGGCGCGACGAGGCGGTCGCCGAGCGCCTGCGGCGGGTGGACGACCGGCGCATGGCGCTGCTGCGCGAGACGATCGGCACCTTCTGCTCCGACCCCGACGAGGTCGAGGCCCGCAGCCTGATCGCGTTCTGCGTGGCGATCGGCGAGCACTTCCTCGCCGCCGACCACCGGGGCCGCACCCGGGCCGAGGTCCTCGCCCGCGCCGCCGACCTGATCCTCGACCGCCCCGCGCGCGGCGCCCGGGAAGGCGGCCGGTAGCCCGCTACAGCAGCGGGTCCACGAACGAGCCCAGGTCCCGGCGGGGGAGCGCGCCCGCCTGCGTGGCCACCGGCTCCCCGTTCCGCAGCATGATCAGAGTCGGGACGCCCTGCACGTCGAAGCGGTCGGCCACCTCGGGCACCAGATCGACGTCGACCTTCGCGACGGTGAGGCGGTCGGCGTAGTCGGCGGCGAAACGGTCGATCACCGGGCCGAGCTGCTTGCACGGCCCGCACCATCCCGCCGTGAAGTACGCCAGGACCGGGCTGCGCTCCGCCAGCACCCGGTCGAACGCGGCCGCGTCGTCCACCACCCGGACCGCCGCCGAGTCCAGGTCCTCCAGGTCGGCGGCCGTCATCGTCTCCAGCTGCGCGCGCGGGTACCACAGCCCGTTCACGTCCAGGTCGGGCAGCGTCCGCAGCAGCTCCAGCCGCTCCGCCCCGGTCAGCGGATCGGTGCCGTCGCGCCGCTTCAGGTCCAGGATCTCCAGCTCCCGCATCCCCGCGCAGAACGCCAGCCGGTCCGGGGCCGGCGGCGTGTCGGTCCACAGCGTCAACGACTCCAGCTCCGACAGCCCCGCCAGCGACGGAAGGGCGTCGGCGTCGATCCTCCCGGCCGTCAGGTTCAGGGTGAACAGCGTCCCGATCCGCCCGATCGCCTCCAGCGCCGTCGCGTTCACCTCCGGCCGGTGCAGCTCCAGCACCATCAGCGACGTCTCCGCCAGCGCGGCCAGCCACGCGCCCGTGCCGCCGTCGTCCTCCACCGCGAGGATCTCCAGCTCCGGCAGCCGCCCCAGCACCGCCAGGTCCTCGTCGCCGCCGCCGGGCCGCTCCAGCACGACCTGGAACAGCTCCCGCTGCCGGACCAGCCGCCGCAGGCCCTCGGCCGTCACGCCCATCGCCGCGAACCCCGCCAGCGCGTCCTCCGGCAGGTCGTCCAGGAACCACAGGTCCCCGGCCGGCTCCTCGTCCGACATCTCCAGCGACGCCGTGTGCCCGGCCGGAAGCGTCAGGATCCCCTGCGCGGACACCACCAGGGAGTCCTCGTCGCCGACCGACTGGATCTGGAGGTGGCCGACCGGGTCGGCGGGGAACCGCAGGGTCAGGTCGCCCCGCTCCCACAGCCGCCGGTGGTACTCGTTCTCCACGGCCTCGGTCACTGGTCGGCCCCCCGCGTTCCGGACATCCCGTCTGCCAGTCGGTCTGTCCGAACGGGGACGACCGCATACCGTTCCTGACGGAAAGATGGCCGTGCCTTGGGAAAAGCGCTCACCTGGGCCTGCCGCTCCGCGGGGTGGGGCGGGAACGCTAGATTCGCCCCGAACGCGGATCATGCCGGCGGGGGCGCCGAACGCGGACCGCGCGACCGGCCGCCGCCCTGTCACATCGGACCGGTCCCCTCCGTCAGACAGGTGACGGAGCACGGCGCGAAAGGGAGAGGGTGGCCGGTGGACGACAAGGACCTTCTGGCGAAGCAGTTCGAGGAGCACCGCTCGCACCTGCGTTCGGTGGCCTACCGGATGCTCGGCTCGCTCAACGAGGCCGACGACGCGGTGCAGGAGGCGTGGTTCCGGCTGGCCCGCGCCGACGCCGCCGAGATCGACAACCTGGGGGGCTGGCTGACCACCACCGTCGGCCGCATCTGCCTGGACCTGCTGCGGTCCCGCAGGTCGCGGCGCGAGGAGTTCGGCGACGCCCACGTGCCCGACCCGGTCGTCAGCGACGGCGCCGACCCCGAGCGCGAGATCATGATGGCGGACTCGGTCGGGATCGCGCTGATGGTGGTCCTGGAGACCCTCGGCCCGGCCGAGCGGCTGGCGTTCGTGCTGCACGACATGTTCGCGGTGCCGTTCGAGGCGATCGCCCCGATCGTGGAGCGCACCCCCGCCGCCACCCGCCAGCTCGCCAGCCGCGCCCGCCGCCGCGTGCAGGACAGCGCCCCGGTCCCCGACCCCGACCTGGAACGCCAGCACGCGGTGGTCAGCGCGTTCCTGGCCGCCGCCCGCGACGGCGACTTCGACGCGCTGCTGGAGGTCCTGGACCCCGACGTGGTGTTCCGCATGGACGGCGGCGACGGGCGGCCCGCCGCGACCCTGCTCATCCGCGGCGCGCAGGCGGCGATCCGGCAGGCGCTGGTGTTCGCCCGGTTCGGCCTGCCGGTCAAGTCCCGCCCGGTCGTCGTCAACGGCGGCGCGGGCCTGCTGGCCGGGGACCCGGGCGAGCTGTTCTCCGTCATGGCGTTCACGATCGTCAACGGACGGATCACCCGGCTGGACGCCGTGGCCGACCCCGACCGCCTGGCCGCCCTCGACCTCACGTTCTGACCGCCGCGCCCGCCCCGTCATCGGCCGGAGACGGGCGCCCCGTCCGGCCGGGCCGCAGCCCCGGCGCCAGCAGCAGCGTCACCACCAGCGACGCCGCCGCCATCACCACGATGCCCGTCTCTGGCGACGTGCGCTGCGCGACCGCGCCCGCGACCGTCGCCGCCACGCCCTGCATCGCCATCATCCCCGACGAGTGCAGCCCGAGCGCCTGCCCGTGCATCTCGTCGGGGGTCAGGTCCATCAGCAGCTCCTGCGCCACCAGCGACGATCCGTACCCCACCGCCGCCACCAGCGTCGCCACCGCCACCACCGGCAACGGCGGGTCCACCGCGAACACCAGGTACGGCGCGGCCAGCAGCACCAGCAACGGCACCCCGAGGCGCCGCCGCACCCCCGCCGACAGGAACCGCCCCACCAGCGTGTCACCGGCCAGCATCCCCACCGCCGCCAGCGCCATCAGCGTCCCCGCGTGCGTGGGGGAGTACGGCACGAACAGCGCCTCGGCCCCGACGATGAGACCGTTCGGCACCCACATCGCCAGGAACGCGTACCGGCGCGGCACCGAGGACCACAGCAGCCGGTTGACCCGCCACGTCTCCCGCACCGACGCCCGTCCGGTCGCGCGCGGCGCCCGCGACGACAGCCCGAACCACGCCGCCGCCGCGCCCAGCAGGTTCAACGCGACCGCGCACAGCAGCGTCCCGCGCGCCGACAGCACCGCCACCAGCAGCCCGCCGAGCCCGAACCCGCCGATCTGCACCACCCCGGCCGCCATGTTCATCACCGACCGGCCCAGCAGATACCCCTCGCGCGGCAGCACCTCGCTGAGCAGCCCCAGCCGCACCCCGCCGCCCACCGACGCGACGAGCCCCAGGGACAGCACCACCGCCAGCAGCCCCCACACCGGCATCCCCGGCAGCGCCAGCGCCGCCGTCCCCGCCGCGAACAGCAGCCCCGCCCACGTCATCGCGGCGCGCGGCGGCAGCCGGTCGGCCGCCGACATCAGCAGGGTCGCGCCCAGCAGCTGCGCGAACGTCGTCCCGAACATGCTCAGCGCCGACAGCAGCGGCGACCCCGTCGCCTCGAACACCAGCACCCCGAGCGCCAGCCCGGCCACCGTGTTCGCCGCCACCTGCGCCGAGAACGCCCCGAACAGCGCCCCGAACTCCGGCGTACGGAACAACTCCCGATAAGTACGCATGCGGGAAATCATGCGCACCCTCCGCCCCACCCCCGTTACTCTTTCGCATGGAGGCGAAACAATCATGGGCTGGTGGAGAGTCGACGCCGACACCCTCGCCCGCGGCCGCTTCGTCGTCTCCCCGCTCGCCGAGACGACCGCCGCGCTCCAGACCCTGCACCGCGCCGCCCCCTCCCACCCCGGCGAACGCGCCTGGCTGAGCACCCACCTGCCCGCCTACCGCGCCCGCCTCGCCGCCGATCCCGTCGCCGCCGCGCTCGTCCGCGTCGGCCTCGGCGGCTCCTGGAACGCCGACTTCCTCACCCCGGTCCCCACCGGAGCGGCGTTCCCCGACGAGATCGGCCGCGTGCGCGCCACCCCGCCCGCCGCCGCCCGCGCCGACCTGGAGGTCGCCGCCGGCGGCCCGCTGCCGCCCGTACTGGACGTCCCCGACCTGCCCGAACGCGCCGCCGCCCTGCTCACCTGGGTCTGGCGGACCGCCGTCGGCCCCGACTGGCCGCGGCGCCGCCGCCTGCTGGAGGCCGACCTGGTCGCCCGCACCGGCCAGCTCACCCGGCACGGCTGGGCCGCCGCCCTCGACGACATGCGCCCCGGCATGCGCTGGCTCGGCGACGGCCGCCTCCAGGTCAACGCCTACGACTACCCGCCCCGCGAGATCTCCGGCGAGCGCCTGTTCTTCGTCCCGGTCACCGCCCGCCGCGGCTGGGTCGCCTGGGAGGCGGACCGCAACGCCGTCGTCTACCCCTGCTCGGGCGTCCTCGCCGCCGGCCGGCCGCCCGCCCCGCGCGCCCTGGCCGCCCTCCTCGGCGGCCCCCGCGCCGAGATCCTCGTCCTCCTCGACACCCCCAAGAGCACCAGCCAGCTGGTCGCCCTCACCGGCCAGGCCCTCGGCTCCACCGGCCGCCACCTGAGGATCCTGCGCGACGCCGGCCTGCTGGAACGCCGCCGCGCGGGCCGTTCGGTCCTCTACTACCGCACCCCCGCCGCCGACGCCCTCCTGGCGGCGGGAACGCCGCGGGTAAGCTGACCGGCATGACCGAAACCCTCCCCGTCCAGTACTTCGACGGCCGCGACGGCGCGCGCCTCGCCTACCGCGAGACGGGAGAGGGCAGGCCCCTCGTCCTCATCCACGGCTACTTCTCCACCGCCACGGTCAACTGGATCCGCTACGGCCACGCCCCCAAGATCGCCGCCGCCGGATTCCGCGTGATCATGCCGGACCTGCGCGGCCACGGCGACAGCGCCGCGCCCCACGACCCGGCCGCCTACCCGCCCGACGCCCTCGCCGACGACGGCTTCGCCCTGCTGGACCACCTGGGCCTGACGGACGGCGGCTACGACCTGGGCGGCTACTCCCTCGGCGCCCGCACCACCGTCCGCATGCTGGCCCGCGGCGCCCGCCCCGGCCGCGCGATCCTGTCGGGCATGGGCCTGAAGGGCATCGTCCGCACCGAGGGGCGCGGCGGCTACTTCCACCGCGTCCTGACCAACCTCGGCACCTTCGAACGCGGCACCCCCGAATGGCGCGCGGAGGCGTTCCTCAAGACCGTCGGCGGCGACCCGCAGGCCCTGCTGAACGTCCTCAACACGTTCGTCGACACCCCGCGCGAGACCCTCGACCACATCCTCACCCCGACCCTCGTGGTCTGCGGCAGGGACGACCACGACAACGGATCGGCCCAGGAGCTCGCCGACGCCCTCCCCGAGGCCCGCTACGCCGAGATCCCCGGCAACCACATGAGCGCCGTGACCCGCGCCGAACTCGCCGACGCGATCGTCGACTACCTGGCGGCCACGCCCGCCTAGCGCGCGTCCCGCGGGCCGTGGCCGGACGGGCCCCGGCGGCCGTCAACGGCGGCGAGGGCGCGCGGCACGGTGGCCCTGAGCGCGGCGACCAGGTCGCGGACCAGTACCGAGGCCGCCATCTCCCTGGTGACCGCGTAGCCGACGCGGCGCAGGGGAGCGTCCCCGGTGAGGTCCATCGCCGACACCCGCGCGGGCGCGCCGGCCACCGTGAGGCGCGGCACGATCGCGACCCCCAGCCCGTGGTCGACCATCGAGACCACCACGCCGTCGTCCCGCACCGTCATGCTCCCGGCGGGGATCCAGTCCTGTCCGGCCAGCCACCGCCTGGTGTCGGCCGAGCAGTTCTCATGCCAGTTGATCAGCGGCAGGGACCGGGGGTCGGGGTGCCCCGCCGGATAGGCCATCACGTACGGCTCGTCGAACAGCTCCCCGTACACGAGCCCCTCGACCTGCGCGGGCAGGCCCAGCACCCCGATCTCGGCGTGGCCGTCGAGCACTTCGCCCGCGATGCCCCGGCCGAGGTCGGCGACGATGCGGACGTCCACCGTGACCTTGGGATGGCGGTGGCCGAACCGCACCAGCGCGGCGGGCAGCAGATGGAAGGCCGCGCTCCGGAAGGCGGCCACCCGCAGGGTGCCGGTGGCCTGCCCCCCGTCCGCGTGGCGGGCCTCGGCCCGCATGACGTCCATCATCGCCAGGACGCGGCGCGCGTGCCCGACCACCGTCTCGCCCGCGGCCGTCGGCCGCGCCCCGTGCCGCCCGCGCCGGAACAGCACCGCGCCGATCTTGCGTTCGGCGCTCCGGAGCGCGTGCGAGACGGCGGGCTGGGTCAGGTCCAGTCGCACGGCGGCCCCGCTCAGGCTGCCCTCCCCGGCCACCGCGACCAGCACGCGCAGCTCGGCGGCGGTCAGATCATCCCTCTGCACGCCACCGAATTTATATAGACATCCTTCATGGAACGTCCCCGAGCCGGTGACGGGACCGCCTGGCTGGGGCGCCACCGGGCTCCTAGCGTCAGGTTCCATGCACGTTGTTCACGTACCCCGCCACGGCGGCCCCGAAGTCCTGACCATGACCGAACTGCCCGACCCGGTTCCGGAGCCGGGCCAGACCCTGGTGGAGGTGGAGGCGGCGGGGATCAACTTCGCCGACCTGGCGCAGATCCGCGGCACCTACAGCCCCCGGCCGCTGCCGTTCGTGCCGGGCATGGAGGTGGTGGGGCGGACCGCCGACGGCCGCCGGGTGATGGGCCTGACCCGGAACGCCTACGCCACCATGGCCGTCCTCGACCGGCCGACCGAGATCCCCGAGGAACTGCCCGCGGGCCGGGCGCTCGCCCTCCTGGTCCAGGGGCTCACCGCCTGGCACCTGCTGCGCACCGCGGCCCGCGTCGTCCCCGGCGAGAGCGTCGTGGTCAACGCGGCGGCGGGCGGCGTCGGCCATCTGGCCGTCCAGCTCGCCCGGCACTTCGGGGCCGCACGCGTGATCGGCACCGCCTCGACCCCGGACAAGCGCGCCCTGGTGCTGGAACTCGGCGCGGACGCGGCGGTGGACGGGGCCGCGGACGGCTACGTCGAACGGGTCGTCGAGGCGAACCACGGGCGGAAGGCCGACATCGTGCTGGACGCCGTCGGCGGAGAGGTGCTGGACGCGGGCCTGGACGCGCTCGCCCCGTTCGGACGCCTGGTCACCTACGGCACGTCGGGCGGCGGCGCCGACACCCCGGTGTCCCGGGAACGGCTCAGCCTGACCAACACCGCCGTGATCGGCTACTGGCTCGGCGGCTCCCTGCACCTGCCGGGCATGCTGGACCCCCTCGCGGACCTCCTCGACCTGACCATGGCGGGTCGGCTGCGCCCCCAGGTGGGCGGCACGTACCCGCTCTCGCAGGCACGGCGGGCACTGGAGGACCTGGCGGCCCGCCGCACGCGGGGCAAGCTCGTCCTGCGCCCCTGAGACCCGTCCCGGGGAGCGCGGGCGAGGCCCGGGTCAGGGGGGCCAGCCGGCGAGCAGCACGCTGCTCAGGACACCGGCCGTGCTCCCCTCCAGGACGGTGCGCAGGCTCTGGCCGAGGGCCCGGACGCGCTGGTGGTCGGGCGGCCGTTCACCGGCGGGGCGGAGGATCCCCTCGACGAGGGACTCGATCTCGGCCCGGCGCTCCTCCGGCAGGTCGAGGTCGGGAAGGGCCCGCCGGACCTCGCGGGCGAACTCCACGAGCCGCGCGGCGTCCGACGCGGCGTCCGGTGGCGCGGCGGGCGGACCGGTCGAAATGACATTGCCGTTACCGATCACCAACTGGCCCGGCATGTCCCCGTTTATGTCAATGCTGGTAAAAGAAGGTGTTTGTTCCGCCACCAATGATCCCTCCATCAGGCTTGGCGAACTCCATGCGCGCGCATTAGGGGAACTTTACGATAGCCGCTAGTCGCCAGGGCTTCCGGTGTTCGCTGGCATTGACGGATCGGGGATTCGCTAATGGGGAAAAACAGGCGGAAAGTGCAACGGATCGACGTGCAAATAGGGACGAACTCCGGGATGCTCATCATCGGTGACCGCAACGTCGCCAACGAGACCGGGGACACGACGATCCGGAAACGGTCCGGCGGCCCGCCCCGCGTACGTCCGCGCGTCAGGCCCAAGGAACGGGCCGACCCCTCCCGCGCGGACATGCCCCTGGACCTCAAGGCGGACCTGGCGGAACTGGCACGGTGGGCCGAGGCCGGACGGCCCGTCCAGCTCGTGGGGCGCCGGGGTTCGGGACGGACGACGCTGCTCACCCATCTCACCGCCCGCTGCGTGGAGCGCGGCACCGACGTGGTGTTCCTCGACGCCGCCGGAGCGGACGCCGACGACGTCGTCCAGGACCTGTTCCGGGCCTGCTACGGCATGGGGCGCTACCGCCCGAGGCCGCCCGAGCTCCGGCGGCTGATGGCCTCGATCCAGGCGCTGGTCGTCATCGACGACTTCACCGGCACACCCGCCGACCTGGACCGGCTGCTCCGGCTCGTCCCCTCCGGCACGCTGGTCGTCTCCTCCTCCCGGCGGCTGCCCTGGAAGGCGGGCCAGACCGTCGAGATCGGCGGCCTGGCGCCGCGCCCGGCGATGGAACTGGTGGAACGGTGCCTGCGGCGCCCCCTCACCGATGAGGAACGGGCCGCCGCCGAGCGCTTCCACGCACTGGTGGACGGGCACCCGCTCGCCCTGACCCAGGCGGCCGCGGCCCTCGGGAACCGGGCCGGGGCCCTGTCCGACCAGCGGAGCCTGGTCGACGCCCTCGCGACCGGGCTCACCGAGAACGACCACGCCGTCCTGCGCGTCCTCCACGCGCTGGACGGCCTCGACGTCCCGTGGCCGATGGTCGAGAAGCTCATCGGGAGCCCGCTGGGCCGGGACACGGTCGACCGGCTGACCGCCGCGCGGCTGCTGGCCGAGGAGGGAACGCGCCTGCGGGCGCTCGCGCCCGGCGCCACCCTGGTCGTCGACTCCGCCGGCCGGTCCCCCGACACCGCGCGGCGGGCCGCGACCCTGGCCGGATGGGTGAGGACGGCGACCGACCGGGAGATCGGGGACGCGGCCGCGATCATCGTGCGCGTCCTGGAGCTCACCGCCGCGGAGGACGAGCACGGCGCCGCCCTCGCCCTGGCCCGCGCGGCGGCCCCGGCCCTGTGCCGCACGTTGAAGTGGGGCTCGTGGCGGCGCGTGCTGGCCGTCGGCGCCGAGTCCGCCCGGGCGACGGGCTCGACCGGGGACGCGGCCTACTTCGAACGCGAGGAGAGGACCCGGCGCAGGGCGCTGGCCCGCGGGTTCTGGATCGGGACCGCCGCCGGAAGCGGGTTCCTGCTCGGCCGGCGCCTCGCCGCGCACCAGGGCCCGGCGGGCGGCGTCAAGGGCTGCCTGGTGGCCCCCGGCGCGCTGACCGCGTTCACGGCCGCCGCCGTGGCGATCCTCTTCGGGGCCGTCGGCTACGCGACCTCCCCCGAACCGGGGAGGAATCCGGCGAACAGCGGAGGGGCGGCGCCCACGCTCGCCATCCCCACGTTCCCCGCGCCCACGCCCTCTCCCCGAGCCACCGCGCCCTCGACCACCGGCCCGTCACCCCGGGCCCTCCCCAGGACACCGCCTCCGTCCCGCCCCGCCGCGAGCCCGCCCGCCAGGAAGCCCCCGCCGACCACGCGGACGCCGAGAACCCCGCCGACCACGGCGGCCAGAGTGCGACCCCCGGAGATGACCAGCGCCGAAGGCTTCTGGAGCAAGGACGGGTACATGCTCGAATTCCCCGCGAACGCCGACAAGGCGACATGGTCGAACATCGTCCTGTCCTACGAGGAGGAGGGCGAGTGGAAATGGCGCTATGACTGCAACGCCGCCGACCCCGTCCCGCTGACCGAACGCGACCCGGTCCCGATGACCTGCTGGCTGGACGGCGGCGAGAAACCGAGCCCGGGAACCGTCACCCGCACCGCGGAGAACAGCGTCCGGCTGATCGTCGAGGGGGACCCCGAGGTCTCCGGCTTCTACCACCGCTCCCGCTGACCCGAACGCCCCAGCGCGCGAATCCCGGCACCTCCGGCCCTGGCTGGTCCGGTCGGGCGGACCCGCAAGCGGAACGGCTCCGAGCGGACGGAACGGGAGCCGCTGACCGACCGGACCGAGCGCGACCGCGCGGCGTTCGAACGGTTCCTCACACCGGAGTCCGCCGGACGCGGCCCGTTCGGCGCGAACCACTCCGCCCGCCGCTCGGTAGATTGCGCGGCATGGCCGTCCACCCCCTGATCCGAGCCTTCCTGACGCTGAACACCGAACCGAACGGCCCCGACCCCCGGCCCGTCGCCGAACGCCGCGCCGCCGACGCCCGCGGCCTCACCATGCGCACGGTCATGCGCCGCACCCGCCGCCCCCTCAAGGTCACCGAACACCGGATCCCCGTCACCGACGGCGAGATCACCGTCCGCGTCTCCACCCCGCTCGGCCCCGGCCCCCACCCCGCGCACGTGTACTTCCACGGCGGTGCGTTCTGGCTCGGCAGCATGGACGAGTACGACCCGCTGTGCCGCTGGTACGCCGCCGAGGCCGGATGCGCCGTCGTCAACGTCGACTACCGCCTGGCCCCCGAACACCCGTACCCCACACCGCCCGAGGACTGCTACGCCGCGTTCCGGTGGACGGTGACCGAGGCCACCGACCTCGGCATCGACCCCGCCCGGGTCTCCGTCGGCGGCACCTCGGCCGGAGGCTCCCTCGCCGCCGCCGTCACCCTGATGGCCCGCGACCGGGGCGGCCCCGCGCCCACGTTCCAGCTCCTGGAGATCCCCACGCTGGACGCGACGCTCAGCAGCCCGTCCATCGCCGAGTTCGCCACGGGCCACCTGCTGACCCGCGACTTCATGAGGGAGGCGGCGGACTTCTACGTCCCCGACGAGTCCCGCCGCCGCGAGCCCTACGCGTCCCCTCTCCTGGCAGAGGACCTCACCAGCCTGCCCCCGGCCCGCATCGCCGTCGCCGAATGCGACCCGCTGCGCGACGAGGGGGAGTCCTACGGCGCCCGCCTCCGCCAGGCGGGCGTTCCGGTGGAGGTCCGACGCTACGCGGGACACGTCCACGGCTCGCTCTACGTCACCAGGGCACTGCCGTCGGCCCGCCGCTTCCTCGCCGACAACGTCGCAGCCCTCCGCGAAGCACACACAACCGACTGAACGCCAGCGGGCGGGCATGCGACCCTGAAACCCGGCCACCTTCCCGGAGGCGCCATGAACCGGACAGCGGACGCCCTGCTCAAGGCCCACGACCTCGTCTGGGCACGCCTCCTCGCCCGCCTGGAGGGCATGACCGACCCCGAGTACCTCTGGGAACCGGCCCCGATCACCTGGACACTGCGCCACGACGGGACGACCGGCCGCTGGCTGATCGACGGCGAGGGCGGAGGCGGCCCGGCACCGGACCCCGTCCCCATCCCGACGATCGCCTGGCGGATCGGGCACATCGGCCTGACGTTCCTGGACTTCGGCAACCGCCTGTTCGCCGACCACCTGATCACCCTGGACGACGCGACGTTCGCGGGCACGGCCACCGAAGCCGCCGACTTCCTGACCACCCACTACCGGTACTGGCGGGAAGGACTGACGACGCTGGACGACAGCCGCTGGTGGAAGCCCATCGGGCCGAAGTTCAACGCCTTCGCCGAGAACACGACCACCGACCTGGTCCTGCACGTCCTGGACGAGTTCACCCACCACGGCGCGGAGATCGGAGTACTGCGCGACCTGTACCCGCACTGGGGGAACCCGGCCTGACCACCCCGCCGCCACGACCGCACCCGGACCCGTTCCACCGCCGTGACCAGGGGAGACGTCAGACCCCAAAAATTCTTCGGCCGGTTGGTTTGACGCCTCCTGCGGGAGGGCATACATTCTCTCCCTGTCCCCAACGGGATGCAGGACGTCCACGAGGCGGCCGGCCCGGGGGAAC